>JAYTOE010000185.1:0-59430 GCA_043747935.1 Akkermansiaceae bacterium
GTCCCCGAACAGCGCGGAAACGTGATCCTCACCGATGTCGGCGAGACCGCATTCACCCACGCCGGTGCCTATGTCGGGAAAGCCGCACCGGACTTCACCGTCCTCACCACTTCTCAACCGCTCGTTTCCATGGATCCGAACGCGGAGCCGGATACCAAGAAGCCCCCGATGCCCTCCACATGGACTCGCCAATACGCCGCCAAGGACGGCTCGATGCATCGCGTTTTCCACAGCACCCAGGGAGCTTCCGAGGATATCCTCGATGAGAACTACCGCCGCCTCATCCTCAACGGAACCCTCTGGACCATGGGCATGGAAAAGGAAATCAAGCCCGACCTCAACATCTCCTTCGTCGGCCCCTACCAACCGAATACATTCGCCTTCGCCGGCCACGCGAAAAAGGTGAAGCCCGCCGATCTCGCCGGCTGGGAATCCCCCATCATGCCAAAGCCGGCCGAGTGAGTTTTCGCCAGAAAACCGGTGACTGTCGGCAAATCCGATATAGATCTGATCCTCTTCAGACCATGCCACCCAACGGTGATATTTGGCGCTTTGGCTTTATAATGAGTTGATCTAAAGGCGGGCGTTGTTCGTGAATTCGGAGAGTGCCCTCTTCACCGATCCGGAGGTCTTTTCGAGAAACAAGGTCACTTTGCGGTCGAGCGGTGCTTTTCCAAACCAACGGGCGCCGAGATCAATGCCGAGTTCGTAGGGCATGTTCATGCGAGCCGGTTCCCCCGCCGTAGCCGAAAAACACTAGGGAGAGATCATGGATGCCATGGCGGCAGGTTTCGATGAGGCGTTTGATTTTTTCGATTCTCAGATCACCCGAATCAGAGTCCTGCGATGCGGTCTTTGGCTCTAAACGAAGGCGAACAAGCAAGAAGACAATCGCCCGTGGCATTTTGCGTGGATCGATCATTTCCATATGCGGATCATCAACCTGATCCGCCGCGCTTGCAAGATGGAAGTCGGGCGGCGGGAGAGGGGATATTCGGCTGGTTATGCCGGAAGCTCCCCTACCCAAAATCGTTTCCTCCTTGCATCTCCGGAAAATCCCTGCCTAGTCCCCTCCCGACACAACCCTTTTCGAAAAGCCAATATCCATGGGAAAAATACTGATCATTGCGGAAAAACCGTCGGTTATGGCCGACCTCTCCAAGGCGCTTTCCAAAGCTCTAGGCAAGTTCGACAAGGTCGGAGCCGGGCGCGACATCCACTTTGAGAACGACACGGCGATCATCACCTCGGCCGTCGGCCACCTCGTCGAGCTGCGCATGCCGATGGGGCCGAACGGCAAGAAGCTGGCGTGGAATTTCACCGTCCTGCCGGCGATCCCCGAGAAATTCGAACTCGATCCCATCGAGCAATCCGAGCCGCGCCTGAAAAAGGTGCTGAAGCTTGCGAAGCGCAAGGACGTGGATCTCATCGTCAATGCTTGCGACGCCGGCCGCGAGGGTGAGCTGATTTTCCGCTACATCATGGAGATCGGGGAAATCAATAAACCGGTCAAGCGCCTCTGGATGCAGTCGATGACCACCGGTGCCATCGTTTCCGCCTGGGAAAATCTCCGCAGCGACGAGCAGATGCGCCCGCTCGCCGATGCCGCGAAGTGCCGCTCCGAGTCCGATTGGCTCGTCGGCCTCAACGCCACCCGCGCGCTGACCTGTTTCAACTCCCGCCACGGCGGCTTCAACATCACCGCCGCTGGCCGCGTGCAGACGCCGACCCTGGCCATCCTCGCCGGCCGCGAGGAGGAAATCCAGGCGTTCAAGACCGAGCCTTATTTCGAGGTTCACGGCACCTTCCACGTCTCCGCGGGGGACTTCCTCGGTAAATGGATCGATACCGATTTCAAAAAATCCGAGGACAAGCCGCACGGTCGCGCCGACCGCATCTGGAACCAGCGGCTCGCAGAGGAAATCGTGGCGCGCTGCCATGGCAAGACCGCTGAGATCTCCGAGGAGCGGAAATCCAGCACGCAGATCGCACCGCAGCTTTACGATCTCACCACCCTCCAGCGCGAGGCTCCCTTTTCCGCGAAGGGCACCCTCCAGATCGCACAGGCGCTTTACGAGAAACACAAGGTGCTCACCTATCCCCGGACGGATTCCCGCTACCTGCCGGAAGATTATGTCCAGAACGTCCGCGACACGCTCAAGCAGATCGGCAACAGCGATCTCGATGTGGCGAAATACGCGAAAGCCGTGCTCGCCGGAAAGGACGACAAGGGGCCGCGCCTCCATCAATCGAAGCGCATTTTCAACACCGCCAAGGTATCGGATCACTTCGCCATCATCCCGACCGGCACGATCGCGAAACTCTCCGAGACCGAGCAGAAGGTCTATGATATGGTCGTGAAACGCTTCATCGCCGTGTTTTATCCGCAGGCAGAGTTCGAGCAGACCACGCGTCTCTCCACCATTTCCGAAGGCGGCAACAAGGATGTTTTCAAAACCGAAGGCCGCGTACTTACCGTTCCGGGCTGGTTGGAGGTCTATGGCCGCAAGCCGGGCGTCGCCGCCGGAAAGGACGGGCTCACCGGCATTTCCAAAGACGAAACCGCCAAGGCCGATCCCGTGGAGCTCATTCACGAGCAGACCCGCCCGCCCGCCCGCTTCACGGAATCGACCCTGCTCTCCGCGATGGAGGGTGCCGGGAAACTGGTCGACGACGAGGAACTCCGCGAGGCCATGGCCGAGCGCGGCCTCGGCACACCCGCCACCCGCGCGGCGACCATCGAAGGCCTCATCGCCCAGAAATACCTCCTCCGCGAAGGACGCGAACTGATCGTAACTCCCTCCGGCCTGCGGCTCATCCAGCTCGTCCGCCAGATGGATATCGAGGGGCTTTATTCGCCAAGGCTCACCGGGGACTGGGAATACAAGCTCCGCCAGATGGAGCACGGCGCGCTCAAGCGCGGCGATTTCATGCGGGAGATCATCGGCTACACGAACGACATCGTCACCAAGGCCCGCGGCCTCGCCGATGAGGCCAAGAACACCGTTTATGCCGAGGTCGAGGTCGAGCATCCCATCCACGGCAAGCTCATCCTCCGCCAGACCGACGCCACCTACGAATCCCGCGACCCGGAGATTCCCATCAAGATCAAGAAGCACATCGCCGGCCGTCTGCTCACCGAGGACGAACTGCGCACGCTTCTGAAAAACGGAATCGTCGGCCCGCTGCAAGGGTTTAAGTCGAAGTTCAACAAACCCTTCGACGCCTCGCTCCAGATCGACGCGAAGTTCAAGGTCGCGTTCCTTTTCGAAGGCGATGACGACAAGGCTCCCGAGCTCACCGAGGAAATGCTCATCGGCACCGCCGTCACGCCGGATGGCAAGTCGCACAAGGTTTACGCGACCGACAAGGCATATCACGTCCCGGACATCGTCACGAAAAAGGATCCGCACGGGGTGCGCATCGGGAAATCCATCCTCCAGCGCGAGATCCCGGAGGATCAGGCGCTCAAGCTCATCTCCGAAGGCAAGACCGACCTGCTCAAGGGCTTCGTCTCGAACCGCACGAAACGGAAGTTCGACGCCCACCTCACCTTCGACACGGAAACCGCCAAGATCGGCTTCGATTTCCCTCCCCGCCCCGCCAAGAAGGCGGCCAAGGCGAAGGAGTGAGAATCCGTGTATTCGGATCAGCGGGAACCCGCACAGCCAGCGGCACCATGCGGGCATGCGGGCTTGACATCGTCGGCGGAACAGCGGCAGGCTCTATGACCGTGGAGGATTTCTCTGTCAGATGAAAACCCCGCTCATTTCAGTGGCCTTTTTTTTCATCGCCTCTCTCATGGGGGCGACGGGTCAGTTCCTTTACGTCCGGTCAACGTGGTGGGCATGGCGGTTCTCGTGTTGGGGATGTTCCTGATGGGATGGAAACAGCCATGATGAAAAAGGAATACCAACCAGAGCGGCGACCCCTGGGTGCCCGGAAATGGGGAGCCTCCCACGCGGCGGCCGCATGGCTTGCGGCCCGCGGAGTATCGCCCAACTCAATCTCCGTCGCGGGATTTTTTGCAAGCCTCGCGGCGGGCGCGGCCTTCGTGGCGACCCGCGAATCCGACCGGCCCGCCCTGCTGCTGGTGACGGGGTGCGCGTTCATCCTCATCCGGGGCATGTGCAACATGCTCGACGGGATGGTGGCTGTCTCCACGGGCAAGGCATCACCGGGGGGCGAGCTTTTCAACGAGGTGCCGGATCGCCTTTCCGACAGCGTGACCCTCGTGGGCGTGGGTTATGCGGTCGGCGGAATCCCCGAACTCGGCTACGCTGCGGCGATCATGGCGGTCTTCACCGCTTACGTCCGGGTGCAGGGCTGCGCGCTCGGCACCCCGGCGGACTTCAGCGGCCCGATGTCGAAAACGCACCGCATGTTCGTCGTCGTCTCAGCCGCGCTGTATGCGGCCATTGCTCCCGTTTCCTGGCAGCCAAAAACAGCCGCCATCCCTGATGCGGGCGTGCTGTCCCTGGCACTGATGGCGGTGATCGTCGGATGCGCCGTCACCTCGGCGCGACGGCTGCGGCGATGTGCGAAAACCCTCAAGGGAGGGGGCGTATGAATGACGCGACCAAAGAGCGCTTTTTCGGCTATGAAGAGGCCTTCGATCATCCGCTGACCGTCGGTGCGGTGATCGGGATTGCGGCCGCTCTCCTGATCGCTCCGCTCGTTTTCAAGGTGCTGCGGAAAACGGTCGGCGTTTCGGATGCAACCTACAGCGAGCTGTGGGCGCGGTGGCGGTCATGGATCTGGATTTGCCTAGGGCTGGTCGTCCCCATCCTGTTGGGTGCGGCATGGGTGATCGTCGGTGTTTTCGTCCTCAGCCTTTGCTGCTTCCGGGAGTTCGCGCGCGCCACCGGCATCTTCCGGGAAAAGCTGATCGGCCTCGCCGCGGTGATCAGCCTCTGCCTGGTCTCGTTCGCGGTGATCGACAATTATCCACGCCTCTTTTTCGCCACGCCCATCCTCGGCATCGGCCTGATCGTGATGGTGATGATCCCGCAGGATCGGCCGCGCGGCTTCATCCAGCGGGTGGGGCTTGGCATCATGGGCTTCCTGTTTTTCGGCTTTTCCCTGAGCTATCTCGCCCTGTTCACCACGGATCCCAACTACCGCCCGCTGCTGCTCATGCTGCTGGTCAGTGTCGAGCTCAACGACATCTTCGCTTACTGCTCGGGCCGACTGTGCGGAGGGCGCAAACTCCTCCCGAACACCAGCCCGGGCAAGACCGTCGCCGGAGCCGTCGGAGCCCTTTTGCTCACCACCGCCCTTTGTCTCGTCGTGGGTCACTTCGTACTGTTTACAGGCACCCCGATGGACAGCTGGCGCAACCTGATCATCCTGGGCATCGGCATCAGCGGTTTCGGTCAGTTCGGCGACCTTTTACTCTCATCGATCAAGCGTGACATCGGGATCAAGGATCTGGGCAACCTGCTGCCGGGGCATGGTGGGCTGCTGGATCGTTTCGACAGCCTCGTCATCATCGCACCGATGTATTACCACTTCCTGTCCCTCATCCTCGGTACGCTCGGCAAGGGCCAGGCCGAGCGCATCATCACCGGGGGACTCCCATGAACGGCTGGGAATTCGAACCGGCTCGGGATCGGGATCTGCGCGGCATCGACCGCCACCGCAGCCTCTCACGCGAGAGCGGCCTGGCTTCCAGCGTGGCGCGCCTGTTCTGGTGGACGCTTCTCCGCGCCATGCTCCATGTCTGGCATCGGCCACGCATCACGGGTCGTGAAAACCTTCCAGCTAGCCCTCCTTTCGTCCTGATTTCGAACCACAGCAGCCACCTCGACACACTGCTGTTGGCGTCCCTGTTGCCGACGAAATGGCGGGATGACGTCTTCCCCATCGCCGCGAGTGATGTTTTTTTCGGGAAACGCCCGATCGCCGCCTTCGCTGCGTGGTTTCTCAATGCCCTGGCGATACGCCGCACCGGCATCCGCAGCCACGACCTCGAGGAGATGCGCGAGAGGCTGTCCCGCGATCATGCGGTCTTCATCGTCTTTCCGGAAGGCACCCGCAGCCGCACGGGGGAAATGCAGCAATTCCTCAGCGGAATCGGAAGAATGGTGGCGGAAAGCGCGGTGCCAGTGGTGCCATGCCGCCTCGAAGGATGTTTCCGCGCCCTTCCTCCCGGCAGCCGTTTTCCCAAACCGCTGAGCCTGTCCGTCACGGTGGGCAAGCCCATCAGGTTCGATGATTGCCCGGACAACCGGACGGGCTGGGACGCCATCGCGACCCGGCTCCAGGCAGCCGTCGAAGGACTCGCCGATCATTCATAGCACCGTGGATGCGGACGTAGAAAGGCGGTGGTATAGGGCAACCACCGCTGCCGCATCGTTACAGAAGTAGGGTATTTTGACTCTTTTGAGGGATCGCGAAGAACCGGAGCGATCACCAAAAATTTTCAAAAAACATGAAATGAGTTGCGTGGTGCCGATGAGATCGCTAATTGGTCTCTTACGCCTGTTAATTTTGTTTTGGCAGTGCGCGTTGTTCCTCAATTTGAAAGGGTCAAAATGAAAAAAATTAAGAAGAGTGTTATGCTGGTTTTCGGAAGCGTTCTTACGCTGGCTCCATCACAAGCGTCGGCGGCAATTATTTACGCTACGACGGTAAATCGAAACCTCATTAGCTTCGATAGCGCTACTCCCGGCACGCTAATCAGTAACGTCGCAATCTCGGGGCTTGTTAATCAAGGTGCCGGGGAACAGATCGCAGGAATCGATTTCCGCCCGTTTAACGGGGGACTCTATGCATGGGGCAACTCTCCCGGCAGCGCCTACCGGCTCTACACGCTGAATACGACCACTGCTGTGGCGACTCAAGTAGGGAGCGGATCCAACACTTTTGCTGGTACTTTCTGGGGTTTTGATTTTAATCCTGTTCCCGATCGAGTCCGGATTGTCAATGATCAGGATCTTAGCATACGCTACCATCCAGACACGGGGGCACTGGTATTGCAGGATACCTCGTTGAGCCCCTCCGGTGACATCGTCGCCGCTGCGTATGATCGTAACGATACGAATGTCCTTACAGCAACAACGTTGTTCGCTATCGACGCCAGCTCAGATAATCTCGTTCGCATCGGTGGAGTCGATGGATCTCCAAGTCCGAATGGCGGTCTGGTGACAACGATCGGTGCTTTAGGTGTGAATACATTTGGCGAAACACAATTTGATATTTCCCAGGGCGGCATCGCATACGCTGCGTTGAGTTCAGGCATAGGAGCATCACCAAGTCTTCATACGGTTAATCTCGCTACGGGTGCGGCGTCTCTCGTGGGTACGATCGGCGACGGTTCCCTCACCGGCCTTACCGGCATGTCGGCACTTATTGTGCCGGAGCCATCGAGCGTGATGCTCCTTGGCGTTGGACTTTTGATGGGAATGGTTCGTAGACGATAATAAGCAAAGAGACAGACTGAGAAAAAGGGCTGACCGATCCCGCCTAAAGTCTCCATCCTCGCCGCCCCGCCAAGAAGGCGGCCAAGGCGAAGGCGTGAGGACGCGCCCGCTCAACCCTCGTTCGGCGGGGTCATCACCACCACGCGCTCGATGCCGTTTTTGGAAAACTCCTCCCAGTAGCGCTTCTCCGAGGAAACGGTTTTCGCCCGCCTTTCCTCCTCGCTCATCGCCTCCCAGGCCTTGAGGCCGATGGATTTCGCGAGATCCCGGTCGGCGAGGCGCACGGTCATCTCGTCCCAGAAGCTCTCGTTGCGGAATTCCTCGTAGCACTCGTGGTAGAAAAGCGTCTCCTCGACCTCCTTTTTCACCCGGAAACGCTGCGTCTCCTGATCGAACTCGATCATCGCGCCCAACCCGCTGTGCGCAGCCTTCTCCAGCATCTTGCTCTCGAAGGCCTCGTACTCGGAGAGCTTCGCGTCCGCGGTCTCCTTCTGGTTCCAGGAAGCGACATTCGCGGCTAGGCTCAGCATCTCAACGAGCGTCGCCAGCTCCTGTTCGGTGAATCGTATGTGCATCCGCCCGCAGGGAAACACCGCGCCACCCCTTCCGCAAGCCCGCATGTGGAACGTAGGTCAGCCTCTCTCAGACTTTGTGAAAAATTTCACAAGCTCAGTTTGCCCTTATGCCGGAAGCGTGTCAGGCTGCGCACATGGCCAATGCAGCGACCGCACCACGCAAGGTGCTTATCATCGGAGGCGGCTTCGCCGGACTCGAATGCGCGCGTAAGCTCGCTAACGATAAAAGCTTCGAGGTCACGCTGCTCGACCGCACGAACCACCACCTTTTCCAGCCGCTGCTCTATCAGGTGGCCACCGCCTCGCTGGCCGCACCCGACATCGCCCGCTCGATCCGCCAGATCCTTTGCGACGCGGCGAACGTCACCGTGCTCATGGACGAGGTCATGGCGATTTCCCCTGCGGAAAAAACCGTCACCGGCAAGTCCGGCGGGATCTATACCTTCGATTACCTCGTGCTCGCCGCCGGGGCGAAGACCGGTTTTTTCGGCAATGACCAGTGGGAGGAAAACTCCCTCGGCCTGAAATCGCTCGCCGACGCGCAGAACATCCGCCGCAAAATTCTCTCCAACTTGGAGCAAGCGGAGCTCACCACGGATCTGGCTGAGCGCGAGCGCCTGATGACCATCGCCATTGTCGGCGGCGGCCCGACCGGCGTGGAGCTCGCGGGGGCATGCGCCGACCTCATCCACCGCTCGCTGAAATCGAACTTCCGCCGCATCGACACCTCGAAGCTGCGCGTGATCCTGATCGAGAACTCGCCGGAGATCCTCGAACATTACGACCCGCACCAATCCGCCTACGCGAAGGAGCGGCTGCAGAAACTCGGCGTCGAGGTGCGCAACGGAACCCGCGTGACCGACGTCCGGAAAGGCGAGTTGCAGTTCCTCGACGGCTCCTCGCTCAAGGCCGAGGCGATCGTCTGGGCCGCGGGGATCGCCGCGAATCCGCTCACCAAGGATCTCGGGGTCGAGACCGACCGCGCCGGGCGCATCACCCCGAAGCCCGATCTCTCCGTCCCAGGCCACCCGGACATCTTCGTCGCCGGCGATCTCACGAACATGAAAGACCGCGAGGGGAAATTCGTCCCCGGCGTCGCTCCCGCCGCGACTCAGATGGGCGACCACATCGCCGCGCTGCTGAAGGAGGAGCTGCGACTGGAGAAAACGAAATTCGCCGACCGCAAACACGATCTGCGCCCGCTTTTCAAATACACCGACAAGGGCATGATGGCCATCATCGGAAAAAACGCCGCCGTCATGAAGGTCGGCTCTTTCACCATGAACGGCTTCCCGGCCTGGATCGCGTGGCTGCTCATCCACATCCTTTTCCTCATCGGCTTCCGCAACAAGCTCTCCGTCCTCCTCGGCTGGGCCTACTCCTACATCGTCAATAACCCGGAGGCGCGCATCATCGTCCATCCGCCCGCATCCGTCCCACCGCCGAAAGGGTAGGGGAGTATTCCTCAGTCCTGGCGCGCTTTCTCCTTCAACAGAATCAGCCACGCCGCGCAGAGTCCGAGCAGTCCGCAGGATACCCAAAGCATCTGCGGACTCATTCCAATGGCATCCTATTCACTTGCCCTTAGCCGGGAACAGCAAGCGATCCGTGGAATGCGTCGCCCACACGCCTTGTTGAAGCAATTGCAAATCGAGCGTGAGTTCTTTTCCGGGGACAACTGCAGCAGGGCGCACGAAGAGGCGGAAACGCATTTCCTGCCGCTTGGTATCCAAGGTGAGATCCCCGAATAAATTTCGATTGAGGTCTTTGCTGACCATGTCTCCTTCGGAAACGAAAGCCCCGTCACCGTCCGCATCGACGAAGATGAGTTCATCGTTTTGGTCATACAGTTCGATCCGGGCGGGAGCAGACGCGACAACACGCACATCCGCCACTTGCGCGAAGGTATCCGTGTATTGCAGAAGATGGTAAACCGGGATCAGATAGAAGGGGTTATCAAGATACTCCGCCGCATCCGTGATCGCGATGGAGACACCTTCCTCGGCACTCTCCGCAATCCACTCAGCGGTCTGAGCTTCGCCCTCTACGGGTTCCCAAATGACCGATACCTTCGCCTCGCCGCCCTCTGCGGGTCTAGACAGATCGATCGCAAGGAAATCCCCCGCCGGGATCGAAACCGGGCGAATCAGCTCCATTTTGCCTCCGGCCTTGGCAACATCCACCGCGATCATAACAGACTCTTCATCCCTGAAAGCCAAGCCCGCCCCACGGAAGCGAAGCTTGCCTGAAACTGCCTTTCCCGAGGGATTTGTCAGGGTAAACAAACCACGCGCCGGAAGTCCCTTTAGCGGCACCATCATTGCCCTCATGGGTTGCAGATCCGCTACTTGATTTTTCGCGTCACGATCTGCGGGTGGCACGGGCAGCGCACGATCCACAATTTCACGAATCCGCTTTTTCGATGCATCAGGTATTTTCGAAGATTCCAAAATCCTGTTCGCCTCCTTGAGGCTGGCATCTGCCCGATCCTTCTCACCGAGCAACGCATGAATTCCCGCGAGGTAATGCAGGGCACCGGGAAGCCGTGGAAAAAGATCGAAGGATCTGAGCAATCGGATCAACTCACGTTGGATGACCAGCGCATCCTCGTATCGCCCGAGCGCGACCAATAGACGGGCATAGGTCTCATAAAGCCCGATCTCCCTCCGCTTCAGGCCACCTTCCCTCGCGATTTTCAGCAGATCAATCAATACGGTCTCCACCTCGTCTGTCAGGCCTGCATCCACCCGGTGTCTGCACCATTCGCTATCCACCTGAAAGCGCGAGTCACGTGTGAGATCCTTGTTCGCGCGGATTTCATCGATCATACTCCACCCGCTCCTGGCGTCACCTTGGCGGAAATGAACATCTGCGATCATCAGACCAAGCAGCTCGGAATCGTCCTTCAATATGTCTGTATAAGCCGCGAGTGCGGTGCGCTTTTTAACCATTTCCGTGATCACCTCCGATCCTTTCTTCTCTAGAACATATTCGAGGTGAAAGGCGCGGCATCCTGCCATTAGCACAAGGTTCCGACCAAATTGTTCTGTGTTATTGAACTTCTCAAGCTCCCTGAGCGTAGCCAGCTCTTGTTCACCGAGATCGAGAAACTGGTAACCTTCGGCAAAGTTGAGTTGTGCCTGACGCCACTTGCCAGTCATCTGTCTGACATTATCCTCAGAATCCACTAAGTTCGGGTGCTTTTGATACCATTTTATCGTTCCCATCCTTTCATCCGCAGCAAGAGCAGAAGCTTCCATCGCACGCCTCCACCTGCCTTCCGCCAAATCCTGCTCCGCATTCGACATAAAAAAGGCGAATTCTTTTGCCGAGATCCGCTCGCGAGCTCCCAATGTCTTTAACCCAACTGCCGGAAATTCAGGATTCGCGGGACGAACCGTCTTCATCTTATCAACCTCAAGCTCCTTGCCCTCTTCCAGCAGCCGGGTTCGTTCGCGATCAATCACAATCCTCGCCGCACCATATTTCCCGGCATCGAAATACCGTTGATGCATGAGTGGTGTCCACACGCTCGACCAGTAACTCTCTCCGTCTTTCACGCAGTATCGATAACACCACTCGGTCAGAGCCATGCGCCATTCCTCTTGATCCCGTCCCGCACCGCTCTTCGCCTCAAACCACAATACATCGAAAAAATCAAACCGCGCCTGGGCATCCGATTTCTTGATGAACGCCAGGCCTTCCTCATCCAGAAGGCTGATCGCTGTGGCTATGCCCTGAGATTTGTAAGTCTCCACAATGCGGTTTTTGAGTGCCGTCGCCGCTTCGCTTTTTGGAGTCTCGCCAAACAGATACGCCGAGACCGGCTGTGCCTGAAAAATCGAAAGGCAGGCAATGATCGTAAGCGAAATTCTCATGGTAGAATAGGGGTCTCAGGGTTCGGGTAGCCTTGCCGGAACATTTCTTCCGCGCGCTGGACTTCTCCTTGGGTCATGCCGTGGCGGCTGCGGAGCACGAACAGAGCCTCATCGCTGATCCAGTAAAGATTTTGGCGCTGCATTTTCCAGACCGCACGGCTTCTTAGCATACATGCGTATCCGCGTATAAAGTGATCGCGGGATTTTCCCATCGGAGCGTCTGGATGCAGCAGGATACGCCCGGCATAAGCGGAAGCAGCAGGATTGAGATCTAGGTGCCCTTGGGCGATCTTCAGGCATTTATTGAAATCCCGCTCAAGTCCTTGACCCCCATTGAAATACATCTCCAGAAGCCGATCCACCGCGAGATACACATTCCTGTATTCCTGCGGATTCCCGGAGAGATACTGCTCATAAAACGCCGCGCTCTTGGACCAATCGAGATCGCGGAAAAAATACCCGGGAGCGTGATAATTGATCTCAGCCAATTTGAACGTGGCGAGTTCGTCGCCTTTGCTATCCGCATCTAACCACAACTGATACCAGTCCTCTCCTGGTTTCCGAACCGTGGAATCGCGCACTTGCATTCCCCCAAGCTTGCGCATGGCCTCCGCGGAATTTCTGGCGATAGCTTTCCGATACCACTCCGATCCCTCCAGCTTGGCGGCTTTCCCCGCTTCCCAGGGTTTGCTGCCTAGCACCTTGTCTCCAAGTGCGATGAATGCGGCAGCGTGGTTCTGTGCAGCGGCCATGCGGAAAAATTTCTCCGCGTTATCCGGATCACGCGCAGTGTCCCGGAAATGAAAGGCAAGATAGATGGCGGACTGAGTGTTGCCCTCCTTCTCCGCAAGGGCGTGGAGCTTAGTGAGCCCGGTCTGCGTATCCTTCGGCACTCCGTTGCCGGTGAGCGCGCATTTGGCGAGGAATGCTTCCGCGTCCATGGAACCCATCCCGGCCGCCTTCCGGATAAGCTTGAAGCCTAGCTGCGGATCACGCCACTGGATTGTGGAATCGAGGGAAAAAAGGCCGAGCCGGAACGTGCCTTCCGCATCCCCCATATCCGCCGCCTTTTCCAAAAGCCCTTGGACTGGCTTTTCGTCGAGTGCCATCCCCACAGCCCAACTATGGCAGAGGGCTAGACCTGTGTGGGCGCGCGCGATATCGGCCTCCGATCCGCGCTGGAATGTTTCCAGCACGTATTTCTGATCAAAGGGCATGATTTTTCCATGGAGTTGCCGATGTGCCAGCTCGACCATTGCGGGCAGGTCATCCTTCGCAGCCCGAGCGCGAAGTTCAGCTTCAGGCAAGCTCCCAAGATCAGCGGCGGTGAGCTGCGCGGTGAGGAGAAGAGCAGTGAGCCATTTCATGGACAAGAAATGAACAGATTCCAAGAACGTGTCAAAGTGCATCGATAGAGGTTATTGACCTCCCGATCTGCTAATTGCTCCACAGCTTTTCCCCCTCAGCAGAATCAGCCACGCCGCGCAGAGTCCGAGCAGTCCGCAGCATAGCCAGAGAATCTGCGGACTCATCCCGTAAAGCCACAGCCCGGTCATCGGCCCGATCCCGGCGGCGATGTTCCAACTGAACGCTCCGAAACCCATGTAGCGCCCGCGCATCTCATCCGGCGCGAGGTTTGCCATGTAGCTGCCGGCCACCGGAGAGGAGATCATTTCGCCGATGGTCAGCACGACCATGGCAAGCACCAGCATCGCCGCGCCAGAGCCGAACGCCAGCAGCGCCAGCCCACCACCCATCAGCGCATAACCCAGCGCCATCACTCGTTGCGCGTCACGGCGGCGCGTCCAGTTCGTCAGCGGTAGTTCAAGGAAAACGATCATGATTCCGTTGAGGCCTAACAGAAATCCATACGCCTTCTCATCCAGCCCCGCACCCTCCGTGACCTCCAGCCCGAGCGTGCTTCCCGTTTGCCAGAAAACCACCGCCACACAGAACGAAGCGCCCACCGCCCGCAGGAACGCGCCGTCCCTTGCGATCACCGGCAAAGCCACGCTCCAACCCGCTTTCGCCACATCCGCTTTCCTGCCGATCCCGCGCTTCAGCCCGAATAGGATGATCAGCCCGAGGATCACCGTGGTCGTCGCATCCGCAACGAAGAGCCAGAAGAACGAGGTCGCCGCCACCAATCCGGCGGTCATCATCCCGCAGGCCGTAGCGAGGTTGAGGACGAGCCGCTGCACCGCGAATGCCCGCACCCGCAGTTCTTTTCCGATCAGATCCGCTGTCAGTGAACTACTAGCCGGATAGTAGAGACTCGTCGTCAGGCCGGAAAAAAACGCACCCACGACGAACTCCGGAATGGTCCGTGCATAGGCTAGAGTCATCATCGTCGCCGCCGCTCCGAAACAGGAGATCAACAGCGTCGGCTTTCTCCCGATCCGATCCGCAAGATAGCCGCCGAGGATCGATGCGAAAAAACCTCCCGCACCATACGCCGCCAGAGCAAACCCCGTCGCCGCCGGCTCGAATCCCAGCTGCCGCAGATAGATCGCCAGAAACGGGATCACGAAATGCCCGAAGCGATTGATGAACGACCCCGCCAAAAGTAGATAGAACGGTCTCGGCAAGCGCCGGAGATCGTCGATCATGCCGCCGCGCGGTGTGGGTTTCTGCTCGTTTCCGCTCACTTTCTTATTTGCGACGGACCCGGTGCAAGCGGCAAGAAATACCGTTCGGATTCGATTGTGGCGGCGGATTGCATCCGCCATGCCAATTATCTACCAGGAATTCCTGTATCCAGCTCGCGTGAATGATCATCGGATTTCAGTGTTTGGCATGGCGGATGCAATCCGCCGCCACGTCCCCTCATTCCTCCACACTGATGCGCGTCATCAAAACATGCGAGGCACCGGGCATCACGATCTCCGCCCTGTCGTTCGCGATCGCCGCCTCGATGCAGCAGAATTTCTGGTATCCCGCATCCGGAAGATCCGCCATGGCCGCCGCTTTCTCAGCCCACGGATTCCACACCACCGTCGAGGGACTGCCGGTTTTCTCGATCAAAATCGTCCTGCCGGAAAGGTCGTCAACCAGGAGTATGCTACTAGAGCTATCGTAAATGCGATCCACCTCCCTGTCGAAAACCACATCCCCTTTCTGTTTCCTGTTCTGCCGCTCGCCGACGGTATCCAGATACGTGCATCCATCCAGGTTCACCACCCTCACCTGCGAGATATCGGAAACGCCGAGGTAGGTGTGCAGCGCGCCCGAGACCACGACGGGTACCTCGGAGACATTCTTCGATTCAATCATTACCTCAAGCTCCTCGCCCGCCCTCACCTTGAGTTCCGCATTCCAGATCCCGACGCGGATTCCGAAGCGTAGCGTGACCCCGGAGTCATCTTCCGCCGCACCGAGAAATTCCCAAAGACGCCCCCGCACCAGGCCGTGCGAAGGCTGCGACGCATCCGCCGGATGCGCATTGAACCACGGCCAACAAACCGGAATCCCACCTCGTATCGCCTTGCCCTCTTTGAAAACGGCATCCGGGCTGAGATACAAAACCTCCTCCTCATCCACAGGCTTCCAAGACATCACATGCGCCCCGTGCAACGCCACGCGAGCCACACAGGTCGGGTGATCGATTTCGAAAACGGGATACGAAGGATCGGCATCGGACAAACGGACGGAGGCGGGCAGGTTCATACGGATTAATTCGAGACCATACAGGGCCGGAATTCATGCGTTGGCAATGAAACATCCCACCGTGGGGGGCTCACTCCACACCGATCCAATCCACCTCGATCGCAAAAGCTCCGGCCTTTTTTCACCGATCAGGATGCCGATCTCCTCGACCTTGGATAAATCAAGGGGCGGGCCGTCGAGCTTGTCACCCCGCCAAGTCGGTGAGAGCGATTCGAACGGCACCCGCACTTCGATCCATTTCCCGTCCTCCGTGGGGAACTCGGCTCCGTATGCGATCAAGGATCCGCGGTGCCGCGCATCGGTGGAGAGGCGCAGCTGGCACCTCCTGCCGTCGAATGGCATCAGCGCCTCCATTTGTTTCGTGCTCTTCTCCTCAGACCTCCCGGTCGACAGGGAACCGACAAGTGCCAATGCGAAAACAAGTGGGTAGGAATGTTCATGCGGCCAAGAAAGCCCAACATGCGCGATGCGCAAGGGATGTTTCAGATCCCCCACTCCCATTCCGCCTTGATCTGGTCGATCGCGCGCCTGTCTTTTTTCGTCGGACGTCCCTTCGCCGCTTCCTGTTTCGCGATTTGCCAGTTTTTCAAAGCCTCGAACACCTCCGGCTTCGTCCTTTCTTCGTAACAAGCCTGCGCTTCGGGAGCGCCGACACGCTTGTCGATCACACCGCGCACCAAGATCTCCCTCAACCCCGGCCCCTCGATGAAGGGGATCTCCAACACATCGCCGACCTGCACGGAGGACGAGCGTTTCAGCACATGGCCGTTCCGCTTCACCTTCCCGTCGCTAAGGATCTCCCCGGCCAGCGCCCGCGTCTTGAAAAAACGCGTCGCCCAAAGCCATTTGTCAGCGCGGATCGATTCGGACATTTTCCGGAAACTGCCATCCAGCCGCCCGCGCCGCAAGACAGCTCTTGCCGAATCCCGCATCGCGGGAAAGTTGTCGGCATGATTCTCGCCCCCACTCGCGCCGCCGCCCTCGCCCGGCTCGAAGCCTTCGTCCCGCACGCAGCGAGATACGCCGGGAGGCGGAATTTCGATCTCGGCGCGGGGAATCACGATGGCGTCTCCGGCCTCTCGCCCTACATCCGCACCCGTCTGGTTACAGAGGACGAATGCACCCGCGCGGTATTGACCCAACACAGCGCCCGCGCGGCGGAAAAGTTCCTGCAAGAGATCGCGTGGCGCACCTATTGGAAAGGTTGGCTGGAAATGCGTCCCGATGTCTGGCGACGTTATCTCGAAACGCTTGCGGAGCAGGAAAAAACAACCGCCTACGAAGCCGCCGTGTCAGGAAACACCGGGATCGCGTGCTTTGATCATTGGGCGTGCGAGCTTTTGGAAACCGGCTACCTCCACAACCACGCCCGCATGTGGTTCGCCTCGATCTGGATCTTTACCCTGAAACTCCCCTGGCAGCTCGGCGCGGATTTTTTCCTGCGCCACCTGCTGGACGGAGATCCCGCGGCGAACACGCTCTCTTGGCGTTGGGTCGCAGGTCTGCACAC
The DNA here is from genome assembly GCA_043747935.1 of Akkermansiaceae bacterium. Classification (GTDB taxonomy): domain Bacteria; phylum Verrucomicrobiota; class Verrucomicrobiia; order Verrucomicrobiales; family Akkermansiaceae; genus Luteolibacter. The sequence continues at coordinate 17,054 of JAYTOE010000185.1, forward strand.
GCCGGGGAAACACTACCTCGCCCGCGCCGAAAACATCGCAAAATTCACGAACGGACGCTTCGATCCCAAGGGTCAGCTCCACGAATCCGCACCGCCCCTGCCCATGGATTTCGTGCCGGAAAGGCAGCCGCTCCTCCTACCTTCCGATCCCGCACCGCGCGGCCGCATCGGCCACCTCATGTTTCCCGACGACCTAGCTCCGCCGCCGGATAGATTGGGGGAAATCACCGCCATCGCCGCCTACATCCCGCCCGCCCTCGAAACCACACCGCTCGTCTCCAGCTTCCTCAACAGCGCGGTGAACGACACGCTAAACCGCACGAGCGGCAGCCGCTTAATCGAGCCATTTCCCTCCGCGATCGCGGATTGGATGAGCTTGGAGAAGCTCGATTCCATCGTCGTTTCACAGCCCACCGTAGGCTTCACGCATGATTTCCTTGATGCCCAGCAATTCTCCTTCACACCGCATTTCTTCGTCCGCGATTGGGATCGCAAACTCTGGCCGCACGCCACAGCAGGTTTTTTCAAATTGAAAGCCGCGCTGCCGAAAATCCACGCATCCATCGCCCCGAATCGCGAGGATGACCTGTTCCCGGATTTCTGATTCACTCCGCCATCAGCACGCTCCTCCAACTCCATCTCCTCGTCGTCATCTTCGCGGCGACGACGATCCTCGGCCGGCTCGCCACGGTGAGCGCGCCGGTGTTGGTCACGTGGCGCTGCCTGCTCGCGGCGATTGTCGCGTTCCTGTGGGTGACGGTGAAGCAGGATCGGAAAGTTTGGCTCGGCGGGAAAGCGATTGGGAAGCTGTTAGGGATCGGCGCGATCATCGGGCTGCACTGGCTGTGCCTGTTCGGCGCGGTGAAGATCGCGAACGTGTCCATCGCGCTCGCTGGATTGGCTACGCTTTCGTTATTCACCGCTTTCACCGAACCGCTTCTCACCCGCCGCCGCATCAAGCCCTTCGAGGTGTTTCTCGGACTCATCGTGCTCGCAGGGATCTGTCTCATCGCAGGGGTGGAAACGGCGCATGCCCTCGGACTCGGCGTGGCCTTGCTGAGCGCATTCCTCGCCGCCGTGTTCCTTGTGCTGAACCGCACCATCGTCGTCAACGGCGGCGATCCGATGGTGATGGTCGGCTGGGAAATGGTTTCCGCCACGCTCGTCTGTTTCCTCGCGGTGCCGATTTTTGATCCCGCCGGTTTCCCCGCGCTGGCGGTTGTCTCCACAATGGACTGGCTGTGGATCGCCATCCTCGCGTGGGGCTGCACGGTCTTTGCGCAAGCCCTCACGAACCGCCTGCTGCGCACCATCTCCGCCTACGACTTCAACCTCGCTGCGAATTTCGAGCCCGTTTACGGAATCCTCGCGGCGGCCATCGTTTTCGGCGAGCATGCGAACCTCAAGCCCGCCTTCTACCTCGGCACATCCGCCATCGTCCTCGCGAATTTCCTCCATCCGTTGCTGCGGAAACGCTTTTCCCCGCACTGACAACCGTGCATAAGTCTTCCGATCATGACACGCATCCTCCGCATCATTCCTTTTCTCCTGCTGGCCGTCCCGCTCGCCGCGCAGGACACCACGCCGTTTCCAACCCCTCCCTCCATCAAAGGCTTGCAGGTGCAGATGGTCGATGACGCGCTCGCGCTCGGCATCCATCACGCGGGCGTCAACATCAACATCACGGCGCTCGTGGATCTGGAAAAGAAACTGGGAAACCCCAAGCGCACGGTGGATGGCTACGAGTTCAGTTTCAACGAAAGCTACCTCAAGAGCCTCGATTCCAAGATCAAGCCGCTCTCCGACAAGGGTATTCTCGTGTATCTCATCGTGCTCGCCTACCCGTCGAAGAACGCGGCGGTCGATGCGCTCGTTGTCCATCCCGATGCGCGGGAGGATTACAAATACACCGTGGCCGGTTTCAATTCCGTGACGCCCGAAGGGAAAGCCTGGCTAAAGGCGGCGAGTATAGAAATTGCCTCCCGCTGGAGCGGTGCGCGCCCCGAGTGCGGACGGGTGTGGGGCTGGATCGTGGGCAACGAGGTGAACTCCCATTTCATGTGGTGCAATATGGGGAAAAAGCCGTTGGCCGATGCCGTCGCCGCGTATGCCCAGGCATTCCGCATCCTCCACGGCGCGGTGCGCACGGCCTCCGCGAACGCCCGGCTCTACATTTCCTTCGACCACCACTGGGGAGTCGGCATGCATGGCATCAGCCCGGAGGAAGCGGCGCCCGGCAAAGATTACCTCGATGCCTTCGTCAAGCAGACCGCCGATCTCGACTGGCATGTCGCATGGCATCCCTATCCGGAAGACCTCGGCAATCCCCGGGCATGGGCGGACAAGACGGTGACCGGAGATGAAAATACCAACAAGGTCACCTTCAAGAACCTCGATGTGCTGTGCCGCCATCTCCGCAAGCCGGAGCTGCTTTTCAAAGGCGAGCCGCGCCGTGTCATCCTTTCCGAACAGGGATTCCATCTTCTGTTAGAGCCGGATGGCGAGACCCTCCAGGCCGCCGCCTACGCCTACGCATGGGAAAAGTGCCGGAGGCTGCCGCTCGTCGATGCCTTCATCTATCACCGCCACGTCGATCACGCGAAGGAAGGCGGCCTGCGCCTCGGCCTCTGGAGAAACGCCCCGCACTCCATCGTGGATCCCCACAGCAAGAAACAGATCTGGGAACTTTTCCGCAAATCCGGCACACCCGAATGGGACGCCGCCGCCGCGCCGCTCCTGCCGGTCACGGGATTGAAATCCTGGGACGAGCTCACGGGCGAGTGACGGGCCTGAGCCTTTTACAAGACACGCGAGCTCCGGCTTGCTATCCTCCGGGCGTTGACAACGGAACAGCACACTGCGGAATTCACAGGCACCCTTGCCACGCCCCCGGCGTTCCACCGGCAGTGGATGCTTGCGGGAAACGCCGCTCATTTCTTCGATAGACTGATCCGCGACCACGGCGATTTCATCCGCTATCGGGGCATCATCGACTTCCACCTCATCAACCACCCCGCGCTCGTCCGGCAGGTGATGAGGGAAACGCACCGCGATTTCGACAAGAACAGCCGCATCTACAACCACTTCCGCAACGTCTTCGGCAACGGCCTTGTCACCGCGGAAGGCGAGGCATGGAAGCGGAAACGCAAGCTCATGCAGCCGATGTTCTCGCCCTCCGCCATCGGTTCCTATTTCTTGCTGATGCGCGATGCTACGGACTCCGCCGTGCTGCCCGCCGACAGGCTCTTCGATATCGCGGAGGAAATGAACCGCCTCACTCTCGAGATCGCGGGCCGCGCGTTTTTCAGCGATGGCTTCGATGGCTCGATCGAGAGGATCAGGGAATGGACTGAGGCCATCAACCGCTACAGCGCCAAGCCGCCGCTGCCGTTCGTCTCCGATCTCCGTTTCCCGTCGCCCACCAATCTGCGCGTCCGCCGGATGATGGCGGACTTCCGCGATTTTATGCGCGGCCTGATCCGCGCGCGCGTCGGCGGCGCTCCGAAGGAAGATCTGTTAGGCGTGCTGCTCGCCGCCCGCGATGAGGACGGCGCGGAGATGGACGAGGACGAGGTCTGCGAGGAAATCCTCGGCATGATCATCGGCGGCCACGAAACCACCGCGACTGCGCTGACGTGGTTCTGGTTCGAGCTGCACCATCATCCCGAGGTCGAGCGCCGCATCCTCGGTGAAATCCGCGAGGTCGTCGGCGACGGGCCGCTGACCCAGGAGCACCTGCGTTCCCTGAAATACACCGAGATGGCCATCCAGGAAACCATGCGCCTGCATCCGCCCTTCTGGTTCGAGAACCGCAACACGATCCACGACACCGAGCTGGGCGGAGCGCTCATCCCGCGTGGCTCCATGGTCGTCTTCAGCCGCTTTTCCCTCCAGCGCCATCCGGATTTCTGGGAAAATCCCGACTCTTTCGATCCCTCCCGCTTCGATCCCGCCAACCCCGCAAACCCCGGCGCGGCCTGCGCCCACATCCCATTCGGCGGCGGCCCGCGCATCTGCATCGGCAGGCACTTCGCGATGATGGAATTGCTCGTCATCGTCGCCACCGTCATGCGACGCTGCCGTGTGTCCGTGCATCCCGCCGACCGCCACTGCATGTCCGCCAAGCTCACCATGGCACCCCGCCATGGCCTGCTCGTCACCGCCACCCCGCGACCATGAAATCCTTCCCCTACTCCACGGATTACATCAACGAAATCTTCGCCAAGGAAGAGAAGCGCCTCGATTACATCTTTCTCCGCCCGCTGCTGCTCGTCGCCTATTTCTTCATCCGCACGGTCTCGTTCCCGATCAAGTTCCTCATCCACCGTACGCCCTACGGATTCGAGGGGCGCTGCATCGACGCCGTGCTCGCCTTCGGGATGAAATACCTGGCCAGCCGCGATGCGGTCGAACTCATGGTGCGCCACGTCCAGATCGAACCGCTGCTTTACCGGCACCTTCTCTCCACCGGGGAATCCGAAGTGCCGGTGGAAAAACGGAAATTCAACGGCATCGACGGCGACTTCAACGTGGAATCCCTTTCGGAAATGATCCGCAACAACCTCACCATCGGGCACGACGAGCTTTCATACGAGATCATCGAGCGCTTCGACCGGCGGGAGTTCCTGGACAACATGGATGTGCTCCGCCGCCGCGTTCCCGGGGATCACACGCTCTTCAGCAAGGCCGCGATGGAGAGCACCAGGGCATCATCCCTGCAATGGATCGGCTGCACCAACGTCGTCATCTTCATTGTCATCTCCATCACCATCTTCGCCGACCTCCGCACCGCCGTGAAGGCACTCAATTCCTTCGGTTCCGATTCCCTCCTCCTCTGGGCGCTGAAAAACCTCTACGCCCACGACCCCATCGTGACCACGGATCTCGATTTCTACATCCCGGACGAGAGCAACCGCGGCCACTTCAACAGCAGCGTCTTCTTTTCCAACCCGAGCATGTATCTCCAGAACCACATCGCCTTCGACGAGTATGCCTACCACATCCTCCGCGAGCGCCCGCCGACCCCGCCATGAACGCCTACATCACCCGCACCGGCTCTTTCCTGCCCGGTGGGAAAATCGACAACGCAAGCCTGCCCTCGTTCATGGGCGAGCTGGACGGCGAGGCGGATGTCCGTAGGAAAATCCTTCGTATGAACGGGATCAAATCCCGCCACTACGCGCTCGATCAGGATCAGAATCCCACCCACGACGTCTATGAACTCGCCGCCCTCGCCGCCGAAGCTTGCCTCGGCGCGGGCACGCATGAAATCGGCCACCTCTCCGCCGGATCGACGAACACGCCCTGGGTCGGCCCGGGCATTTCCAGTCTCCTGCACGACCGCCTCGCCACGAAAGGCCTCGTCTCCGGCGCGCTGGAGATCAATTCCAACTCCGGCATCTGCTCCTCCTCCGCCCAGGCGCTTGTGAATTCCTCCCGCGCGATCCGCTCCGGCGATCACCGCCGCTCCCTCTGCATCGGCGTCGAGCAACCCTCCGCGATCCTGAAATCCTCCTTCATCCGCCCGCCGGAAGACCGCCATCTCCACCTGGAAAAACCGACCGAATCGAAATGGTTCATGTCCGTCTTCCTGCGCTCCATGCTCTCCGACGGCGCGGGCGCGTTCCTGTTAGAAAGCGAACCGGACACCAGCGGCATCTCCTACCGCATCAACTGGACTTACTCCCGTTCCTTCGCCCACGCCGCGCCGCTGTGCATGGGCTTGGAAAGCCGCAGCCTGCTCCTCAGCCAGGACGTTTCCATCCTCGCGAAACACCTCGCCCCCTGCGTCCGCGAAGCCATCACCGGCGCGATGGTAGAAAACGACGACCACCTTTCCGCTTACCAAATCATCCTCCCGCACCTCTCCTCTTTGTATTTCAAAAACCTCATGCTCGGCGCGATCTCAGAAATGGGCGGCGGCGAAACCATCCCGCATTGGACAAACCTCGAAACAGCAGGCAACACCGGAGCCGCCAGCATCTTCATCATGCTCGATGAATTCACCCGCACCCGCCCGCCCGCCGACGGCGACCGCATCCTGCTCTTCGTCCCCGAGTCCGGCCAGTTCAACTTCGTCCTAATCAGCCTGACAGCCATCGTCCTATGAGCGCGAAACGCCTTGCCATCATCGGCGCGGGCAGCAGCGGCCTCGTGACCTCTAGGGAAATGTTGCAAATGAAGACCTGATCCCGATAAGAAGAATCAGAATCACTCTCCATGCTCATCGTCCCCAAATACATCAACGCCGATGGCTTGGTTTCATTTCTGGAGCAGCTTGCCAAGCACGCCGGAGATCCCGAATTGACGGTCAATTTCAGCGGACTCCAGAGGGTATCCCCTGCGGGACTGGCCTCCCTAACGGCGTTTATGAAAGTGCGCGCGAACCGGCGGTTGGAAACCACTGTGGCCGGACTCGAATCTTGCATCATCAACTCCTACTTGAAGCGCATGAATCTCCATCGGCTCTGCGGTATGGAGCAGGAGGAAGCATTCACGCGCCAAGATCCAAAAGCCCGGTTCGTTCCTCTGGAGGAAATTCAGCACCAAGTGGAAGTCTTGGGCGAGGAAATTGCGGCCTGTATTGCTCCCGGCGGAGAGGATTATGAACACCCGAACGCAGGGCTTTATGATGCCGCTTGGTATCTGGTAACAGAAATGGCGAACAATGTCCGGCAACATAGCCGTGGGGTAGGGTTTGTGGCGGCACAAACCACCCTCTCAGACGGCTTCGTGAGAATCGCAATCGCAGATTGCGGATGCGGTATTCCCACGAGCCTGAAGGACGCCGGTTTGGAATGGGCGCAGGAACTCCCCGACGAAGACATCATCGAAAAGGCGATGGAAGCTCGCGTTACCAGCAAAGGGCAGCCTGCAAACGAGGGGGTGGGACTCACCTTGAGTTCCCGGATCGTGGATCTCATGGGCGGGCATATTTTGGTCGCTAGTCGCGCGGGCGCACTCATACGCACCCACAATACAGCGCCGAAGAAGATCCAATTCAAAAATGGAAACCATTTCCCGGGCACCATGATCGCTTTGACCTTCCTGCGTTCCGAGGCGTCGGACTTTCATCATAAGCTACACATGGCCAAGGAGTTGGAGATCCCCTTGCGCACATCTCCAAACCCTGCTAGCTTCCGGCCATGACACACGAAATCCGGTTGGTGGACGATTTCGGTTCCCGTCTCAGCGATGGAGCCGACGCGTACGCATTCCGCGTGTCGAGGATCGACCCTTATTTGGGCTTTTCGCATTGCGAACAAGTGGTGCTGGATTTCACAGGCATCCGAAGCGCGAACAGCTCGTTCGTGAACGCTTTGGTCAGCGGCTTGCTCGAGCAACACGGGAGCGATGCACTCCGAAAGCTCATCTTCCGGGGCTGCCTGCCGACAATCCAGGTGCTGGTGCAGTCCGCCGTGGATCTTGGTATGACCAAGCATTCGGAGCGGGTCTCCTGAGCGAGGCCTTGAAAGTGGCGGCCTGAAATTCGCAGACCGAATCCGCCGATCCGAAAATGTGAAATAGAGCGAACCCCCATCGACTGACCCCATCGACTGTTCAGATCAATGCCAGCCAGGGAAACCCGAGGAAATCCAACTGGACAAGGGCCGAACCCTGGTTCTCGAATACACCTGACAACGAGGAAGCCCATCCACCGAAAAGCCGCTGCCCACAAAATCTTGGCAAAGCAGGCCGGAAAGTTACACTCGCAGAAATTGACAACCGTCGTGAATTCTCCCGATTCCGCCAAATCCCGGCGTTCTGCGGAGCATTCTTTCTCTCAGAGTTTCAGATTTCAGCCTTGCCCAAACTCCCCTTTTCCCCTGCAACCTTTTCTCTCCCTCCGCTCCGGTCCAACAGCAGCTTCAGGAGCCTCCCACCATAAGTAAATCCTTAGCAGTTAAACCTTGCAAGGGATTGGCGGGGGCTTTCCGAAAGCCGGTGAATTCGGGATTGAATCGTTAAGCTGCCTGAAGTATTGATCGGCATGTTTTTCCCTAGGCTGCTCTTCGCCTGCGTCCTTGCCCTCGGATTCTCGAACTGCCGGAAAAAATCCGACGCCGCCGCGAAGGAGGTTGGCGAGGCGGGTTACGCGATGACAGCAGAGGGTTGGTTCTCCGCAGTGCGCGGCAACGATGTGTCGGTGATGAAGAGGATGGTGGACGGAGGTTTCGATGGGAAAATGAAAGACTCGGAGGGCAACGGGGCGCTGCATGTAGCGGCGGCGTCCGGCGCCAAGGAAGCGGGCGATTACCTTCTCAACCGCGGCTTTTCCGTCGATGAAAAGGGGGCGGGCGGAACGACTCCGCTGATGGCCGCCGTCATGGCCGACAAGCCGGAGATGGTGCGCTGGCTGTTGCGCCAGGGCGCGGACCCGCAACCCAAGGACGACAAGGGTTTCATGGCCATTATGCTCGCGGTGAATGAAGGTGACAAGACGTCCGTCGAGGAACTCGCTCCCTACCATCGCGAGGAACTCGATGCCGCGCTGCTGCTCGCTTCGCTCGTCGGCAAGGCGGATGTGATCGACGCGCTCACGAACTACGGCGCTTCGGTTTACGCGCGGATGGAAGACGGCCGGACACCGCTGATGCTCGCTGCGCAAAACGGGCACAAGGAGGCCGCCGGGATGCTGATCGACATCGGGGCGAGTCGCTTCGCGACGACGGAATCGGGAGACACGGCTCAGAGCCTGGCCGTTGCGGCGGGGCACACGGATCTCGCCGAGATGATCGAGAAAGGGTTTTCAGGAGACGTTCTGGCGCTGGAGTCGGATGAGGAAGTGGCAGAGGCGATGGATGATTATCTAGGGGGAATTCAGGAAGAGCCGGAAGAGCCCGCTGACGATGGCACCCTAGCTGCCGATGGCACCTTAGCTGACGATGGTGCCCTAGCTGACAATGGCACCTTGGTTGAGAATGATGGCACAGGAGAAAAGATGCCATGGAACAAGCCGGTGCCGGGACAGGGAGGGGGTGCTTTCGGTGCTTTGCCGGATGAAGCCGATTTAGCGGGTGCGCCGCGTGATTTCAAACCGGCGGGGGATCCGATCTCGGCGGATCAGCCCGCAGAAAATGCGAAGCTGACCGCAATCACCATCGAGGGTGCACACATCGGGAAGCGGGAGCGGAGCGCCGCGCAAGGTGCGCTGACCGATGAGACCGAAGATGAACTGCCTCTGGTCATGCGCCATTTCCGCCAGCGTGAACTTCCGCTGGAGGTGAAACAGGTTTCCGGAGGCGTGGCCTCGCTGCATATCGCGGGCTCTCCCCCAAAAAATGTGGAAGTGAAAGCGGGCGAAACGATTCCCGGTTCGAGCCTTTCCGTGATCCGTGTTTTCAGCCGTACCGAACATGGCAAGCTGAACAACGGCGCTCCCATCGAGGTCGGGATCGTCGAGGTGGAGGACACGCGCAGCGGGCGGAAGATGGAATGGGTGGCAGGCCGTCCGGCGGAGGGGCATGATCCGGTCGCGCTCGTCGAGGACGCCGCGACCGGCCGGCGTTATCTCGCGAAGCCCGGGCAGAAATTCACATCCGAGGATGGGCGCGAGTTCATCGTGAACGACGTGCGCCCCGGCCAGGTTGTCATCGAGGAAACGGCAAGCGGCGAGGTGCGCACCCTGCGCCTGCGCGGACCGAAAGGATAAGGAGCCAACATGGATCAGGAATACGAGAGCGTCGGCGGGCTGGTGGCGGAAAACGGGACACCCGTGCGGCAGTTTTCCGTCATGCTGCCGAACCGCGTGGGCGCCCTCGCATCCTTGGTGAAGCTCCTGCGATCCTCCTCGATCGAGGTCATCGGCTTGAGCGTCCAGGACTCGCGCGACGCCACCATCGCGAGGCTTGTGCTTTCCGATCCCGACATGGCGGAGGCGATTTTCTGCGAAAAGGGTATCCCCCACACCACCTGCGAGCTGGTTGTCATCGCCCTGAAAGAGGCGGGGCCGGATCTGCTGAAGTGCCTGGACATCCTGATGACCGCAGAGACGAACGTCGATTTCGCCTACGCGATGCTGCCCGGTCCCGCTGGCAAGGCGCTGCTCGCGATGCACGTCGAGGATTATGATTTCGCGACGAGCATCCTCAACCGCAGCGGCTTCACGCTACTGTATGAGGAAGATCTGGTGAGGTAAGGCTCACTTCCTGAAAACAGATACGAGGCAGGTAAGCGCGAACAGGAATACGGCGGCGTAAACCCAAAGCGGCGCTCCGGGAGAGGTTTTCAAATCGTCGTATTTCGAGCCTTTCGAATCAGCGGATTTCTCGGAAACGGCAGGGGGTTCCGGCTGGATGAGCTCTGCGGCGGTGAGCTGCGGCTTGCCGACTTCGCTGCGCAACGCGGCAACTTCGGCCGGAGTGACGGCGGGGGCGCTGTTGCCGAAACTGGTACGGACATGCGTGAGCACGGCGGCGATCTGCTCGTCTGTCTGATACGCCATGGCCATCATGCCGGCGGGAAAATTGTATTCCTGCCCCTTTACCTTGATCGGCCCGGTGAGGCCACGGAGCTGGATGCGGATCAGGTTTTCCACCGGGCCGTTTACCCATTCCGAGCCCGCGAGCGGCGGGCCGGCGGCTGTGCCTTCGCCCTGCTGGCCGTGACAGGCTCCGCAAAGCATGAATTGCTGCTGGCCGATTTTCGCGGTGTCGGACGCGACGGCATCCCCACCGGTCGAGATGGGGATCAGGGTCTGTTCGAAGGGTTTGCGGCTCGACTGCGGCTTCGCACCAGGGAGTTTCGATGGATCGACAAGCTCCGGTTTCTTCGCGGGAGCTTTTTTCGCCGCCGTCTTGAGGGAGGAAAGCCAAGCGACGAGATCGCGGATCTCATCCGGCTTGATCAGATCACCCATCGGCGGCATGGCGGAAATGGGCGGGGTGAAGGAATCGATGTCGGCTCGCTTCACCCGGAGCAGCTTTTCGGGGGTGGCGATGTCGAGGTGTTCCGGCGTTTCCGCCACGAGGGTTCCGCCGAGGGACGCACCGTTTTTGAAGGTTACCGAGGTGATGCCGTAGCCGGGTGCGACGACAGCAGCAGGGTTCACGATAGCCTGAAGGAGATAACGGTGATCGTGGATTTCGCCAATGCCGGCGAGATTCGGGCCAGCGTCACCACCGGCCGAGTGCCCCTTTTCCTCCGCCTTGTGGCAACGCATGCATTGGCCGACCGGGTGGGAGCCGAACAGGGAGGCCCCCTTGGTGGGATTACCGCCTTCGAAAGCGATGTTGTATTTCGCGAGAGGGTCGGAGCTTTCCGCCATTGCCTTGTCGAAGGCTGCGAGCGCGGCAACCACGGCGGGTTCCTTGCGGGTTTTCGCAGTGGTGATGAGTTCGATGGCGGCCGGGGAAATGCCATTTTCCTTTGTGAGCTTATCGATGCGCGCGGCGATGAAAGCCGCCGCCTCATCACCGGGAATTCCACCAAGCACGCCCCATGCTTTCTGGACGCGAGGGATGCTCGGGGAATCAACCGTGGCCTCCACCGCCAGGAGTGACGCCTTCGGATCCCGCTTCGCGAGGGATTGGAGCGCGGCGATGGCGACTTCGTCGCAGGCATCGGCGGTGTATTTCGTGAGGAATGGATTCAGATCCGCGGCACCGCGTTCCTCATAGAGTGCGAGCGCCTTGGCTCGTGCGTCGCCAGGAAGATCGGCGTTGGAAACGATGGCGCGGAGGGTGGAGTCATCGAGCGAGGCAATATCGAGTTTGAATTTTTCAATGAGTTCGAGAGCACCGGTGAGCACGAAACCATCGCCCTGCAGGAGGCTGGGCAGGGCTTTCTGTAGAGCAGGTGTGAGCGTATCCAACTTGCGGGATTCAAGCGGACGCCAGTGGCCGCTGAACTGGTCGGCGGGAAAGGGCTTTTCCCAATCGCCCAGGAGGCGGAGCGCCTCCTTGCGGACTTCTTCAGGCAATGACGGGTCGGCAATAACGGCCAGAAGACGGGGGGCGTTCTCGGCGGTGCCGACGCGGAAAGCGTTATGCACCAGGCGGCGGAGCATAAGGGGAGTCCACTTGCGTTTTCCCAGATCATCGAGAAGGGCGGCGGCGAGCGGGCGCATATTTAACATGTCCAAATCGGTGATCGCGCGGATCACCTCGTCCTGAACCACGGGATCGGGGTCGTTGATGAAACGGGCAACCTCCACGCTTTTGAGGCGGCGCAGAGCGACGACGGCGGCAAGGCGCAGGGCGGGAGATTCGTGAGAGGAGAGCGCACTGATCTGCTGCGGGTTACCGGCAATGTGCTCCAGTGCGTAGATCCCGGCGTGGCGCAGGAACAGGTCGCGGTTGTTGTTTTTCTGAATGAAATCGAGAAGTGCGGAATAATGGCCGATCGCCTTCATCCTGCCGATGGCGATACCCGCCGCAAAGCGGACGCGAGGCGAATCATCGGACAGCAATTTTCCCAACGGAAGCGAGTCCCCCGCCAGCGGCCCGCCGACGATGGAACGCAGCGCTTGGACGCGGATCTCAGGATCCGGATCCTTTAGTAAAACGGCGATGGCGTTGGCTGCCTCTTCACGGAGACCTTTTTTCGGAAGCGTGGCAAATTCGCCGTTCGGCGACGGGACGGAGCCCCGGCGCGCGACGATGCCCAGCCCCCAGATGCCATGGATGCGCTCGATCTGGTTTTCGGATTGCGTGGCCTTCTTGAAAACGGCGATGGCATCAGCCTTGCGGGTCAGCGCGATCTGGGCGCGCAGGCGCACGCGCGAGTCGGCGTGTGTGAGGTGCTTGGCGAGTTCGCCGGACTCGCGTTTGTCGAAGCCTTCGGAGATGAGCTTCGCGGCTTCCTCTGCCTCGCGGGCGCGATACGTCTTGTCACCGGCATCAAGCGAGAGCAGCCGTCCATTGTCGTGGGATTGCCATCCGGTGACGAAGTCCGTGACGAACACCCGGCCATCGAAAGAATACTCGACGTCGGTGGCTCCGACACCCCACACGAACTGGCGGGCATCGGCCAGTTTCATACCCGCGCCATCGGTTTCCATTTTGAAAGACCAGATGCCCGAGGTCGCGGCACCACCCTTGTAATCGCAGATGAGGAAACGGCCTTTCTCGCTTTCGAGGAAACCAGCACCCGGATGATAGGTCAGGCCCGATGGGCCGGAGCTCAGGTGCGCGGAGGGCGGCAGGATGTAGGCGGGCTGGGCATCATTGCGCAGTTCCCACATTTTTTCATCCATCCAGCGGCTTGGCGGGCGCTTCTCAAGGCTGATCGAGCGGTGGAAGGTATGCATCGCCTGGTGTTCCATCTGCCAACCGCTGTCACCGCCCTCGACGAGATAGACGACGCGGGCCTTGTCGCCCTGGTCAGAATTGTTGTCCACGCTGAAGGCATCGCCGAACTCATCGAACGCGATCTCCTTCGGGTTGCGAAGGCCGGTGTGGAATACCTCGAAGTCGGTGCCGTCCGGCTCGAAGCGGAACGCCGCGCCCTCGTCCGGGTAGCGGTATTCCTTCCCTTCCTTGGTGATCATTGAATAGCCGCGGTCGCCGATCGTGCCATAGATGCGCCCGTCCGAGCCGAGGGTGAAGCCGTTCAGATCATGGCCGGAAAGCGAGATGCGGACGCCAAAGCCCTCCTCAACGACTTTTTTCTCATCCGCCACGCCGTCGTTGTTCGTGTCGCGCAGTTTGTAGATTTTCGGGATGCAGGCGAAATAGAGCGAGCCGTCGTAGAAAAACACGCCCGCTCCGGTGCCATCGAGAACGTCGTTGTAGCCGTCGGAGAAAACGTTCGACTTGTCGAAGGTGCCATCGCCGTCCGTATCCGAAAGGCGGCGGATCACTTCACTCTCGGAGGTCATGTGTTTCATGGAAACCTTCCCTTTCCATTTTTCATGGAGCTTGCGGCGGTCATCCGTTGTCTTGGAGGCGAGATCGTCCAGATACCAGAAGAGGTTGTTGCGGTCATCCTCGATGCCGAAGCGGAAACGGTGTGTCTCCGAGACATAGACGTTGCCTTGTTCGTCAAAGGTAAGCGCCGTGGGAGACTTGATTCCCTGACCCTCGAAATCCGCCGCGAGCTTCATCGAGCTGCCTTCCGGAATCGTCGCACCGGGCAATGATTCGGTGGAAGCGAGGCCTGAGACATGGGCTTTCCCGCCCTTCGTGGAAGAGGGAAATTTCTCGTTGGCATAATCGGTGAAAAGGATGTGATCGACCGCGATGACACCCCATCTCCCCTTCTCCTCGTCAACTACGCGCAGACGCGCCTTTTGCCCGATGAGCTTGGTGACATCGAACAACCCCGGTTCGAAGAGCAAGCTGTCTTTCCCCGTGGCCTCCATCGCGACCTTGCCATCTACGACAAGCTGGAAGGCGGTTTTCCCCGCATGGACACCTCCGGCGATGAGGAACGCAATATAGTCATCCTTGATGGTGAATTCCGGGGAAACAAGGGTGCCGGTGGCTTCATCGCCGCCATGGCCGGAGAGTGCGAAGGCCTCGTTCGCAAAGGCGCTGGGCTCGCCCTTCATCCCATCGAGCTTGCCATGCACCGGCGAGAGGCCGAAGGCGGAACCGGTGGTCTGCCAATCACCAAAGCCATCTCCCTCGAAGGACTCAAAGGTGGCGGCGGACGCGGTAGGGGAGCCCGCCAACAAAAGGGCGGCTGAGAGTGTGAGGCGCGGGTGTTTCATGAATTTGGCAAATTATGCCTCGGCAGTCACTCCGGGCTTGCGGTGCTATAAGCTCGACCGCGCAGCTTGCCAAACGGAAATGGGAACGCGATCAGAAATCGCCCCGCAAGTATCACTTCGGAATGGTAAGCACCTGTCCGGGGCGGATCAGGTCGCCGGAAATCCCGTTGGCGCGGCGCAGGGCGCTGAGACCGATACCGTGCTTCGAGGCGATGCGGCCGAGGCTGTCCCCTTTTTTCACGGTGTATTTCACCACCTTGGGCTTGGGCTTCACAAGCACCGGCTTCGGCTTCGGTTTGGGTGCGGAGACGGTCGGCGATGGACGCGGCTCGACCACGGCGATCTCGGTAGGAGCGGGATCCCTTGGCGCCGTGGTGGGCTTCGGCTTGGGCTGGGGCCGGCTCGATGGAGATGTCGGACGATACCATTTTTCGGGACTGTCCACCCAATCCTCGACATAATTGCCGCGGCTGTCGAAGGGGCCGGTGACGGCGTTCGCGGTGGGCGCGGAACGCATGCCGCATTGGGTAAGGAACGGCAGGAAAAGAAGTGGAACCGTTGTCCGGGCTCGGAATGACATCCCACAGATCATGAAGGATTTATTAGGATATGCAAAGGAATGTTCGTGTTTCGGGAAAAAATTCATGACGCGCGGCGCCTGGCAAGGTAGAGATTGGAATGATCGGAATGGTGCTGGGATCGGGATTGGGCGTTTTGGCGGATGAGGTGGATGTCACCCGCGAGGTCAACTTTGCGGAAGCGGGGCTCGCCGTTTCCACCGTGCCCGGACATGCGGGGAAGTTCCTTTTCGGGAAACTCGGCGGCTCCGATGTCGTCCTGATGAAAGGTCGCGTGCACCTCTACGAAGGGCATGGTGCGGAGGCGGTAACAGCCGGGGTGCGCTGGATGGCGGAGCAAGGGGTGGACTCGCTTGTCCTCACCAATGCCGCGGGCACCATGAACCGGGATTTCGCACCCGGCGAGTGGATGATGCTTTCCGATCATCTCAACCTCACCGGCGCAAGCCCGCTATCGGGTGCGAGCTTTATCGACATGAGCGTGGCCTACGACGCGGCATGGCGGGCGGATTTCAGGAAAGTGGCGGCGGCCCGCGGCATGAAACTCAACGAGGGAGTGTACGCCAGTTTGCGCGGCCCTCAGTACGAGACCCCGGCGGAAATACGGATGCTGCGGACGCTTGGCGCAGATGCCGTCGGCATGAGCACCGTCCTGGAAACCATACAGGCACGGGCGCTCGGACTGCGCGTCGTCGGCTTCTCATGCCTCACCAACTGGGCTGCCGGGATGCAGGATAACCTCAACCATGAGGAAGTCCTCGAAACCGGCAAGACCGCCGCGCGCGTGATGGCCGGATTGCTCAAGGATGTCATCTCAAAAAATCCCGGCGGCGTCTGAACTATCCTCTGGTGTTGCGGGGATTTCTGATCTAGGTTTCGACACTATGAAAATCCTCATTGTTCTCACAACCCTTGCCATTTCCGGCCAATTCGCACTCGCGCAAACCGCCGCCGAAAAGGCTGATGTCTATTATCGGAAAGGGCTCGCTGCCGAGAAAGCAGGAGATCCCACCACGGCAAGTGCCGCCTATCACGCCGCCCTCCAGATCCTTCCCGGTCACGTCAACGCCCGCTACCGCGCCGGACAGGTGAAAATCGAGGCGGGCTCCCTGAGATCCTCGGCGACCGAGGCGAAAATTGGCGGCGTGAAAATCCCGGCATACCGCATTGAAGAGGCGAGCGTCTCCGAGGCCATTGCCGCGCTCGGTCTTGCGATCGAGAAAGCGAGCGAGAATGAGGTCACGCCCAATTTCATCATCCAGGATCCGAAAGGGAAACTCACGGACACCAAGATCTCGATGCAGCTTAAAAACGTCCCGGCGAAGGCGATTCTTGAATACATCCATAGCCAGGCCAACACTCAGGCTCGCTTCGATGAGCACGCGGTGATCATCATCGCGCGCTGAAGGATCCGTGGCGCGGTCACAAAAAAACCGCCAACCCTCGTGGGGCGGCGGCTTTGGAAATTAACAGCAGATCATTTCGCCTTTACGGTCATGACGCCCTGCATGATCGCGAAGTGGCCGGGGAAAGTGCAGATGAAGGGATAGTCACCGGCCGCTGGGGCGGTGAAGGTGATCTCATCGGACTCGCCGCCACCAAGCATTTTGGTGTGCGCGACCATTTCCTTTTTCGATTCTTCGTCCTGCGGGATGTATCCCGTATCCTTAGATGGTGCGCACTTCGTAGCAAAGGCAGGCACCGCTGTCCCGGTGTTCAGGATCACAAAATTGTGCCCCATCGCGAGAGCCGGAAGCTGGCCGATGTGTTTGAATGAGAGAACCACCTTCTGGCCTTCGGTCACTGTGAACGCCTTGGTATTGAACTGCATTTGGTCGTTACCGGTAATCTCGATCTTCGCGTCCTGGGCGGATGCGTGCAAAATGAGAGCGGAGGATAGTAGTGCGATGGCTAATTTCTTCATGGATGTTTGAATTACGGCGGTAAAATGAACCACATTTCATCGAATCACAACCCCCATCCGACGAATTTTTGCGAGCGCAAAGGGATTTCCGCTCGCAAGCCGCTGCAAAAGCGGATACTTATCTCCCAAGTAGAAATTGGCGAATCCGAACTTGGCACGCCGCTTGCTCTTAATACCCTACCAACCGCCGCAACCATGAAAAAAATCGAAGCCATCATCAAACCATTCAAGCTTGAAGAAGTTAAGGAAGCCCTCGCAGAAGTCGGAGTCCAAGGCATGACCGTAACCGAAGTAAAAGGTTTCGGACGCCAGAAAGGACACACCGAGATCTACCGCGGTTCCGAGTACACCGTTGATTTCCTCCCGAAAGTGAAGATCGAAATCGTCGTCGATGACGCACAGGCCGAGGGTGTCGCCCAAGCCATCGTCAAGAGCGCAAACACTGGCAAGATCGGTGATGGCAAGGTCTTCATTTCAACGATCGAAGAAGCCATCCGCATCCGTACCGGCGAAACCGGATCTTCCGCTGTCGCCGTAAACTAAGCAAACCCAACCTAATCTTCTAACCGCCATCTCCGGAAACGGAATGGCGGTTTTCTTGTGGGGTGTGCTTATCCAAAAATAAGTCCCCTCAGTCCCATAGGATCTATCCTTAGGAAAAACAGCCTCAGCCACCACGGCGGAAGCTCTGGACACCGTCTGCGATACCACGAGCGATTGCGTCTCGGAACCAGGCGGTCTTCATGCGGCTGCGCTCGTTGGAATTGCTCACAAAACCGCCCTCGACGAGAACCGAAGGGATGTTCGTGTTCCGAATCACGTAGTAGCGGGCATATTTGACACCGCGATCCACCACCTTGACCCGGCTCATCACACCGCGATGCACATCCTTGGCAAGCTCAAGGCTCTGCGCGCTGTGGTAAAAGGTTTCGATGCCACTCACATTCTGCTTCCAAGTGTAGTTGTAGTGGATGCTGATGAAGATCGCGCTACTGTATTTGTTCGCCATCGTCATCCGACCAGGCAGCGAGACGAAGTAATCGCTGCGACGGGTGAGCACCGTATTGTAGCCCATTTTCTTGAGATGTGACTCAAGACGTATCGATGTATCCAGCGCCAGATGCTTCTCGTAAACCCGCCCCCATTGCCCGCCTTTGTCGTGGCCACCGTGGCCGGGATCAATGATCACCGTGCGGAAACTGTAGGCGCTGGCTACTGCGGAAAGACCCAGACAGAGCAACAGATTGAGAATGAATTTCTTCATAATTGATTTGGTTTCGAAGATTATTAATATTTATTGATAAATTTTAAAAAACTGTAAAGCAAAATTTCACAGGTTTGTGAGATTTCAATTTGTTGGCTCTACTCCAATTGGATGTCGGGGCGATCGGTAGCCTTACGTATCTTGGATCTTTCCGCCTCAACAGCTTTCGGATCATAGAGAATGCTATTCACGACCCTCACGGAGCCATCACCGTAAGTCATCAGAACCGGATCCCCTTGGGCAGCGCGCTGATGGATGTCCCTCGCGACCAGTTTTCCGTCAGCGCTAACCTGACAATGCACCCACATGGATGGGGTTCCCAGATACATCACATGCATGCGCTGATTGCCGTCCAAGGCGACCACAGGCTTTCTGATCATCAGCGCGTCACCCAACGAAAAAGTGGTGATCGATGTTCCAGTGCGCCCGTCCATCACCTGAGCGTAAAGCTGGGTTTTCTGTCCGTCGGAAAAAGTCATCAGCTTGAGTTCCCTGGTATTGTTGACGTTGCCTTTGCTAACCCCGATTTTCTGTGACCAATACAATCTTCCCGGATTCAGGTTGAACAGCATCCGGTTGGTGGAGGCACTCTGAACGGCGCCATCGGGATCCCTGACAACCGCCGAAGCTGCGTAATTCCCCTGGCTGTCCAGCAGGAAGAATTCATTCAGATTCACACGCTTTGCAAGAGACTCACCTGCCTTGATTTTCATGGCACCGAAGACGTTCAGCTTGCGGGTGGGCACCGGGTTGCCCTTGCTGTTGGTGACAACGAAAGACAGCCAGGGAAGCGCGCGCGTGGAGGCCAGGGTCAATTCCCGTCCGCTGTTGTTGGTGACAATGATCTCCGCGATTACCGACTCACCCGCTATGTAAGTCTTCTTGTTCATGCTTAGCGATGTGGCGAGCTGCGCCCGCAAGTCCGCCATCGGGGAGAGAAAAATCGCGAACAGTAGAAGGAATCGGGTCATGTAACCACACCCTAGCGTCACCGGACGGCCAGTCAATCTAACGAAATGGTATTTCCGCGCGGATCGCGGAAATCATTTTTCCTGATCACGCTCGCCGAGCGGACGAACCCAGATGTTGCGGTATTCTACGGGATCGCCGTGGAATTGCAGGCGTAGCGGACCGGTCTCCGGATGCTTGGCGGGATACCCAGCGAGTTTCTTGTGGGTGGTGGTGCCGATAAAGGACTCGCCGTTCTGAACGACCACGCCGTTGTGGATCACCGTCACCTTGGCGGGAGTGACCACTTTTTCACCTTCGTAAACGGGCGGGGTGAAGGTGATGTCGTAGCTATTCCATTCGCCTTGAGGCGAGGTAGCGTTCACTAGCGGGGGTAGCTGGCCGTAAAGCGCGGTGGCCTGGCCATCCGGGTAAGTGGGGTTTGTGTGGCTCTGCAGAACCTGAATCTCATAGAGTCCCATCAGGAAACATCCGCTATTCCCCCCGCCCTGCCCGCTGACCTTTCTTCCCGCCGGAAGCCTCCACTCGAAGTGGAGCTGGATGGCTCCGAATTCATCTTTAGTACGGATATCGGTGCCATTGGCTGCCATCACGCCATCTCGCACCTCCCATGGGGATGCCTTGCCATTGACCGCAACCCAAGCGTCCGTGTTGCTTCCGTCGAAAAGGACGACCGCGTCGGAAGGCGGTTTCACTGCCACCGCACCCCCGCTCACGATCACCCTTGGCTGTGGTCGCTCGCCATCGTGCACATGATACGGCGTCCCGGTAATAATAGGGGTGTCCTGATATCCGGCCACCTGCGCTGAGAGACTTGCGGTTCCGATGATAGATCCGCCCGCGATGAGAATAAAACCTGTTTTCATCTACTGATACAAACGCTCTCGCGCCGGAGGTCTTTCAAGCCATTTCGCGAAGGTGCGCCGAATGCGGGTTGCCGCTGCGGACGATCCGTGGATATTCTCGCCCGCCATGGCCTCATTTACCGCCACCTCTCCCAACAACAGCCAGTTTCCCTTCGAACTCGTCCGGCCGGATCTGGAAAAAGTCGAAATCGCGATCCGCGGCCAAGTGCGGGATTTCGATTCCGCTGTGGAACCTTACATCGCTTACATCTGCAACACCTCCGGGAAAAGAATACGTCCCGCTCTGGCCATCCTCATCGGCGGCGCGGCGGGCGGCGTGAACGAAGACCACCGCAAGATCGGCGTGATTCTTGAGCTGATCCATATGGCCACCCTCGTCCACGACGACATTATCGACGGCGCGATCGCACGCCGCTCCATGCCGACGGCGAACGCGAAATGGGGCAACGCCCTCGCCGTGCTGTTGGGCGATGCGATTTTCTCCCATGCCCTCACGCTGGCCACGGATTTCAACTCGATCGACATCTGCCGCAAAGTGGGCAACGCCGCCCGCGAGGTCTGCCAGGGCGAGATCCTGCAAACGCAACGGCGCTTCGACCTCACGCTTTCGAAAGCCGATTATTTCCGCGTGATCGAGATGAAGACCGGGGCGCTTTTCGCAGCCGCCACGAGCCTTGCCGCCGCCGTTTCCGGACTGGGTGAAAGCGATCAAGCCTCGCTCGCCGCCTACGGGATGAAACTCGGCACCGCTTACCAGATCTATGACGATTGCCTGGATCTTGTCGGTTCGGAGGAGGTCGTCGGGAAAACGCTCGGGACGGATCTCGCCAAGGGCAAGCTCACCCTGCCCATTCTCAACCTCCTGGAATCCGCCTCGGAAAGCCAGCGCGACCTCATCAACAAGCGCATCCTGGATCAGAAGGAAATCGATTTGCCGGCGCTCGTCGGGATCGCCGAATTTGAAAGAGCGCTGGAAAGCGCCGTGGTCACCGCCTTGGATCTCCTCGAAGATTGCCGTGCGGATCTCGGCGTGCTGCCGGCGTCCGAATACAAGGACGCCCTCGAGCAGATCACCCGTTTCCTCGAGACGCTGCTACGGAAATGCCGCAACTGATCAAGCTGATTTCAGCGCGTCCTTTTTCTCGTGGTGCAGGAAATGATCCCAGCTCTCGTCGCCGAGGCCATTTTCCTGAAGTCCGTAAAGCGGACGCCAGCGCGGTGCGTAGGGCTTCGCGGCGGGATGCATATTCGCCTCCTGGGGTAGCTTGTTCGATTTCCGCGTGTTGCACCTCACGCATGAGGTCACGATATTCTCCCACGTTGTCTTCCCGCCCTTGTCGCGCGGGATCACGTGATCGAGGTTGAGCTTCAGTTCCGGAAAAACCTTCTCGCAATACTGGCAGGTGAACTTGTCGCGGAGGAAAACATTGCGCCGGGTGAACTTCACCTCAAGGCGCGGCAGGCGGTCGTAGATCGCCAGCACGATGATCTTCGGCACCCCCAGTGCGACGCGAACGCTATGAATCATGTCCATGCCGGACATGCGGTTCGAATACCCGATCCAAGAGCCGAGATCGTGGGTGGTGAACCGCTGCTCGCCCTCCACCTGCACCACCTGCGCGTGCCCGAGGCAGAGAAGATGCACCGCACGCCTCGCCGAGCAGGTGTGAACCGGCTGCCAGTAGCGGTTTAACACAAGCACGGGCAATTCAAGCGGAGCGCTCATATCCATTCCCAGCAAAACGTTTGGAAACTAGCAAACCTCCGCGAGGGGGCAACCGAAAAGGAGCGGAAGGAGAATGCTCTCTCAAACTTTCTTTACCGACCGCTCCGTTTGAGGCGCAGGAGGAGGCGCTCGTAGAACAGATAGCCGTCGAAGAGATCCTCCTTGGCTTGGGTGAGGTTCTCGATTCTCACGCGGTCCGCTCCCTCAGCTCCCTTTTCACCTGATTCCAGTCCTCGTAAACAGCCTTCCCGGAATCGATCAGATTCATCCTTTCCTCCAGAATCTCACGATGCCAATCCGGCGGGGTGGAATCCTCAACCGCCTGATGAAGACTGCTCCAAAGGGTTTCCATCACCGCCAGTTTTTCAGTGGTCGAGAGAAGGGGGATTTGGCCACTCAGGGATGGCATGAGGTGAGCCTATCACGAATTCCTGCTCATGGAAGCGTGGAATCCCTGAAGGCAGGGCTAATAAAAAAGCCGATGCCCTTTCGGACACCGGCTTTTTGTGAATGGTTTTGGAAACCGTTATGCGGTATCAGACGAGGGGCGTGGTGACTTCCTCGACGGCGACGTTGGCTTGTGCCTCGGCGGCCTTCTGATCGCGGAGCCAGGCGCGGCGTGACATTTTCACGCGGCCTTTCTCATCGACTCCAAGGCACTTCGCGGTGAGCAGGTCGCCCTTCTTGACGACGTCCTCGACGTTCTCCACGCGGCCTTCGGCCAGCTCGGAGACGTGGACGAGACCGTCCTTGCCAGGAAGAACTTCCATGAACGCGCCGAACTGGGTGATCGAAACGACACGACCCGTGTAGGTCTTGCCGACTTCGATTTCCTGGAACATGCGGTCGATCATCTCCTTGGCGCGGTCGAGACCGGCTTGTTTCGAGGCGTAGATGTGTACGGTGCCGTCATCCTCGATGTTGATCTCCGCGCCGGACTCGGCCTGGATCGCCTTGATGTTCTTGCCGCCTGGCCCGATGAGCTCGCCGATGCGATCCGCAGGGATCTTGACGGAAACGATGCGCGGCGCGTGCGGGCTGAGCTCTTTCGGCTCGGCGATGCACTCGGTCATCTTGTCGATGATCTTGGTGCGGCCTGCCTTGGCGATGTGGATGGCTTCCTCAAGCATGGCGAGCGGGAGGCCGGCGAGCTTGAGGTCGAGCTGGTAGCCGGTGACACCTTCGCTGGTGCCGCAGAGCTTGAAGTCCATATCGCCGTAGAAATCCTCGGAGCCGATGATATCGAGCAGCATCTTGTGGGATTTCATGGAGCCGTCCTCATTGTTTTCCGTGACCAGGCCGACGGAGATGCCGCCGACAGGGCGGATCAGCGGGACACCGGCATCGAGAAGAGCCATAGTGCCGGCGCAAACCGATGCCATCGAGGTGGAGCCGTTCGACTCCATGACCTCGGAGGAAACGCGGATCGCGTAGGGGAACACCGATTCCTCAGGGATCACCGGTTCGATCGAGCGCTCGGCAAGGGAGCCGTGGCCGATCTCGCGACGGTTGATGCCGCCCATGCGTCCGCACTCGCCGACGGAGAACGGAGGGAAGTTGTAGTGGAGGATGAAACGCTTCTCGTCCTCGCCGCCCGCGTAGTTGTCGAAATGTTGTTTTTCATCAGCCGGTGCGAGGGTGGTGATGGCGAGGGCCTGCGTTTCGCCACGGGCGAAAATGGCGGAGCCGTGGACGCGCGGCAGGGTGCCGACCTCGCCGTAGAGCGGGCGGAGATCGCCGATGGAACGGCCGTCCGCGCGGACGCCTTTTTCCATGATGGAGATGCGGAACGCCTTTTTCTGAAGGTATTCGAAGGCTTGCTCGACGTCGAAATCGTTGGCTTCGGGAGCGCGCTCCTTGATCGCTTTTTCGACCTCGTCGCGGAGGGCACCCACTTTCTTGGAGCGCTCGGTCTTCGAAGGCGCGTAGATGGCGGCTTCGATGCGGTCGCCGGCGATTTCGTAGGCGATCTCAAGGAGATGCTCCTTGGCGAGCGTGAGTTCATACTCGCGCTTGGTTTTGCCGCACTTGGCGACGAGTTCCTCCTGAGCTTCTACAAGTTTCAGGACGGCGGCTTGGGCGAAATGCAGGGCTTTGATGAACTCCTCTTCGGGAAGCTCGTCGGCTTGGCCTTCGATCATGATCACATCGGTTTTGTTGCCGACGTAGATGAGGTCGAGGTCGCTCTCCTCGCGCTCTTCGTGGGTTGGGTTGATGACGAATTCGCCATCGACGCGACCGACGCGCACCGCACCGATCGGGCCGGCGAAGGGGATATCGGAAATCGCGAGGGCGGCGGAGGCTCCGTTCATCGAGAGGATGTCTGAATCGTTGATGCCGTCCGCACTGAGCAGGATGGCGACGATTTGCGTTTCATAGAGGTAGCCTTTTGGGAACAACGGGCGCAGCGGGCGGTCCGTCATGCGGCAGGTGAGGATTTCCTTCTCGGTGGGGCGGCCTTCGCGCTTGAAGTAGCCTCCGGGGAAGACACCGGCGGCGGTGGCCTTCTCCTTATACTCTACGGAAAGGGGGAACCAGGTTTGGCCGGATTTGACCTTGGTGGCGGAGACGGCGGTGACGAGGATGATGGTTTCCCCGCAACGGACGGTAACTGCACCGTCCGCAAGTTTGGCAAGTTTGCCGGTTTCGATTGTCATCGGATTCGTTCCGACATCAATCGTGACTGATTGGATGTTCATGTTGTTTTTGTTTTCTTCTTGTTGCTTGCGTCAAAGCCGAACCGCCGTGTGCGATCCGGGCTATCAGTTTTTCCGGGACTTTCCCGAGGGGGCGGCCAAACGGCTCACACCCTTTTTGCAAGGCAGCCACGGGAGATGCTCCCGTGGCTGCTATTGCGAAATTCGTTGGATCTTAACGGCGTAGGCCGAGATCACCGATGAGCTTCTGGTATTTCTCCTCGCTCTTGCCCTTGATGTAATCAAGCAGCTTGCGGCGCTGGGAAACCATTTTCAGGAGTCCGCGGCGCGAGGCAAAATCCTTCTTGTGGATCAGGAGGTGCTCGGTGAGTTCAAGGATCCGCTTGGTGAGCAATGCCACCTGGTAAGGTGCGCTGCCGGTGTCATTCTCGTTGATTTTATACGACGCAAGGTCGATTGCCTGTTGTTCTGTTTTAACGCTCATTTTTGATAAGGGATGGAGCCAGCGTTCATCGCCAGCCCGTCCTAGGTGGGCGAAATGAAGCGGGGGAGAGCGGGGAATGCAAGGATTTTCATGTGTGAAGCAAGCTTTCAGGAAATCATTCCGGATTCAGCCAGACCAAGCCTGGAAATCGACCAAAGCCAAGGTCGGAGCTCACGAGCGTAGCGTCTTGCTCAATGGCCAAAGCGGCGAGCCAGGCATCATTGACATCATTTCCGCAAAGACCGAGATCTGTGATAAGGCCGGAGAGAATCGCGGAATGCCTAGCACCTGCTACCAGTCGGCGAGTACCCGGGTAAGTCCATAAATCCTCTCTCCAAAATCCCAGTGCCTCCTGAATCGGAACCAGATTGAGTTTCGGCAGGCTCGCGATCCTGAGCATCGCGACTTCCACCAACTCGCACAACCCGATCCCATCACCCGCAGCCGCCGCGCCAACCAGCCACCGACGGCAACGTGCGTGATCTGGAGATTCTTTACGCAATGCGTGGATCAGCACGTTCGCATCGGGCAGGAAAATCTTCATTCCGTTTGCTCCCGGTTCATTCCCAGCTTCGCGAAGTCAGCCGCCTCCTGCTCTTCCTCTGCGATGCGAATCGAATCTTCCCAAGAAATTGAATCCGCCCGCCCTGCCGAGAATACCCGGAAATGATCTCCTTCGACTTTTGGCGTTCTCTTGGCTTCCAAACGAAGGCGCAGCCCTTCCTCCAAAAAGCGTGTCAAAGTGACACCCTCTCGCGCTGCCTCCGCCTTCGCCTCCCGATAAATCCGGTCGTCAATTCGTAGTGTCGTTTGCATAATTCAAATATTTCTTTTGAAAGATTTCTGTCAACACACAATATAGGTATTAAATTGGAAATATCTCAGATCCTCGCCACATCGAAACCGAAGGATTCTTCCCACGCGGGAGGCTCGCCTTCCCAGCCGACTAGAAAATGCAGTCCGCCGAACTTCCTGCCCTTCAATCCATCCAGCGCGGCGGTCAGTGAGTCCTTTTCCGAGAGGCCGATTAAGAGCATTTTTCCCATGAGCTGAGGAACTGAGAAAGCGAGAAGCGAGCGGAGGATCGCCGCTTCATCCCCGGAACAAGCGATCATGCTGGCCTTGATGATGGGGAACGGATTTCCCGGCGCGGGCAGCGGAATCCCACCAAGCAGGCTTGCACCTAGATTCCAGAGCGGCCGCACTGCGGCCATAGCGGGCGAATAACCATCCACTCTCAAATGCTGAAAAGGGCTTTGATCCCACAAAGCCATCATCCCGATCATTTCTCCGGAATCCTCCGCGACGAGAAAATTCTCCACCGCAAGGCCGTTCAGGTAGGCTTCGCCGAGATTCTGGAAATTGATGACGGGCGTGAAGCTACGCCGCCGCGAAAAATCATCCAAAAGCCACTGCATGGCAGGCAGATCTTCAGCGCGGGCACGGCGAACCTGATGAACAGGCATCGTCATTTTCTGGGCGGGCAGCAGCCAGTTCCGATAGCGACCCGCCTCCCGGTATTCCGGTAGCCCGGCGCGGCGGCTGCGAAGAAAATCCAACGCGGGCAGATTCTCCTCTAGCACAAGGGTTTGTGCCCACTCGCCTTTTTCGAAAACATTTTCCCGCATCGTGCGAAAGCCCTTCGCCAGCATGGTGCCGTTTCTCCAGTCCGGATGGATGCGCAGATCGGAGAGGTAGCGCATGGGCAATTTCTCCTGATTCAGCCAGACTCGGCGCTTGCCCATGGAAAAAATCCCCACCGCCCTGCCATCGCCCGTGAAAACTCCCCACACGCAGGGTTCCTCCGCTTGCACCCGAGACCCCACGAAAAAATCCGGCGAGCGATCCGAGCCGATGCGTATCTTGCCCGCCATGGAAGTTTCCCGGAAAAGCGTTTCGAGCGCCGCGTGATCCTCAGGCAACGCCTCGCGAAAAATCAGTTCAGCCATTCCGCCACCTCCCCCGGCTGGTCTTGTTTGAACAGAAGCGGCAGCTTCACATCTCCGATCCGGCATCCTTGTCGCTTTGCGAGTGCCACGGAAAGCTTCACCGCCCAGCCCTCATGCAAAGGCAACAATCTAACTGGCGCTAGTTGTCCCAATTCCAATGCCTGCCGGAAATAGGGATTGTCTTTCAAACGATGCAGAATCCCATCAGCCCGATCCATTTCCTCCAGCCACAACTCATATCCCGGAGCGGAAGCATCGGCAGCGAGGAAACCCCGCGCACCAGCCAACGCCTCCGCCACCGATCTCTCGGAAATTTTCTCCCCCACCAGATCGCACACCATCTCCTTTCTCCCGAGAAACCTGAGCTGTGGAAATCCCTCAGAATCCCATCCGGTGATCTTCACCCTGTCGCCACTGCGGTATCGCATCAGACCTCCCGCTGTGGTGAGCAAGACCTCACACTCCATCCCGATACGCAGGTTTTTCTCTGGGATGTGGCTCCCTTCCCCGTCGATCAATTCATGGTAATGGCACTCATGGGCAAGCCTCGCATTTCCAGCAATGGGGATGGATGTGACCCCCTCGGTAGCGAGCAGCCCCTTCGGCTCGATCCGGATTACGCCGAGTCTTTCCTGAAGAACAGGAATCCACCGCGCACTCGAAGCATCCGCCCAACAGCTCACAAGAGCCAGCTTGTGCCAAATCTCCCGCCATGTTTTGCCGGGACGGAGACGCGAGATTTCCGCATCGATCCCTAACAGAAAAGTCGGGCTCCACACCGAAACCAGGCTGAGATCCGGAGCTTCGAGAAGCTTCTCCGCCGTCTCGCGGAAAACGTCCTCCGTCTTTCCAGATAGCTCAGGCATCACCAGCCACCCGCCCAGCGAGGCTCCGATTCGTTCGGGAAAATACGCACCATCGCTATCCATCCCCACCGGCATGCCGCCTGCTGTGATTCCGCCCGGAATGCCCGGCGGGGAAATTGCCCAATACGCGCGGCCATCGAACACCTCCGGACAGTTCCGCCGCCAGCCCTCCAGCCACGTCTTTAGCCCGTGGGAAAAATCCTCCCTCAGCCCCTCTGTTACAGGAATCAGCTTCGCCCCACCGCCGCTCCCGGAAGTCCTCTCGAACGCCAAGACCTCGCCGCAGGGCAGGATGTTTTTCTCTCCCGCCGCGACTCTCTCGATCCAACTACGATATCCATCGTAGTTAAAAACCGGCACCGCCTCCCGGAAATTTGCCTCGCTGCGAATTTCGGAAAAACCATGCGCCTTCCCGAATTCAGTACCACCCCACTTTTCCAAATCCGCCCGCAGCCTGTCCCACGGCGTGCCGATCCTCGGCGAAAGCTCACCCAAGACATAAAGTAGTCCTCTCGCCTTTGGGTTCATCGAAACTCCTCCAGAAATGCGGCACGCGCGCTCCGCAGTAAATTCTCTTCCGACATTTCCGTCAGGCAGATCAGCTCATCTCCACGAGCATATCCGGGATTCCGTCGCTGAAAAAATTCCACCCATTGATTTCCCGCCCGCACACCTTCCAGATCCTCCCGCAGATGCCCGGCGCTTCCGTCAAACCGGATCACACCCTCATCGCCCTTCCACGCCGCTCCGAACATTTTCCCCGCAATCTCGCCCGCAAGTCGATCCAGAACCGGCTCCTCGCGCTCCGGATGCGGATGGAAACGCTTCGCGAAAAGCGGCAGGTAACGGTAAGTCCGGTGTCCTTTCGAAATCAGGAACCAATACAGCTTGCGCCCGCTGCGGCGCTGGAGTTCGCCCGCCCTGTGGCAGAATCCTTTCACCAGTTCCTGCGTCCCCCAGCACTCGCGGTCGATCACGGTGTCCCCGGAAAAAATCACATCGCCTTCCTCCATCTCCCCGCACGGATTCCACACGCAGGTCGTGAACCCCCGGATTTTCCCGCCGCCATCATGCAGCAGGATCACCTCGTCCTTCCGCTCCAGATCCGCATCGAATCCCTCCCTCGTCACCGCAGCATAGTGCCCGTCCATCAGGGCGAACATCTCATCGCGCTCGTCTCCCGTCAGGAAACCGACAGGCAGAGGCGAGCTGTTGAGAATCATTTCAGGCACGCGGCGATCAGAACCGAAACCATGAGATATTGCGAGGGCATACGGATGAAGTCGGTCAGCAGGTTCAGACCGGCGTAACGCGGCCCGTCCGGCACGAAAAAGATCCCCTCAGCCGGCCCGGCGGTGCACTTCTTGAATCGGAACACAAAATGGATCTCCGCCACCAGCGTGAGCGCCGTCAGCCATAGCCAGATCGTGGCCTCGCCGCCGGGCAGCAGCACCGCCACCAGCGCGAGGTGCACGACATCATGCGATACGCCGTAAATGGTTTTCCATTTCCCCATCCCGCACAACGGCAGCTCGATCACCGTCCGCACACCCATGGAAACGGCCAGATAGAAGAACGTGGGGCTCTGCAAGCAAAGCAGCAACGGCATCACCAGCCACAGCGCCGAAACATGCACCAGCCAAGCCGCCTTCGCCCGCGAGATCGGCCCGCCGAGCCGCTGCGGATCATGGTTCTGCCACGCATGGAAAACAGGCGCGAGAAAATAGAAGCCCAGCAAAACCGAAGCCGCCCACGTCGGCATCACCTCCACCGCCTCATGCCACGCCTCTTTCATACCCGCAGCCTCTTCCGTTCCGGCGCACGCCCTTCCAGCGATTTCCCGGCCAGCAGATCGCGTATCCCCCGCGCGATCGCATCGGTCTCATGGTAGAGAAATTTCGGCGGGCCCGTGCGCTCCAAGTCCTCCGTCTGTTCCCGTAAAACAACCACATCCTGGTCGAGGATGCGCCCCGCGAAAGGGCGGAACACCAGGTTCACCAAGCCGCCGAACGGCTCGAACCGGAACGCCAGCCACGTGAAAACCCGCGTCCTGTTTTCCGAAACGGGCGTGCATTGGCTCATCACCACATACTGCCGCTTCTCGCTCATCCGGTAGTCCACGCGGGTCACGTAGGGCAGTTGGAAACGATCCGTGTGCACAATCGCGCTGCCCTCCGGCACCAGCAGTTTCCCAATCCACGAGTCCATCCGCTCCTCACCGATGAATTCCGCCTGGATCCAATCCACCCCGCCCGTGATCTCGATCTCGATCTCCTTGCTCTCCTCCCCGCGGAACAGCCCCCGGTGGACATGCGCGGTGTGCGGCACATCCAGGAAATTCTCCACGCAATGGAACGCCGCCGCCCCGAACTCCCGCTCCATCACGAAATGCCGCCAACCCTTCTCCCCCATCCCCGGAAACTCCAGCGGCCCGCCCGCCGGCCCCGCGCCATCCGCCGCCGCCATCCACACCCACACGAACCCCTGCCGCTCTTCCGCCGGATACGATTTTACCCGGATCGCGGAGCAATCCCCCGCCCCGCAGGCCGCTGGGATCGACGCGCACGACCCATCCGCCGCCCACGTCCAGCCATGGTAGGCGCAGCGTAAACCCGCCTCCGTCACCCTCCCGCGCGAAAGAGCGAGATTCCGATGCGCACAACGATCCGCCAGCACCCCGATCCGCCCCGCACGGTCGCGGAAAACCACCACCGCCTCCCCCAGCACCGTCCGCCCCACAGGCCCGCCCGCGACCTGCTCCGAACGACACGCAATATACCAATGCCCCCGCAACACGGTCTAAAGCTAGAACGCCACAGCCCCGCATGGCGATTGGATTCGCACCCGCGTAGCGCAAGGCAGGCTGCCTTTGTCTGGAATCAGGCGGAAAAGTTCATTCCAGCCAGTTCTCAAATTTAAGCCCCGGCACCTTCTCGAAATCCACCGTGTTGCGCGTCAATAATACGGCATCGTGCTCCATGACAATGCTGGCGATCCTGAGATCCATGGTGCCGATGCGCACGCCCTTCTTGCGCAGTTTTGTGAAGAGCACGGCTGCCCCCTTGTCGAAGGGCAGGTGGTTGAATTTGGAAAGAAACCTCAGGCGTTCGGCAAAAACCGAATAGGCGAGAACATGATCCTCCTCCGACTTGGCACCCGCCAGCCGCGCCAGCGAGCCGCGCATCTGCTCATGAACGCTTACGATCGTGATGGCATCCTTCACCGGAGACCTTTGGATGCGCGCGGCCAAGCTTTTGCCGGGTGGCGTGCCATACCCGAGCTCCGTCAAATGATCGGTATCCAGGACAATCACCGGCTCACGGCTTCCTTTGTTTGCTGCGGAACTCCCGTCCCAGCGCGTCCGCCTCACGGGCTACCGGATTGTCAGTCAGCGAACCCACGACATCCCGCCAATCTCTCGGGGATTCGATCCGCTTGATCAAGCCATCCATCTCCTTCTCCAACTTCCGCACCTTTTTCTCAAGAGGCTTCAATGCGTCAATCCTCTTCTCAACGGCGGCAAGCTCCTTCTGCGTGACGGTTTGCATGGCGATTAACCTAGCGGATTTCAGCCCCGTCACAAGGTTTGATTCAAGGAACTGGACGATGGATTGCAACCAAGCTCCCTGCCCTCGCCACCGGAGGCACCCCCAGCATCGTCCGCCCCACAGGCCCGCCCGCGACCTGCTCCGAACGACACGCAATATACCAATGCCTACGCAACACGCACTGAAACTAGAGGCAGCCAGCGCGCCGTGGCGAATGGATTCGTAGCCGCGCCCCAGCACCCGTCCGGATAAAATCGCGGCTACCGGATGTCGGAGGAAATCTTCAACGGGTCATGCAACGGTGCGCTATGGCATTGAATCCATGCCTTTTTTCTGTGCTGGGGAGTGCCGAATTAGAATTCACTCCACCACCCAGTGCAATACTTCGACAATCCATCCTTTGCAGCAAACCACGTGACGAGTGAAGCAATTGGTAAGAAGACAAACCATCGAAGAATTATCTTCGCCCGGCAGCGGATAAAGGCTGTCCAAGAGCAGAATCCTGCTACCAAAAGAGAGGCAAATCCAAGCATTCCGCCATGCGAAGGCGGCAAGACACCAGGAACTGTCATCGGATAGAATACCAGCGTGATGAAAAGGCTTACAGACGCGAGAGGCCAAACTTTTGGTGTCTTCGTATTCGCATTCATATTGGCGCAATGATAGGGTGGATGCAACGGCGTTGGTGAGCATCCGGCGCGACACGAACCTGATGCGCTAGTCGCCATTGCCGCCGGCGTCTTGTTGTTCGCTTAGGTCGTAATCGCCAAGGGGCCAGGAACCGTAGGGGACGATGGTCCGTGTATTCACAATACCTCGCAGGTATTTGATATAGTTTGGATGCAAGAGTCCCTCATCATTCAGTTCTTTGGCAGCCCGGTCCAGCATCGCCAACAATTTCGCTTCGGACTCACCGCCCTTATCAATCCGGTAGAGCCGCTTCCTGTAGTGAAGGAAGATCACTTGGGGAAAAACCACCGGCTCCGTATGCGCAAAGAGGTCGCCATCGTCAGCACGAGGGGGATGCCACGGGCTTATGGTAGGAACCAGTATGCCGATTTCAGTGCCGTCCGAAGTCGTGAACCGGAATATGGTGGAACTATCGCCGAGGGTGTCCCACTCGTTGAACTTTGCGATCTCCCATTTATGGAAACTCTCCCGGATCTTGTCCCAATCGCCGGTTGCGCCTTCCAGGTCGAGGCGATCAAAAGGCAAGTTGTCGTCCTGGAGAGTTAGCACCCTTTTATTCCAACTGCCGGATTTGCCATCCAATTCGAGATCACCCAAGGGCCAGAAGTTGTCCCGCAATTCGCGGGATTCAACGAGGTCATGCAGGCGCCCGATGTAGATCGGACGCCTACGCCCCACTCCTTTCAGATCCGTAGCTGCTTGGCGAAGCTTCAGGAGCAATGCCTTTTCGTATTCACTGCCTTTCGTAACCCGATAAGACTTGCCCTCAAACTGAAGGAAGATCGGTTGTTGCTTCTTATTCCAGTCTTCCTGCGTCCACCAAGCAGGGCTAGCCACCAGGATCTGGAACTCCGAACCATCTGTGGCTTTGAAAGCGAAACCATGCGACCCGCCGTCAAGTATTATCCCTTTATCTTCAAAATCGGCGATTTCCCACTTCTTGAATCGCTCGCTAACTGTGTCCCAATCGCCTACCATGCCGGGTTCAGGCAGCCAAGGATCAGGATGCTCTTTTTCTGCACAGACTTCCATACCGAGGCTGCACCCGATCCAGAACAAAGAAGCAAGTAAGGCGGGTTTCATTTTGTTGGCCATCAGATGTTACTCGTATCCCTACTCACGGTGATATCCGAGGGGGAATTCTTCCTTAATTAAGAAATGAGGGAATCGCTGGCAGATCAAGGCTTTTCCGCCGCATGGGCGAATACATTAGTTAAGAGAGGAAACATCTCTCCCTTTGCCAGTCATGTCCTCACCTTTGTATCCGGGTAGCGCTCCCAGAAATCGGAGATGATGGACTTCTGCGCGACATCCAGCACGCCCATGCAGTAGTCGATCATCCACTCTGGAATTCTTCCGTAGAACGCGTGCGCTATGGAACCTGCGATACACGCGATCGTGTCGCTATCGCCACCAATGGAAATCGCCTTCCTGATCGCCGTCTCAAAATCACTGGAATCCAGAAATGCGATGATCGCTTCGGGCACGGACCATTCGCTGTTCACTTCAAACAGGTATCCAGGGCGTATCTGCTCCACAGTGCGATTCAGGTTATAGGAAAAGCGTTCGGCGATGAATTTTCGGATCGAATCCTTCGACTCCCCTTTACGCGCCAAAAAGACTGCCGCCACGACCGCTTGGGCCCCTTTGATGCCGTTGGGGTGACTGTGCGTAACCTCCGCACTGCGCTTGGCCTCATCCAACGCCCAATCCAGATCCGTCGCCACCCACCCGATCGGGCTTGCTCGCATTGCCGACCCATTCCCCCAGCTATCGTAGGGCTTCGGGTTTTCGGTATACATCCACTGGCGGAAGCTCGCCCCATATCCCGCATTGGGATAATTGCGTCCATATCGCCGGTATGCTTCCCCGTAGGAATCACCGAAGATCAGGTGATCGGCGGTAGCAAGAGTCAGGACGGTATCATCGGTAAACTGAGATCCGTGGGCAAAGATCGGACACCATTCGAATTTCAAATTACACCGCTCGTAGGTCGACCCCGCGATATCACCGACTATTGCTCCGAACATGATCTTCTTTCTACTAACAAGACGGACTCGTTCTCCTAGCAGGAGCGCCATCCGTTCAGCGCGATGGGGCGGCGGCTTCCTGCCCCGCTTTACCGGAAGGCTTTCCAGCCGCAACTGCACGCGCTTTGTCCGGGACTTTCGATTCCAGCATTTTCTGGCGTTCGGCGTGGGCGGCGCGCGCCCATTCGGCGATTTTGTGCGGATCGTAATCCAAGGACTCCGCGCGGGCTGCCCGGGCGGCTCTTACCTCTTCGATCAGTGGATTGGTCATGGTGTGCGGAGTTCGATGAGTGTTCTCGGGGTGCAAATGATCGGGAAATGAAGCCTGTGGTAGCCGCAATAATCGATCAGATCCTTCTGCAGAACCGCATTCGCGAGGTGTGTGCAGTTCCACGTCAGTAGATAGTCCATCTCGTGCAGGATCGCCAGAGCCAAATGAGCGGCGTCGATAACAGCCTTCGGCGGGAGGCGAAACAGTGCGATGATATCCGCCTCAAGCTGCTCGAATCCCTCCAAGATCTCCAGTTCCCGGATACCGTCCAAGCTCTCAAGCCTCAGTTTTGCCGCTTCGGGATCACCCCCACTTGCTTCATCGATGGTGAAAATCGAGGAAAACAATCGGTAATGTTTGCGCTCGGTGTCCCACCAATGGCATGTCGCCTCCTGATCGGCGGCAATCGCCTGCTGCTTGCTTCTGCGACCGGTGAGGTAACTGGGGATGGTTGTCTCGATATAGACCGACTGCATGAAAGGAACGTATCGCGGAACAGCCGACCCTGTAAAGGAGGGCGAATCCGCAGGCCGCACGGATTCGGAGTTGAAATATCACCCTGCCCCGGAACGCAAGACGGGAAGGACGGGTTTCCCCCTCCTTCCCGCCGGATGATCCTTTTCTATCAGGGGAGCCTTGCAGGTCACCTCGTCGCTCCACGGGCTTTCCAGCCCGTTGGGGCCGAGGGCGCGGATGCGGAAGGCGTAGCGCTTGCCGGGGACGATTTGCGGAGGTCAGCGCAGCAGGAACTTGCGCTGATCCTCGGTGACCCTCACAGGGATCGAGTCCACAACGACAGGAATGTCATCCGCATCCATGATCACGTTGGCCGGCCTGATGTCGAACACGGCGATATCTCCGAGCACGAAGCCATAGGAGTCCTCGTAGCCGATCCCGTGGTTGTGCCTGAGTTTGGTGAAGCCCAGCTCACCGGTCATCAGCTTCAGTATCGCCTCCCAACTTGCGCCACAACCCTCAACGATGGGTTGCCGCGTGATGATCCGGCGGTGATTCGCCGTTCCACCTATCCCAACGAATGAGGTGAAATCCCCGAAAACCTCGTTATGGAGCCTGAGCCTTTCCAGATAACCGAGCGGATCACCATTCGACAGGCGAGGTTCATCGCCCCAAAAATCGACCACAAACGCCGCGCTGGATGGCTTCGTGAACTTCAGGACAGTTCCACTCGATGCGTCGAACGCCAGATCGTGTTCCCTGCCGCCTTCCTTGGCCGGCCCAAGTCCGTCGAACAGTCGTCCTAAACGGGCTGCCTCTGCTTCGATGAGGAGGATTTGCTCGGAGCGATCAAGGCCGTCTTCGTCCCCATCACCCTGTCCACCTGCGCGTAGAACTGCCCCGAAGTCATGGATGGCTTCTTCGAGAGAGCAGTCCTCACCCGGTTGTGGTAGGCTTGCGTCTTCTGGCGGTTGGATTCGCTTGGGGTCATCTGACAACACCGGGAGACTACCGGATGTCGGGCTATTCTCAAGGACAATCCTGTCCCGCCTGCCGCACGGATTCATGGTTTCCAAACGCCCTCCATCCGCTAGCATACCCGCATGAACGCGGCCCGATTCCTGCCCTTGCCGCGCTACGGTGCGGATGGGAGGACGCTGGTATTCATCGGCCTCGGTCTGCTGGTGGCGGCGGGGAACTGGACGGGTATTCTCCGCAACACGCTGAGCGTGCCGCTGGGATATTTTCTGGCCTTCATCGCCTGCACGGCGACGCACAACCAGATGCACCTGCCGGTTTTCCGCAGCGGGTTCTGGAATTCCCTCTACCAGATCGCGCTGTCCTTCGCCATCGGCCAGCCGCCGACGGGCTTCATCACCGCCCACAACATCCGCCATCACAAACACGCGGAGAGCGAGCTGGATTTCGTGCGGACCAGCCTGGCGGGGTTCCGGAGCAATGCGCTCAACATCGTGCTCTTCCCCTTCATCGCCATCGCCACGATGTACCGGGAGAAAAAAAGCGATCTCGCCGATTGGAAAGCGAAGCGCCCGCGCCTTTTCCGGCAGGCGCTGATCGAGCGGGGCGTTTTCTATGCGGTGGTCGTGATCCTGCTGATCGCGGATTGGCGCGCCACGCTGCTTTTCCTGTTCCTGCCATGGATCAGCGCGCAGGTCGTGCTGGTGGGGATGAATCTGCTCCAGCACCAGGATTGCGACAGCGGCTCGGAATACGACCACTCCCGGAACCTGACCGGGAAAACGGCGAATTTTTTCCTGCTCAACAGCGGCTACCACACCGCCCACCACCTCCGCCCGGCGATGCACTGGAGCAAGCTCCCAGAATACCACGACCGCGAGATCGCGCCCCGGATGAACCCCGCCCTCAACCACCGCTCGCTCCTCGGCCTCCTCGCCGAGCGCGTGAGGCGTCCCCGCTATTCCCATGCAAAACAGGACATCAAGTCCCATTTTACATGAATCCGAAGCTCCTGCCCATGGCGCATACAGTGGGGAAAATTGAACCGCAGATGGACGTGAATGGGGAAGAAAGAGCGGCGATACCTCCGGAGAGAATCTCATCATGTTATCTCTTCCATCTGCGTGAATCTGCGTCCATCTGCGGTTCATTCCTCTGAAGATTTTCGTCTCCACCCCTAGCGTAGAAACCCTAACTACCTATTGGAATATTCAGGGTTTCCAAAGCCGATGATAGGGATAGTATGACCACGATGGAAGCCGCCGCATCGCAGCATCGGGAAAAAGCAGCCCTGTGGGAAACTTCGCGCCGCGATATCGATTTCTCCCTCCCCTTCTTCCCCGCAAGGCTGACGGCACTGCACCACGCTCCTTCGTGGCGCTTGCTCGATGACAGCCAGCGCATCCGCTACACGCAGCTCTACGCGCTTTACCTAAACGAGCAGACGGCGTTCTTCGAGGAACTCCTCGCCTCCACCGTGCTGCCCGCGCTCTACTCGCGGCCCGACATCATCGGCAAGGAACTCGCGGATGGATTGCGGACATTCGAGGCGGAGGAGAAACGCCACTCCCGCTGGTTCCGGGAAATGAACCACCGCATCGATCCGGAGAAATTTTCCCTTGAACCAGGCCGCTACGTTTTCATCCCGCTCCAAGAGCGCACGGCGGCGCTCGGCGCGTGGTTCGCGGGCAAGCCCTTCGCGTTTCCCTGCTGGATCTGGCTGATCCTCCTCCAGGAAGAGCGCTCCATCCACATCGCCCGCGAATGCATCCACGAGCAAGGCGCGCTGGAACCGAATTTTCGCCAACTCCACCGCAAGCACATGGCGGATGAGATCGGCCACGTGCGCTGTGACACGGAGCTGATCGCCCGCATCTGGACGCCCATGCCGATGTGGAAACGCCGCGTCCAGGTCCGCCTCTTCGGGTGGCTGATGCGTGAGTTTTTCACCGTGCCGAAGAGGGCGGGGAAAGCGGTGCTCGACGCACTCATCGGCGAGTCCCCGGAGCTTTCCCCCCTCGCCGCGCAGCTCCGCCGCGAACTCGCGGATCTGGCGCATTCGGAAAGCTATCACGCCAGCCTCTACAGCCGTGAGATCACGCCGAAAGCCTTCGCGCTCTTCGATTCCCTGCCGGAGTTCGCGGACATCGGAAAATCCCTGCCCTCCTACCGCCGATGAAAAAGGATTTTTTACTGCCCTCCCGGCTCAACCTGCTCATCGCCGCTCTCCAGCTCGCGGCGCTGCTGGCACTACTTGCGGTGGCGGGCTTCGTTTCCGGCTGGGCGCTTGCCGCGCTCGCCGTCGCTTACGCTCTGGTGATGAACTCCGCCTACGCCATGCTCCACGAGGCGGAGCACGGCCTGCTCCACGACAACCGCCGCGTAAACGACACCGCCGGTGCCATCCTCGCGCTGTTTTTCCCCGCGCCTTTCCACCTCCTCCGCCAGGGCCATATCGGCCACCACCTTCGCAACCGCTCCGACGACGAGGCCTTCGATTTCTACTTCGAGGGAGAGAGCCGCGTTTGGAAAGCCCTCCAGCTCTACGGCATCCTCACCGGCTTCTTCTACCTCGCCGTCGTGCTCTCGAACGTCCTCGCCCTGCTCCACCCTTCCCTGCTCAAGGCGCGTTGGGCGGATTTCGACCGGCCCACGCGCGCGTTGTTAGATTCGCTGAATCCCCGCTATTTCCGCCTCATCCGCATCGAGGCGCTCGGCGTTTTCGCGCTGCACATTTCATGGATGTTTCTCTGGGATGTGCCGGTTTGGAAATACCTCACGCTGCTCGGCAGCTTCGGTTTCCTATGGTCCGCACTGCAATATGTCCACCACTTCGGCACCGAGCGGGATGTCCTCAAAGGCGCGCGCAACCTCCGCACCTGGAAATGGCTCGATGCCCTCTGGCTCAACCACAACTGGCACCGCAACCACCATTCGCAGCCCACCGTGCCATGGGTGAACCTCCCGGAAATCACCCCGGAGCACGACGGCGAGCGCGGCCGCGTCCTCGCCGCCTACCTGCGCATGTGGCGCGGCCCGCGCCTCACCGACCAACACGTCCAGAACCACCATGCCGGAAAAATCATCCGCTGAGAGCCGCTGGCCGCAGCTCGCCATGCTGCTGCTCAACCTCCTGCCGCCCCTCCACGCGGCGGGCACGCTCGCCTGCCTTTTCCTGCCGCTCGCATGGGCATGGAAAGTCCCCGCCGCCCTCGTTTTTCTCTACCTCGTCCCCGTCATCCCGGCGCGCATCCTCCGCGAGTCGCTGAGAAAATCGCCCGCCGAGATCCGGGTCGGTTCCGCGGATTTCCTCAAGTGGTGGGCGTGCTTCCAGTGCCAGGTTCTTTTCCTGCGTTTTCCCGCCACGGAGGAAATCATCCGCCTCATCCCCGGCTGCTACTCGCTGTGGCTGCGGCTCTGGGGATCGCGGATCGGAAAGTTCACCTACTGGGCACCCCGTACTTCCATCCTCGACCGCGGCTACCTCGACATCGGCGACAACGTGGTCTTCGGCGCAGGGGTGAAGCTCAACCCCCATGTCATTGCGGACGGGAAACTGCTGCTCGCGCCCGTCGTGATTGGAAGCCGCGCCTCCATCGGCGGATACTCGCTACTCACCGCTGGCACCGCCATTTCCGAAGGCGATGAAGTCCGCGCCTTTTTGATTTCCCCGCCCTTCTCGAAATGGAAGGATCACAAACGAATCCGCGAACAATCATGAAAAGAATCTCCAATCTCCCTTCCTCCCCAGCGAACGGATGCGAGCTGGGAGCGCTTCGATGAAAACGGGAATCCCTCCAAATTTCATTCCTTCACGCAGCCGTCAGCGAGTAAACAAAATCGCTCACCGCACGGCGGAATGCTTCGTTCTCGACGAACTGCACCACGTCGATGCAGTGCGCGCGGTCATAGGCTGCCGGTGAACCTACGTGCCATCCGCTACCTCCCGCCTTCCCGGCGGCGATTCCATCCGGTGTTTCCTGGATTGCTGCCCCGACCCATTAGGAACTCAATCCGTTTCGGCAGGATCACCGCTTCATCCGCCGATATGCCAGATTGGGTAAAGCAGGGACACATCCAGCGCTGCCGCTGTATGGAAAACATCCTCCTTCTCCAGCGTTTCCGTCGCGGGTTCGCAATACACCAGTTCGTCGCTTGCGTGATGGCGGAAGATCATCGTCACCGGCATCGGCTGGCCTTTTATGTCAACCCCCACTGTGTAATCCGCAAATCCTTGTTCCCTGTCTTCAGATTGTGCCAGAAATGGCGCGTCTTGGGCACCGGCACTGACAGGATACTCAGCCGGTTCAGCGCCTTACCTTTTCGTTTCTCCGCCTTTGAGTTCTCCGACTCCATCTTCCATGTCCGCAGTCCGATCGACCACAACGCGATGGCCTGCAAAGCGCTCGTCTTGCCACAGTTGTTCGGGCCGATCAGCACGACGGATGATCCAGCTCCAGGCGCTGGACTTCTCCGTAGCGCTTGAAGTTCTCGATCTCGACGTAGTGCAGCAGCTTCATGCCCTGAAATTAGGGTTTTCAGCGGAGGTGAAAAGGCAATCATTCCACCTCCTCAAATTCGGTTTCTTCCTCGGGGAGTTCGGGGTCGGGGAGCGGCTCGTCTTCCGCTTCCTCCGGCAGTTGGGCGGCGGCGGCGCGGACGTCGAGCTTGTCGGTCACCACGTCGGCTGTTAGACGATGTAGGCGAAGTTCACACCGTTCTGCCCGCCGATGAGCTTGCTGGTGATGAACCCGGAGATTGAGCGGCAGGGCGACGATGGCTTCGAGCCAGTCGTTTTCGATGATCCAGCGGCGGATATTGCTATCGCCCTGACCGGCGTCCCCGGTGAAGAGCGAGGAACCGTTGTGGACTTCCGCGATACGGCTGCCGAGCGTGGTGTCGTGCCGCATCTTCGCCACCATGTTGGCTAGGAATAGCATCTGGCCATCGCTGGTGCGGGTGACAAGCACCCAACAGCCCGCGACCTTTCGCTTCATCTCCTGCGAGGCCTGTTCGCGCAGGTAACGATTGAGGGGAGCCACGCCACAATCAAAACCCGACCGGTCATGCACTGAAGCATCGAGAGCGATCATCTGATATTGAGGGTCTTCACTCATGGTTGTCTCGCTTCCCTGGGATCTCGGACGAGCAGTTGGAAGCTTGGCCAGTCCTGATAAACCCATGATCCACAATGTCGTGTGAGTGCCAACCATGAAACGCTGCGGGAAAATGGGGGAAACGAAACCGGTTTCATCCGGGTTCGTATCGTTTAGGCGAAATGACCCAACCGCTTGCCAAACGACCCCAAGGTCGAGATGATCACCCCGTGTTTGAGACAAGGATCATTGAGGCGACCGACGACGGGATGAAGGAAGCGCAGAACGAGGCGGTCGCTCTGTTGCTGAAGGGCGAGGTCGTCGCGCTGCCGACGGAGACGGTTTACGGGCTGGCGGCAGACGCCTTCAACCCCGAAGCGGTGGCGAAAATTTTCGCGGCGAAGGAGCGGCCGAGTTTCGATCCGCTCATTGTGCACATCGCTTCATTCCGGGATCTGGAACGGGTCGCCATCGTCCCCGAAGACATCCGGGAAACGGTGAACCAGCTCGCCAACGAATTCTGGCCCGGGCCGCTGACGATCATTCTGCCGAAAACCCCGGAGGTGCCGGATCTCGTAACCAGCGGCCTGCCGACTGTCGGCGTGCGCCAAAGCGGGCATCCCATTTTCCGCGCGGTCAACAAGGCGCTGGGCAACCCCATCGCCGCGCCGAGCGCGAACCGCTTCGGGCGCATTTCCCCGACCTCCGCCTCCGCCGTGATGAAGGAACTCGGCGGGCGCATCCCACTCATCGTCGATGCCGGCGCGTGCAGCGAGGGCTTGGAAAGCACGATCATCCGCATCGAGCCGCGCGAGGGGAAGAAGCCGATCTTTTACCTCCACCGCGCCGGCCCGATCACCAAGGAGCAGCTCCAGAAATTCGGGAAAGTGGAGAAGGCGAAGCCCGCCGACAAACTCCAGGCACCCGGCGAGCTGGAAAGCCATTACGCGCCGGTCACGCCTTTCCGCCTGATCGAGAAGCCATCCGATTTCACGCCGGAGATCGGCAAGACCTACGGCCTGCTCAGCTACACCGGCGAGGAGGGCGGCGAGTTCGTCCGCGCCCACCGCTGGGATAACGTGGTCGCGCTCAGCCCCGGCAGCGGCAAACTCGCCGAAGCCGCGATCCGCTTGTTTTACGCCATGCGCGAGATGGACGAGATGGGTCTCGACGAGATCATCGCGGAACCCATCACCGAAATCGGCCTCGGCGTCGCGATCATGGATCGGCTGCGACGCGCTTCGGCGAGGTGAAGAATCTTTATCCTTTTCAAATTTTTCTTTCGTGCCTAGAACTTTACGACACCAGTATCCGGGAGCAATATACCATGTGATGGCACGCGGAGATGGCGGGAAAGTCATTTTCGAGGGCG
>JAYTOE010000186.1:0-10555 GCA_043747935.1 Akkermansiaceae bacterium
ATTGACTTTCGTAATCTTCGCCTGACCTTCCAACTCGCCGGAGAGCTGGTCGAGAATGGGGCCGATCATTTTGCAGGGGCCGCACCACTCTGCCCAGAAATCGACTAGCACAGGTTGGTCGGAGTCGATGACTTCGGATTGAAAATTCGCTTCGGTGACGTTGGTTGCCATACAGGGAATCTGAAACCCGTATGGCACCGCGTCAAGGGCGGGCATAAAAAACCTCCGCTCCATTCTTCCGTGATTCGGAATCGGGAGCGGAGGGAGATGGGATCCGGAGACAGGAAGCTACTGAAGGTTCGCTCCGATGATGGAAAGATAGAGAACGCCGCCTGCGATGAGGGTGTTGATGATGCCGAGTATCATGATTTTGTTTGGTTGAGATCTTTATTCAAGGAGCTGCGACCAGTCGCCCACCCTGTCGTTGTCCTCGGCTCCGATCCAGATGTTTGAGATTTTCAACTGGATACCAAGCACTACGAGGGCGGCCACTAGGCCAACACCTGCGAGAATTTTGGTAAAAGTGCCCACACCGGACTCATCCTCGGCTTCCTCCATGGTGGAG
The DNA here is from genome assembly GCA_043747935.1 of Akkermansiaceae bacterium. GTDB lineage: Bacteria > Verrucomicrobiota > Verrucomicrobiia > Verrucomicrobiales > Akkermansiaceae > Luteolibacter. The sequence continues at coordinate 566 of JAYTOE010000186.1, forward strand.
AGGGTGGGCTTTTGGGTGGCGGATGCGCTGGTTGGGCTGAGAGGTTTGGTTGGTGGATTGAGGGCAACGGTAGCCTTAGGCAATGAGACGGTGGCGGCGCCTGCTGCGGGAAGCGGCGTGTTGGCCGTTTTCAGGGCGATGGTGGGGGCACCCGAAGTGGAGAGAGGGGAGTTTGCGGTCTTGAGCGCGATGGTTGGTGCTCCGATCGGTGCGTTGGTGGTAGCCAGCTTGATGGTGGGCGCTCCCACGGTCGGGGCACCGGATGTGCGAAGAGGGATCGTGGGTGCCGGGGCGGGTGGTTTCATCGCGGTGGGAGCACCCGATGGTGGCTGGATCATTGGCGGTCTTGGCGCGGCTGGAGCCGGCGGGGCGATAGGAGGCGTCGGAGGCTTGATCGTAGGAGCCGGGTTCGCGGGCAGCGTTGCGGAAGGGATGGCCGGTGGGGCGTCGGCGGCCTTGAGGGTCACGCGGACGGTTTCCTTTTTCAACGGCACACTCGAAGTCTGCTTCGACGGTACGCTCGAAGTCTGTTTCGACGGGGTTTTGTTTTCGTTATCGCTCATGCGGTTTGGTTTTTCGCTATCGGGAAAATTAAGGGTTGGAGGCTTGCGCATGTCAAACCCGCAAGTGCGGATTCCGCAATAATTTCAAAAAAATCAGGCGGAAATCCGCTCAAACATCCAGAACAGGCCTGCAAGTGCGATGAGTGCGGAGCCACCAAGCTGGATTTTATTCGTCCATTTTCGCAATGGCCAGAGGATCAGGGCGGCGATGGCGAGCACGGTGACCTGGGCGAGTTCCACCCCGACATTGAAACCGATCAGTGGCAGGGCGAGATCCTTGCCCTTGAGGTGGCCGATTTTTTCAAGAAGCATACCGGCAAAGCCGAGACCGTGCAGCAGGCCGAAGCCGAAGACGAGATATAGCCGGGACGGTTTCAGTTTCTTTACGAGCAGGTTCTCGATCCCGATCCACGCGATGCTCGCCGCGATGAGGATTTCCACCGGGCGCGAAGGCAGGCTGATCAGGCCGAACACGGCGAGCGCGAGGGTGATGGAATGGGCGAAAGTGAACAGGAGCGATTGCGCCATAAGTGGCTTGAGGCGTGGAGCTAGGAGGAAAAGACCCAATATGAAGAGTAAGTGGTCGAGACCTTCCGGCACCTTGAGTTTGTACATCGCCCTGAAAAAATTATGTGAAATCACATGGCCATAACCCGAAATGATCCAGTTCTCAGTCTGAGCGACACGCGTGGGCGTGACGCTCGGCTTGTTCGTTCCTTCCGGGACTTTCAGCAGCACCTCCGACATACCCGATGAGATCGGGAAAATTTCGGGCATATCCGTCCCCTCCTCGAAGATGATGTAGAGGTCGGATTGCAGCTCATCTTTCCAGAACGCGGAGAAATTACCCGGGCCGGGCAGGGCGGGGGTGATGATTTCGACCCTCATCAGCGCCCAGCCCCCTTCTTCGGGTGGCAGGACGAGTGGGGATTTCTCAAAATCAGGGAAGTGGATATCCCATTTCAGCTCCTTGCCGTTGTAATCCAGTTTGAGCAGTTTGCGCATCGTCTCCTCCGCAACACGCGTATATCGCGCATGCGTCTCAGGTTTCGCTGCCATCACATCGTTGCGAAAAAGCGGCGGCGCTCCCTCCACGCCGCGCGTCTCGGGCATCATGTAGGCGATGTCGAGCAGGCCCACCAGTTTCCATTTTCCATCCGTCTGGAGGAGTTCGAGCTCCACCGTATCGACCTGGTGGGCGCTCGCCGTGATGGCACCGAAAAGGAGGGCGAGAAAGACTCGTTTGATCATGGCGAGGGGTGCGAGAGGTGCCTCAGAGGGCAAATTCTCCGTCTTCATCCACGCCGTGCCATCCCAAACGACCGAAGGCGCGGTGGATGCACTGCACCAGTTCGCCGTCTTCCTCTCCTTCGGCATGTTCGATGGTCGCGGATGAGCTCAGCCCCCTGTTCGACTCGATGCTGATCACCGAGTTGTAGCCATCCAAGTAGATCCAGTCGCCCCATGCTTTCGATTCGAGGCGCGGATCAAGGTGTTCTTTTTTGAGCGAGTCCAGCACTTCGTTGAGCGTGCTTGGGGCGGAGGTGTCAGAGAGTTGCAAGAGGGTTTCCATTCGGAATAATGTGGCTGCCGGAAGTTACGCGAAGCGCATGTCACGGTCTAGGAGGAAGTGGGAAATCCTCAGCGGCCTCTCTGAAAGGATGCTTTGCCGGGTTGCGTTGTCTTGCATAGGCTTACACGCAAGAAAGATTCAAACCCTTTGATATGAAACAACCTACGCTATCACGCATCCTCTTCTCCCTCTTCGCCACCGTCTTTTTCGGAAGCGCCTTCGGAAAGGAAAAACCCAACGTCGTGATTCTTTACGCGGACGACTGGCGCTTCGATACCCTCGGTTGCGCTGGCAATCCCATCGTCAAGACGCCGAATCTCGACGCGCTCGCGAAGGAGGGCGTCCGTTTCACACGGAACTGCGTCACCACCTCGATCTGCGGCGTCAGCCGCGCGAGCCTTTTCACCGGCCAATGGATGTCCCGCCATGGCAACAACGCCTTCCAAGCCTTCAAAACCCCATGGAGTGAAACTTACCCCGGCCTACTTCGTGAAAACGGCTATTGGGTGGGTCATGTCGGTAAGTGGCACAACGGTAAATTCCCTTCAGAGAAATACGATTTCGGCACCGCCTACAGCGGTGTGCACTGGATGAAAAACTCCGATGGCGGAAAGATCCACGTCACGAAAAAGAACGAGAATGACGCCATGGAGTTTCTTTCGAAACGCCCGCAAGACAAGCCCTTCGCCCTCACCCTCGCCTTCTTCGCGACGCATGCCGAGGATGGCAACCCGAAGCAATACCTGCCGCAGCCGGAAAGCCTTTCCCTCTACAAGGACATCGAGATTCCGGTTCCGAAAAACGCCACCGATGAGTCGTGGCAGCGCCTCCCTGATTTTTTCAGCGCCAAGAACGAAGGCCGAAAACGCTGGGCATGGCGCTTCGACGAGCCCGCCAAATACCAAGAGATGATGAAAAACTACTACCGCCTCGCCACCGAGGTGGATGCCGCGTGCGGCAAGGTCATCGCCGAGCTGAAACGCCAGGGCATCTACGACAACACCCTTATCATCTTCACCACCGACAACGGCTACTACCACGGCGAGCACGGCCTCGCCGACAAATGGTATCCGCACCAGGAAAGCATCCGCGTCCCGCTCATCATCAATGATCCCCGCATGCCTGCCAATGCGCGCGGAACGGTGGATGACAACTTGACTCTCAACGTCGACCTCGCGCCCACCATCCTTGCTTTTGCAGGAATCGAGGTTCCGGAAACCATGCAGGGACGCGACATCAGCGACCTGTATTTCCGCATGGTCGGCGCTGAGGGCTGGCGCACCGAGTTCTTCTATGAGCACGCCACACTTCCCGGCAATGTGGATATCCCCGGCTCCGAGGCGCTTGTTAGAAAGGATTGGAAATACATGTTCTGGCCGGATGCCGATCTCGAACAGCTCTTCGATCTCACCGCCGATCCACGCGAGGAAAACGACCTCGGCGCCGACCCCGCGCAGAAAGACCGCCTCGCCGAGATGCGCAGCCGTTTCAACGAACTCAAACAACAAGCGAAATGAGAACCCGCCTCCTCGCCCTTGCCGCGATCATGCAGTCCGCCAGCGCGGAACCCGTCTCCCTCAGCGGCATTTACCCGCACCTCACCATGTTCAACACCCAGGGCGAATGCGGCACCGGCGGCGTCGTCCCATGGCAGGGAAAACTCTGGGTCATCACCTACGCCCCCCACCAACCCAAGGGCAGCGATGACAAGCTCTACTCCGTTTCCCCGGATCTCATCCAGACCATCCATCCGGAAAGTATCGGCGGCACCCCTGCGAACCGCATGATCCACCGCGAGTCGGACCAGCTCTTCATCGGCCCCTACGCCGTCGGCGCGGATTCCAAGGTCCGCGCGATTCCCTGCACGGAAATGTTCGGCCGCCTCACCGGCACCGCCCGCCACCTCACCGATCCCGCCGGGAAAGTCGTCACTGCCACCATGGAGGAGGGCATCTACGAGATTGATAGTAATTCACTCAAGGTCACCGAGCTGTGGGGCGACGAAGCGAACAAGGAAAGCCCGCGCAAGGCCAATCACCCCGGCTACCACGGCAAAGGCTTCTACTCCGGCCAGGGTGTTTACGTTTACTCAAACAACGGCGAATACGGCACCGACGCGAAGACCAAACCCGAAACCCCCTCCGGCGTCCTCGCCGAGTGGGACGGCAAGGCGGAGAAATGGACCGTCATCCGCCGCAACCAGTTCACCGAAGTCACCGGCCCCGGCGGCATCCATGGCAGCGAGAACCCCGCCACCGATCCCATCTGGGCCGTCGGCTGGGATCACCGCTCGCTCCTCCTAGGCGTCCGCATGCCGGATGTCGGATGGACGTTCTACCGCCTCCCGAAAGGCTCCCACTCCTACGACGGCGCCCACGGCTGGAACACCGAGTGGCCCCGCATCCGTGAGATCGGCGAGAAGGATTTCCTGATGACCATGCACGGCACCTTCTGGAAATTCCCTCCCACCTTCACCCCGAAAAATTCGGCTGGCATCGCCCCCCGCTCGAACTACCTGAAAGTCATCGGCGACTTCGCGGAGTGGAACGGCAAGGTCGTTATGGGCTGCGATGACACCGCGAAATCCGAGTTCCTCAACCAGCGTAAGGCCAAGGGTCACGTCCCCGCGCCCCAGTCCCAGTCCAATCTCTGGTTCGTGGAGAAATCCCAGCTCGACCAGCTCGGCCCCGTCATCGGACGCGGCGCGGTCTGGGCCGGAGAGCCGGTGAAAAAAGGCGCGCCCTCCGATGCCTACCTCTTCTCCGGTTACCAGCGCCGCGCCCTCCACCTCAGTCACAGCGCCGGGGAAAAAGTCACCTTCCGCATCGAAACCGACATCAAGGGCAACGGCGAGTGGACGCCCCTCTCCGAGGTCGATGTCCCGTCCTCCGGCTACCTCTTCGTGCCCTTCGCGGAAAGCCAAGTCGGCGCATGGGTGCGCGTCACCTCCACCGTCGATCTCGAAAAGGCCTCCGCCGTTTTCACCTACCACAACCCCGACACCCGCACCCCCGAGGCCGATCCCATTTTCAACGGCCTCGCCAAACCCGGCGAAGCCCTCACCGGCGGCACCGTTCACGCACTCGGCCACTTGCGCCGTAACTTGGTCTTCCACTCCCTTGATGCTTCTGGGAATAAGGGCAATTATTATGAACTCGATGCGGAGCTGAAACTCAAAAACATGATCTGGCAAAATACCGAGCCTAAGGCGGAAATCCCCACCGGCATCCTCACCGTCGATGATTCCTCCGTCCTCTACGTGGATGACAAAGGAAAACGCTGGCGTCTCCCGAAAGGCGACCCCGCCCTCACCACGCACGAATACCGCGTCTGCCGCGAAGTCGCCACCGAGCGCGACCTCTTCAACGCCCACGGCACCTTCTACGAGCTCCCCGCCGAGAACGCCGGCGGCTTCGCCAAAGTCCGCCCCGTCGCCACCCACAACCGCCTCGTCCACGACTACTGCTCCTACCGCGGCCTCTTCGTCGTCTCCGGCATCGCCGACGCCGCGCCGAAAAACAACCCCCACATCATCCGCTCCGCCGACGGCAAGGCCGCCCTCTGGGCCGGAGCCATCGATGACATCTGGAAACTCGGAAAACCCCGCGGCCAGGGCGGCCCATGGAAGGACAGCGCCGTAAAAAAGGACACCCCCTCCGATCCCTACCTCCTCACCGCCTACAACAAGAAAACCCTCACCCTCACCGCCGACAAACCCGTCACCTTCACCGCCGAGATCGACCTCACCGGCGAAGGCCGCTGGGCAACTTACCAATCCTTCGAGATGAAACCCGGCACCGAAACCACCCACACCTTCCCCGAGGAATTCCAAGCCTACTGGATCCGCTTCAAATCCTCCGAAGACTGCACCGCCTCCGCCCGCCTCGTTTACGAGTGAGCGGCCTCCGCCCGGAAAACTAGCCCAACGGGCTTGCGTATTTCAGCCCGGGGTTGGCCGCGAGGCCTACCCCGGGGAAATTGAAACGCAGGATCCCCCAACGCCGAAGGTGTTGCGTCCATGCTCGGGGAAGTTGACGGCTTGGACACAACACCTTTGGCGTTGCATGATCCATCGCCCACAGTCCCGGGGTAGCCTCCGTTCCTCCGGCAACCCCGGGCTCAATTCCGCAACCCCGATTGGGGTTGATGGTTGTCGAGCGGGCGGATTGCTAAATCCGGCAATTCTTGGATTGACGGCTTACGGTATTCGTGGCGATGTTATGCCGTGATCCGCAGCTTCGGAGACAAGCAAACCGGCATCGTTTTCCAAGGCCAGCGCTCACGCACCCTGCCACCGGACATCCAATCACGCGCCAACATGAAACTGTTCCGCATCGACCAGGCCACGCAGCTGGAGCAGCTCGCGCTTCCCCCGTCCAACCGGCTTGAGGCTTTGGCGGGCGGCCTCAAGGGTTTCTGGAGCATCCGCATCAACCAGCAATGGCGCATCGTTTTCCGCTGGGACAACGGCGACGCATACGACGTGAAGATCACCGACTACCACTGACCGCCATGAAAAAGACCTCCGACCCCATCCCCCTCCTCAACTACTTCGCCGAGACACTGCGCGAAACCCTCGACGAATGGCACGAACCGCAGACCGAAATCTCGCGGGCCACCGGCGTCCCTCCCACGCACCTCAGCCAGATGAAGGCGGGCAAGCGGCGCTGCACCCCCGAATACGACCTGAGGCTGAGCCGTTACTTCGGCATCGAGGCGGGCTACTGGATGCGCCTTCAGCTTTCCTACGAGCTCCAGCTCGCCGAGCGAGAGAACCGCGAGGCCATCCGGCGCATCCGCAAGGCTTCCTTGCCGGCAGCCTGAACATGAATCCCACTCCACCCATGAACCTCCGCCTCTCCCTCCTCGCCGCCCTGCTCTGCGGCTCCCTCGCCGCCGCCGAGCCCGAACTCGCCTTCAAGGACGCGAAAAAGGAACTGGTCCGCCACTCCATGATCGGAATGCGCGACACCCTGATCTTCTACACCTTCGCGGAAAAGAGTGCGATCCTCGTCCTCCGTATCGACAACACCGCCGCCCCGCTGCCCGTCTCCGCCACCGTCCACCTCTTTGCTCCCGGCACTGACGCGGAGGCTCTTGGGAAATGGGTCAACAACCAACACTCCGACGGCCTCTTCATCGACCCGCCCGAGCCGACCGCCTCCGTCAAGCTCCCCGCCGTCACCGCCGCCGTCACCGCCCGCGAGTTGGTCGCTCAGGAAAAGCAACCGAACGGCGAGGAGATCTTCGCCGATTACAAGGTGAAGCTCACAGTAAAGGAACACCTCGAGCCCGGGAAATTCCACCTCCCCGCCTTTGAAGACGAAGCGAACGTCTTTGTGAAAATCGAAACGTCCTGAACGCCGCGCCCCGCTCCGTCGGTGGGCGAGTGGCGGCGATCTCCGGTCGCCGGGTTTCCGGGAATGTTAGAACGGCGACCGGAGATCGCCGCTACGGTATGCCTTCGACTCCCGCTTCTCCCACCTCCAAGTAACCCGGATCCCGACTACGACACCGTAATATCTGGGAAGACACCTATCCCCTCCCGCCAGCCCATCCATCCGCCTGATGTATGCACCCTTCCCGGCGAATAGCCTTGATCCACCAATGATTTCTCCTTTTTCTTTGGTAAGGCTTCCATGCCGGATATCACCGTGACGGGGATACGAATAAATCCTGTACGGCAAGAAACAAAGACATAACCTATCATGCCTTCTGAATTAACCTGGCGAAAGGCCATCGAGAAAGTCCTAAGATCTTCGGCCACGCCGCTGCACTACAACGAGATCACGGAGCAGATCATAGCTGAAGGACTCAGACACAGCCTCGGCGCGACTCCGGCAGCGACCATCAGCGCTCAGATCAGTTCCTCCATCAAGAAGGACGGAGCGGCATCTCCCTACACTCGGGTCGGCAAGGGAATCTACGCGATGGCAAAGAGCCACGCACAGATCGCAGTCCAACAGAAGCCGAAGCTGACGCCAGATGTTTCTGAGTCGGACGAGACAGAAGCCCAGTATGAGATTGTTTCGTCATTCGGCATGTTTTGGCGTAGAGAGGCGGTTGAGTGGATTGCCACGCCGCGGTTGCTCGGGATGCAGCAGATCGGGGCAACCCCGGTTGACTTTAACAAGCAGTTGGGGATTTACCTTCTGTATGATGGACGCGAGGTTATTTACGTTGGACGCACGACAGATCGGCCATTGGGAAAGCGGCTTTTCGAGCACACCAGCGACCGAATGTCTTCGCGTTGGGATCGTTTTTCGTGGTTTGGACTTTTACCAGTTTCGGAGCAAGGTGTGTTGGGAGCGCTCCCCGCGACCTTCGATGCGGCCAAGATGATTCCTGCATTGGAGGCCATCTTGATCGAAGCGTTGGAGCCACGTCAGAACCGCAAGCGCGGTGATGATCTTGCCGCAGTCGAATACATTCAGCGAGTCGATCCTGAGATTGAGAAAAAGCGAGTGAAGGCGACACTTGATGCAGCACTCAACAAGCTCTAACAATGAAGAGGCAGAACGTGCGCTCCATCCAACGGCGGGTAACGCTCCAGTTTAATTCGAGCTTACCTCCCCTCCGTGGATGAGCTAGACGTTGCGGATTTTCCATGAAACTAACCAACGACAGCTATGTGATCGTGATCCGCACGAAGACTTCGGCGGAGCGCTACTTCCGCGACAAGGATGGCTGGGTGAAGGTGAGCACGCGGGGGCGGCGGTTCCGGGCGACGGCGGAGCAGGTTCTCAATCACGTCCTGCCGGTGCTGGCGGGCATCAAGCCGAACCTGACCGTGGAAGTGGAACATGACGCGCCGCCCTTTCGGCGGATGGGAGAGGCTGACGCCTGTCTGCCATGACCATCCCCCGCCGTGGCAGACAGGCGTCAGCCACTCCGCGTTTCCCCTTCCTTTCCGGCGCGGGAACGGCTAATGGCTAGACCGATGACAGGACTTCTCGGGATCGTGGTGCTGCTTTTGGCGGCGTATGGGCTGTGCGATAACCGGAAGGCGATCCGCTGGCGGACGGTGGGGACGGCGTTGGCGTTGCAGGTGTTGATCGGATGGGTGGTGTTTGCGGTGCCGGTGGGGCGGGATGCGTTGGCGGGGATGAGCGCGGGGGTGACGAAGGCGATCAATGCGGGGGAGGAGGGGGTGAATTTCCTCTTCGGCGGGCTGACGCGGGATGGCGGCGGGGCGGTGGGCTTCGTGTTCGCGCTGCGGGTGCTGCCGATGATCATTTTCTTCTCCTCGCTGATCGCGGTGCTCTACCACCTCAAGGTGATGGGGCTGGTGATCAAGTTCCTCGGCGGGGGGCTGAAGAAACTGCTGGGGACGAGCCGGGCGGAGTCGCTGTCCGCGGCGGCGAATATTTTCGTGGGGCAGACGGAGGCTCCGCTGGTGGTGAAACCGTACATTTCCCGGATGACGAGCTCGGAGCTGTTCGCGGTGATGGTGGGCGGGCTGGCGAGCGTGGCGGGATCGATCCTCGCGGGCTATGTGGCGCTGGGGGTGGACATCAAATACCTGATCGCTGCGTCGTTCATGGCGGCGCCGGGCGGACTCCTTTTTGCGAAGCTGATGAAACCGGAGACCGGCACGCCGCACGAGGGCAAGCTCGATTTCGCGGAGGGCGATGAGCAGCCCGCGAACGTGGTGGATGCCGCCGCGCTGGGTGCTTCCACCGGGCTGCACCTCGCTCTCAATGTCGGCGCGATGCTGCTGGCGTTCATCGGGCTGATCGCGCTGCTGAACCTGATGCTCGGGGGCATCGGCGGGTGGTTCGGCCACGGCGGGCTGAGCCTCCAGCAGATCCTCGGGTGGTGCTTCGCGCCGGTGGCGTGGCTCATCGGGATGCC
>JAYTOE010000187.1:0-8233 GCA_043747935.1 Akkermansiaceae bacterium
AATAATCAATAATCAATAATCAATAATCAATAATCAATAATCAATAATCAATAATCAATAATCAATAATCAATAATCAATAATCAATAATCAATCGCGCCTCACCCCCCCGCCGGTTTGAGCAGGTAGAGCCCCATGCTCGCGGCGCAGGCATCGGGAGCGGCCATGCGTTTTTTCTCGTGGCCCGCACCCCATGAGTCGCTGAAGATGATCTCGTTCTTCTCCTCGTTGTAACCGATGATGAGCCGCATGTGGCCACCGCCTGCCTGCAGCGCCTTCTGGCCGTTTTCGGGAAACAAGCCGAGCTGCAGCGCCCACATCACCGGCACGCCCTGGTCGATGTTGTCTTTGACGACCCGCATGAAGCGGTCGAAGGCGGGTCCCTTGCCGCTCACCTCGCGCAGAACCTCGGGATCGAGGCCGTTGAGGAAGTAGATGAACCGATCCGTATCCAGCTCCTTCTTGTCCATCTTGCGGGCGGCGGTGTTATAGCGGCGCATGAAGCTCGCGTATTTCCGGCTCGTGTAATCGACGTCGAGGACGGTAGTGAAACGGGTGCTGAATTTCCCGGAGATCTTTTTCATGGCCTCGATCATCTCCTCGGGATTCGTGCCGCCGCCACCGGCCTGGTTTCCGGAAATCTGGGCCATCTCGTGCTGGTCGGCGGGCACGCCGTAGTAGTTGAGCACGCGGGCGGCGGTGGCCACCGCGCAGTAACCCTTGTCGCCCTGGTCAACCATCGGCACATCCGGGATGAGGACATCGCCGGATGCATCGCGGACGACGGATTTCGTGAGATCCTTGCGCCGCACGGTCACGCCGCCGCCGGTGCTGGCGTCAAGGCCGATCATGCTCTCCGGCTTGGGCAGCAGGCGCAGACGGATGAATTCGCCCTGGAAATTCGGACCCGTCCGCTCGCGTCCGCTGTAGGGATCGATGAAGCGCTCCTTGCCGCCGCTGTATTCGATTTGCGCCAAGCTGTCCTTGCCGATCCACATCCGCCGCTCGGCTCGCGTCGCGCTCGCCTTATCGGGGCCGCGATCCTGGTGGTCGGGGGCGATGCGCTTGTTCAGCTCGGCCGTCCACGCTTCCACGATCCCGTTGAAATCCTTCTCGCTGAGCTGCGCGTTGCGGGAATCGCCCTTGTTCCATGGCAGCAGGGAAATCTCAGTGAGTTTCCCTTCCTTGAATACAAACACCACCTCCTCGACCGTCAGCAACCCGAAGGCCGTGAGCTTGAGCGGCTGGAAGCCGAAGTTCTCGCGCCGGATCACGCCGCGATCCTTCATTTTCTCGGAGTTCCACTTGAAGCCCTTGTCTTTCCATTCCTTTTCAACATCCGCATCGGTCAGCGTCCAGAGTTTCTCGGATGCGAACAGGGAGTCGATGGAAACTTCTTTCGGCCCATTCTCGGCGCGGGCCGGAGACGCGGATATCATGACGACAGCGATGCAGGTGGAAAAGAGGAGAGTTTTCATAAAAAACCAACCATAGACAGGATGCCGTGCGGCATCAAGTCGCATCACCGTAGAAATTTTATTGCCAAGGCCATGCGCCCAACTAGTCTTTCGGCATGTTGAAGCGCATCGTCACCGTCGCCCTGATTGCCTTATCCGCGCTTGCGGCCACTTCATGCTGCTGCCTTTTCTAACCGAATCCACAGAACCAATAAGATGAAAAAACTCCTCAGCCTACTGACTCTCGTCGCCCTTTCCATGGGCTTCTCCTCCTGCTGTTCCATGTTCGGCCTCGGGTCGGGCGCGTCCGGCTACCGCACCGAGACCCGCCAGGTGAAGACCTGCCATTATGACATCGTCACCGAGCAAGTGAACATCGGCAGCAGCAAGAGCGGCAAAGACGGAATGACCGAGACCATTGAGAAGAAGGTGCCGCGCTACAAGACCGTCACCAAGAAGGTGCGTATCCCTTGTGGCTCGTGCGTGCGTTTCTACTGCCCTAAGAAAGATTGCTGCGGAACCACCAGCGAATCCTACAGCAAAATGGTCACCTCCCAGGGTCCCGTCGGCAGCCCGCACATCGGCCTCGTGCCGACTATGAGAAAACTCGCTGAATAACGCTACTTTTCCGATTCATTTCCCATGAAGCGCGGTGCGGCCTGTCCGTTCCGCGCTTCTTGTTTTTTAGGGTAACGCAAAAAGGGCTGGAAATACCTGCGCATTCTCCCATCCTGTGCGCGCTCCACGATTTTCCCCATCACCATGTCAGTAAATATCGAAATGCCCAAGCTCTCGGACACCATGACCGAAGGCACCCTCATCAAATGGCACAAAAAACTCGGCGACACGGTCGAGATCGGCGATGTCCTCGCTGAAGTGGAGACCGATAAGGCCACGATGGAAATGGAGGCCTTCGATGAGGGCGTGATCACGGAAATCCTCATCCAGGAAGGCGAGAAAGCGACCATCGGCGGCGTGCTCGCGGTGCTTGATGGCGACAGCGGAAGCGCAGCGCCAGCGCCCGCCGCTCAATTACCGGCGGCAGCCCAAGCGCCTGCCGCCGTGGCACTACCCGCAGCCTCGGCAGCACCCGTTGCCACACTTCCAGCCTCTGATGGCGGCCGCCTGAAAGTTTCCCCACTCGCCCGCAAGGTCGCCGGTGAACTCGGCGTCGATCTCTCCAGCATCACCGGCACCGGCCCAGCGGGTCGCATCGTGAAAGAGGATGTCGAGAAAGCCTCCTCCGCACCCAGCGCCGCGCCGAAGGAGCCTTCCCAAGCCGCCACCGCCGCCGCGAAACTTACCGAGGCCGTCAAGGCCCGCGCCACCGCAGCTCCAGCTCCCGCTGCTTCTCCTGCACCCGCTCCCGCCGCGATCCAGCCGGTCGCGAAAGAGGGCGACGAGCGCATCGAGCTCTCGTCGATGCGCAAGATCATCGCCTCCCGCCTGCTCACCTCCAAGACCACCATCCCGCATTTCTACCTCCACATCGAGGTGGATGCCGGACCGCTCATGGCGCTGCGCAAACAGGTTAACGACCAAGCCGAGAAAACCCACGGCAACAAGTATTCCGTCAACGACTTCATCCTTAAAGCCACGATCAACGCCGCCGAGGCCGTGCCCGCGATCAACGCCTCCTTCGCCGGGGATCACATCGTCAAGTTCAAGCACGTCGGCCTTTCCGTCGCCATCGCGGTGGAGGACGGCCTCGTCACCCCGGTCATTAAGCAAGCGGAGACGAAATCCCTGCTCGCCATCTCCCGCGCGGTGAAAGATTTCGCCGTCCGAGCGAAGGATAAGAAACTCAAGCCCGACGAGTTCGACGGCGGCACGATCACCGTCTCCAACCTAGGCGCATGGGGCATCGATTCCTTCGACGCCATCGTCAACCCGCCGCAAGCCGCCATCCTTTCCGTCGGAGCCGCCATCGAGAAACCCGTGGTGAAAAACGGCCAGATCGTCCCCGGCCTGCGCATGAACATCGGCGTCTCCGCCGACCACCGCGTCGTGGACGGAGCCGTCGCCGCCTCCTTCCTCGCCGAGGTGAAAAAGCTCATCGAGAACCCGGCGCTGATGCTGCTCTGAGGCGGAAAGATCGATTGATAAAGTCGAAGCCCGCAGGTTCTTCCAAATCCAAAATCACCAATCATCAATCATCAATCGGCAATCGGCAATCATCAATCGGCAATCGGCAATCGGCAATCCTCTGCCGCGTATCTGAAACTGGCCAAGCCGTGATGGAATTCTGGGAAGAGGTCACCGCGGAGGCGCAGAGGTCGCAAAGGGACGCAGAGAAAAGATAGGAGTATCCCTCAGGAATTTCCAAAACATCAAACCACCTCCCCAGCTCTGCGACCCTCCGCGGCCTCTGCGCCTCTGCGGTGAAATCTCTCCACGCTTGCGGCCAAATGGTTCTTGACGGGAAGCTTCCTGCCCCGTGTTTTCATGGGCGATTGCCGCCGCTTTCCGGCGAAACCCAGAAACCGATATTTCCATGTCAGATCCAACCCAAGACCATACCGACTTCATCCATAGCGAGGAATTCCTCCACGGCCTGATGAAGCGCCAGCTCAAGCTGTCCATCGCCTGCGCGACGGCCTTCGTGATCCTGCTCTTCGGCCTGCCGCTGATGAATTACTTCGCACCCGATCTCATGGCGCAGCGCGTGGGCGGCTTCACCCTCACCTGGCTGATCCTCGGGGTGCTGTTTTTCCCCTACGTCTGGATCATCGCTCGCCTTTTCATCACTCGCTCCATCGCGTTGGAGACGGCCGAAGTGGTTAACGCCGCCGAGGGCAACAAGCGCTAATCCTGACCCTACCTCCGCGCCATGAACATCACCGCATTGCAATTTCTAGCCGCCGCGACCTCATCCAAGGGCGTCGATCCCTGGATCCTCGGCTTCTCCATCGTCACCGTGGCGGTCACCATCTGGATGGGCTTCCGCTCCGCGAAAAGCTCCAAGTCCGCATCCGACTTCTTCGTCGCCGGCCGCTCCGTCTCGGTGGGGTGGAACGCCTCCGCCATCTCCGGCGAATACCTCAGCGCCGCGAGTTTCATGGGCATCGCGGGCATGGTGATGCTCTCCGGCTACGATGCGCTCTGGTATCCGGTCTGCTATGCCTGCGGCTACCTCTTCCTGCTGCTCTTCATCGCCGGGCCGCTGCGCCGCTTCGGTGCCTACACGATCCCGGATTTCGCGGAAGGCCGCTACGACTCGCCGGTTTTCCGCAAGATCGCCGTCTGCTTCGTGCTCTTCATCGGCTTCTTTTACACCATGCCGCAGATGAAAGGCGCGGGCACGACCTTGGCTTACATCTTCCAGATGGTGGATTTCCGGGGAACCTCGTTCGAGTTCTTGGCGCCGCTTGACCAGATGGGAAAAATGACCGCCGGAATTCCTTATTCGTTCGGAGTGCTGGTGGTGGGCGCGGTCATCACGCTGAATGTCGCGCTCGGCGGCATGAAGGGCATCACGCTGGTGCAGGCGGTGCAATACTGGATCAAGATGTTCGCCATCTCCGTGCCGATCTTCGTGCTGCTGTCCGTTTATGGCGGCTATGGGAAAAACCTCTCGCTGAACAAATCCGCCGCCGATTCCCCGCCCGCCATCGTGCAAACCGTGGAGCCCGGGAAGTCCGGGATGTCCGAACGCCAAGCCCTTCCGGAGAAGGCTCCGAAGGACGAGGCATGGATCGCACCCTTCGGCCCGCTCACCTCCAAGGCCGCCAAAGCCTCCGGCCTGACCCCGGAGGAAACCAAACCCTACTCGCTGCTCTACACCTTCTCGTTGATCGTCGCCATAGTATGTGGCACGGCGGGGCTGCCGCACATCCTAGTGCGGTTCTACACGAACCCGGATGGCATCGCAGCCAAGAGGACCACGATGTGGGTGATGATCCTGATCGGAGTGTTCTATGTTTTCCCGCCGGTCTTCGGCGTGCTGGGACGGAATCTTATCCCTGAGCTCTACAATGCGACTGGCTCCAAGGGGCCGGACAAGGTGGTGCTCGAGCTGCCTGTCCTGATCCGCGAGAAATACGGGATACTCGGTTCCATTCTCAGCGGCATCACCTGCGCGGGTGCCTTCGCTGCGTTCATGAGCACCTTCTCCGGTTTGCTGGTCTCCATGACCGGTGCGCTCGCCCACGATGTCTATGGCCGCATGCTGCGCCCGCAGTCCTCGCCGGAGCAACGCATGAAAATGTTCAAGTGGTGCGCGATCGTTGTCGGTGGTGTTTCCGTTCTGTTAGGCTCCCAGGTCGAGCAGCTTGACATCAACTTCATGGTCGGGCAGGCCTTCGCGATCGCGGCCGCCAGCTATTTCCCGCTGCTTTTCATGAGCGTCTGGTGGCGCGGCATGACGATGAAAGGCGCCGCCACCGGCATGCTCACCGGCGGCCTCTGCTCCCTGGTCTGCGTCACCCTCACCAGCGTCAGCGACATCATCGCCAAGACCGCCAAAGCCGCCGCCGAGCTTTCCAAAACCACATGGGAGCCGGATGCCCTCAACGCCTTCTGGATTAGCCATCCCTTGCTCCGCATCCTTGCCGAGCAACCCGCGCTCTGGGCGGTTCCCCTCGCCATCGTTCTGATGATCGTGGTCTCGAAAGCGACCCGCAAAACCATCCCCGCAGATATCCGCATGAAGATGCTCGTCCTGCATGCGCCGGAAGCCCTCGGACTGAAACAGGAATACATCCAGGAGCAACAAGGCCCGGCACACTGAGGTTTGCTGGAACTGCGCCCCGGTGGATGATTTCTCTGTAAGTCGGGCTCGTTTTTTGCTGTATCCGAATGATCATGGAACTGACCCCACGCCGCACATTCCTCAAGTCCGCCGGAGCGGCCGCCGCTTTTTCCGCTTTTCCGAACATCCTGCTCGGAGCGCCGGCCAACAACGCGAAGCTCAAGATCGGCCTGATCGGCTGCGGCGGGCGCGGCACGGGAGCGGCGCATCAGGCTCTCTCCGCGGATCCGAACACCGTGCTGTGGGCGATCGGCGACATGTTTGAGTCCCAGATCCCCAAAGCGTTGGGATCCCTGAAGCTTTTTGAAGGCCGGCTGGAGGTGCCAAAGGAGCGCCAGTTCTCGGGCATGGACGCCTACCAGAAAGTGATCGAGAGCGGCGTGGATGTCGTGCTGCTGACCACCCCGCCCGGCTTCCGTCCCCTGCACATGCGCGCAGCCATCGAGGCGGGGAAACATGTCTTCGCGGAGAAGCCGATGGCAGTGGACATGGCGGGCATGAAATCCGTAATAGAGACCGCACGGATCGCGAAGGAAAAGGGGCTGACCCTCCAGCACGGCTATTGCTGGCGCTTCGATCCCGGCGTGCGCGAGGGCTACGGCAAGGTGCTTTCCGGCGAGCTCGGCCGCGTGGTTTCCGTTTACGGCACCTATCTTGCGAACGTGCCGAAGCCTTCCACCTCGATCAATGATCGCAAGCCGGAATGGGGTGATGTGGAGTGGCAGGTGCGTAACTGGATGGGTCATGAGTGGCTCTCCGGTGGTCCGCTGATGGAGCAATGCATCCACACGGTGGACAAGGTCTCTTGGGCGATGGGCGATGTGGAGCCCATCGCGGCGCGCGGCGGCGGCGGGCGCGGCCAGCGCGAGGACGACGGCAATGTCTGGGATCATTACGAGGTCACCTACGAGTATCCGGGCGGGGTTTTCTGCCATGTGGGCCAACGCCAGCACGGCGGTTGCTTCAACGAGGTGGTGGATCGCGTCTTCTGCGAGAAAGGAACGCTGGAGGCTCCGGGGCGAGTCCTCACCAAGGACATCACTGGCAAGATGACCTGGGCCTACCGCGGCGCTCCGGCGGACATGTATCAGGTCTGCCACAACGAGTGGTTCGCCGCGATTCGCAAAGGCGAGGAACTGAACACCGGCGAGCGGATGGTCCGCAGCACGATGCTCGGCCTCCTCGGCCGCGAGGCCGCCCACTCCGGCCAGCGGGTGACCTGGGAACAGCTCTTGAAATCCGAGCAGGATCTCGCCCCGGACACCCTGCAGCTTTCCGACGCGCATCCTGTCGCGCCGGTTCCGAAGCCCGGCACGCACAAGATCTGACCGGTTTCGCCAGATGCCTAGCAAGGTTTTGTTGCTTGTGTCCCGAGTTTAGGTGCCCTGCCGATTTCGCCTTTCCCGTTTGCAGCCCAGCGAACAACCTCCCTGAATGCCGACG
This sequence comes from Akkermansiaceae bacterium, assembly GCA_043747935.1. Lineage (GTDB taxonomy): Bacteria > Verrucomicrobiota > Verrucomicrobiia > Verrucomicrobiales > Akkermansiaceae > Luteolibacter. Next base: position 7,650 of record JAYTOE010000187.1, read on the forward strand.
TTCCGCGAAGCCCTGAGATTTTGGCTGAAGCTGGGGCTCATCAGCTTCGGCGGGCCGGCGGGGCAGATCGCGATCATGCACCGGGAGCTGGTGGAGAAACGCCGCTGGATCAGTGAGGGGCATTTCCTGCATGCGTTGAATTTTTGCATGCTCTTGCCGGGGCCGGAGGCGCAGCAGCTCGCGACGTATCTCGGCTGGCGCCTGCACGGCTGGCGCGGCGGGGTGGCGGCGGGCGCGCTGTTCGTGCTGCCTTCCGCGTTTTTGCTTTTCGGGCTGGGCTGGCTTTATATGGCGGGCGGGCATTTGCCATGGCTGGCCGCCATTTTCCATGGATTGCTGCCGGCCGTAATCGCGGTGATCGCCGAGGCGGTGCTGAGGATCGGCGGGAAAACGCTGCACAGCCCCTCGCTATGGCTCATCGCCGCGCTGTCCTTCGTCGCGATCTATTTTTTCAACGTCTCCTTCGTCCTGATCGTTCTCGCCGCCGCGCTGCTCGGATGGCTGGGGCACAGGCAGTTTCCCGGCCAGTTTCCTGCTGGGAAATCCCATGGAAAGGCGCACGCGGAGGATGCCGACGGGGCACT
>JAYTOE010000188.1:0-4704 GCA_043747935.1 Akkermansiaceae bacterium
CCGTTGAGGCGGGCGGCCGCCCAGCAGGCGACCCCTTTCCCTAAAATCGAAGCGATCAGGATCACGCCGCCGGCCAGCATCAGCCTGGGATCGACCAGCACATCGAGCTTTGTATTGAGGCCGGAGAAAGTGAAAAACATCGGCAGCAGGAACACCAATGTGAAGGGTTCGATCTTGCGGCGTATGTCCTCGGCGAAGACCCCGCGCGGCATGGCGATGCCAAGAATGAATCCGCCGAACACGGCATGCACGCCGATGATGTCCGCATACCATGCCACCGCGCAGAAGAGCGCCAACGTGACGGTCATCATCGGTTGGGAAACGCCGCCTTCCCTCTCGGCTTTGCGGCCCAGTCCGGCGAGCAGCTTTTTCCCCACCGTCAGCGCCAGCACGGCGTAGAGTGTGGCTCCGCCGATCGCGATCACTTGCGCACCGATGCTGAAACCGCCGATCTGCATCGGTTGCGTGGCACCAAATGTCGCCAAGACGACGGCCAAAACGCACCACGCGGCGGCATCGTCGATGGCACCCGCCGCCAGCGTGAGCGTGCCCAGGGGTGTGCCGGAAAGCCCCCTTTCCGAAATGATCCGCGCCAGCATCGGGAATGCCGTGATCGCGATCGCCGCGCCGAGGAAAAGCGCCCCCTCGAAATACCGAACCTTCGGCATGAAAATGCCCGGCACATCGATCAGCCACAGCACCAACAGCGCGCCCAAAATGAACGGAACCACCATCCCTGCCACTGAGATGCTCGCTGCGCTGCGCACCCTTTTCCTAAGCAGATCCGTCCGGAACTCCAGCCCCACGAGAAACATGTAGAGCCCCACGCCAAGCTGCCCGCCTGTGTAGAGTATGCCCCGTGATTCCGGAGTGAAAATGAGAGCCGTCGATCCCGGCCACAGCAACCCTAACAGCGACGGGCCGAGCATCACGCCCGCGATCATTTCCCCCACCACCTGCGGCTGCCCGATGCGTTTCGCTAAGAGACCGACCAGCCGGCAGACAATCAGGATGATCGCCATCTGCAGGAAAAAGGAAGCAGAGAGCGCGTGCATGCGCCGAACAGAATCGATTCACCTGTTGAGGTAAAGGAAGAAGACTCCCCTTCCAAACCCACCGTTGCAAGAAAGCCGGGAACGGGCTAAAGGAAGCCATGGACGGCGCGTATGCACGGAACGGAACGGACGAAGCCCGCTTGTGGGCGGTCGCGCTCTGCGGATCCGTCGTGCTGAACCTGCTGCTGCTCACGTGGGTCAGCATCGAGGCGATCCAGTCCGAGCTGGCGCGGAAAAACAAGCCGCCGGTCGTCTTCCAGCCCGAGCATACGGTGCAGATTTTCCCGGAAATGCTGGAGCGCATCGAGGAGGTTCCGGTCATCGCCGCGAAGCAGCCCGAAGCCCCACCGGAGCTCGCCCGCACCACCCCCGATCAGGAAAGCGCGGAGCCTCCCGCCAGCCGCCGCTACATCGGCGAGCGCAACACCAACGCCACCAGCGACCGCGCACCGACTTCCGACGACACTTCCATGCCCTCCCAAGCCGGCCGCGAAGCCCGCCCCGAGGAATCCCCGGAAACCACCGAAAGCCGCTATCAGGACGGTCGTCTCGACAACTCTGACTCCGTCCCATCGCTTCCCGCCGAGGCCGCGCCCCTTTCCCCGGAAACTCCCGAAATGACAAAAGCCGAGACCGCCAAGGGAGAGAAAAGCCCCGACCCCGGCGAAACGGAGAAAGCCGAACCCGCCATCCGCGAAAAAATTCTCGACGGCCCGAACCCCATCGACACACCTGTCGCGAAAAGCGAGGTGCGTGAGGATATCAAGCCCCGCGAGGAAAAGAAGGCCCGCGACGGCGCACCCGATGCCTTGGCGGAGAAAAAGGTGGAGGAATTGCCAAAACCCAAGCCGTCTCCCATTTCCGATCCCGCCTTCACCGGAAACCAGAGCAAGACCGCCATCCAAGGCAGTATTACCCGCAACGGCGAAAGCGCGCTCGATGTCGCCGATTCCCCGATGGGTCGCTACCAAGCGCAGATCAGCCGCGCTGTCGAGCTGGAGTGGCAGCGCAACTGCGTGAAGCACCGCGATTTCATCACACCCGGCTACCTCACCGTCCGCTTCTTCGTGGCCGATGACGGCCGTGTGAAAAGCGTCCAGTTTGTTGGCGACAGCGAGACCGGAGAGGTGCAGAAAGGGTTCACCCTGAATTCGATACGCAACGCCCCCATCCCGGCCATGCCTAAAGCCGTGAAACAGGAAATGGGCGGCGATGCCCTCGAACTCATCTTCAACTTCTATTTCTAACAGATATTACGCATGGACCTACTCGCAATCAGCGCCACCAAGGCGACCCTGGAATTCATCGATAAGGGCGGCATCTTCATGTATCCGCTCGTCCTCTGCTCCATCACCGGGATGGCGGCGATCGGCTTCAAGGCGATGTCGCTCTCCCGCGCGCGCACCGTGCCCGACGGCCTCGCCCGCAGCATGGATCAAATCGGCTCCGGAGATTCTGATCCCGTCGTCCGCGAGCTGAAGCAGGGCGGCAGCGCGCTCGCCCGCCTCGGCGCGGTGGCTCTCCGTCACCACGGCAAACCCGCCGAGGACATCACCCGCGCCGTCGAGTCCTCCGCCCGTGAGGAGGTCGTGAAAATGCACGCCGGCATCAGCCTGCTCGATGTGGTCATCACCGTCGCGCCGCTGCTCGGATTGCTCGGAACAGCCTCCGGCCTCGTGACCATTTTCCAAGGTCTCGGCGAAACCACCGACCACCTCGCCATCGCCCGCGGCATCGCCGAGGCGCTCAACACCACGATCTTCGGCCTCGCCATCGCCGTGCCTTGCGTGATCGCCCACAGCTATTTCACCCGCCGCATCGAGCGCCTCACCGCCCGCATGGAATCCGTCCTCGCCGATTTCGTCTCCGCCTGCTCCCACCAATCCCCGCCCGCACCCTGAGATGCAGTTCCACCGCGTCCAGCGCCGCCGGGCCGAGGTGCCCATCGTCCCGATGATCGACATCCTGTTCATCCTGCTCGTCTTTTTCATCGTCTCCACCACCTTCAAGAAACCCCGCGAGATCCTCCAGATCGAGCTGCCCACTATCCGCGAAATCCCCTCGGAAACCGTCACCGATACGCGCTCCGTCATCGCCGTGGACGCAACGGGAAACATCACCCTCGACTCCCTCGCCGTCCCGGAGGGCTTGCTGGGCAACTACCTGCAAGCCTACCAGAAACAGAACCCCGGTCGGAAGCTCGAGCTCGAGGCCGACCGCCGCCTGCCCCTCGAACGCCTCCTCGAAATCTGGGACGCCCTCGGCAAAGCCGGCATCTCCATCAATGATGTGCCCGCGAGGATCAAGGTGGGGAAATAATATTTTCTAAGGTTCCCCATTCCCGCGTGTCTTCCCATCAGAGACATGTCAAAAACAATCCATGGAACCCAAAACCTCCAGTGCCGCCGCCCTTAGGAGGGAAGCAGTCATCCCGGTTCTGCCGACCCCGAACGCCTTAGCCATGGAGGATAAACCCACGCTCCGCCAGGTCTTCGACGCCGAGGAATCCGTATTGCTGCGCTTCGCCCACGGCCTCACCGGCCAGCGGGAGACGGCGGAGGACATCGTCCAGGATGCCTTCCTGAAACTCCACACCCACTGGCACGAGGTAAACGCGCCCCGCCCTTGGCTCTTCCGCTGCGTCCGCAACCTCGCCCTCAACCACCTCCGCGACAACCGCCGCACCTCATCCATCGAAACCAACCCCCAGACCGACAAGGAATGGGAAACCCCCGCGCCCGACCCCGACGCCGCCCTCGGGAAAATGGAAGCCATCGGCACCCTCCAGCTACTCATCTCCGAACTCCCCGAACCCGACAAAACCCTCGTCTCCCTCAAATACCTCTCCGGCCTCCGCTACGAGGAAATCGCCGTCCAGACCCAGCTCTCCGTCTCCAACGTCGGCTACAAACTCCACCACACCCTCAAATCCCTCGCCACCTCATTAAGACAGCTAGGCATAGAAACCGCCGAAGGGTGAGGGGGATTACGTTAGAAGTTATTGGTTAAAAGTTAAACGTCCTGATTCCACCCCAACGAACGCCGAAAGCATCCATCCGTATAACTTCTAACAAATAACTAATAACCAGCTCGATCATTCTCAAAGTTGGAAAATACCGACCAACGCCGCCATGAACTACAATCTCCACACAACCCCCGACGACCAGCTCGAAGCCCGCATCACCGCGTGGGTTCTCGGTGAGGCGTCCCCTTTCGAAATCGCCGAACTCGAATCCCTCGTCGCGAAATCCCCCGAGCTCCAGCTCTTCCTCGCCCGCACCCTCGCCATCCACTCCCTCCTCCAGGAAGCCGAAACCACCGCCAACACCCCGTCGGAGGATTGGAAACTCCCGGGAAAGAAACGCGCCAAGCTCTCCCCCATCCTCGGCGATATCCACATTCTCCTCCCTGAAAAGGAATCCCGCGTCCGCCGCGCTTCCTTCCGCGCCGCATGGGGCATTGCCGCGGTGTTCGTCGTCACCTTCTTTTCCCTCCGCCTCCTCCCGCGCGATTACGAAGCCGAAGCCGTCATCGAAATCATACCACGCGAGCGGAGGATCGATCCACTTGGCGGAACGATGCGTGAACCAAGCGCCATGACCCCGCAGTTCTTCGGAACCGAGTTCGAGAAAATCAAAAGCAGGAACTC
>JAYTOE010000189.1:0-42767 GCA_043747935.1 Akkermansiaceae bacterium
ATCGAACCCTCCGATCCGGCACGCTCCCCCATACCCAAAAACCAACATCTCAAAAAACCAAAAAAAACCACTTGATCCTCTCTGATACTCCTGTACCGAAAAGACCCCAAAAAGACAAAAAGAGAAATTATGACTTAATGTTGCGATGATACTCCTGGCCCAATAAAGAAGGCTACCTCAGAAGATCAGCAGTGACATCGCGGTGATCAGCGCGACGAAGAGAAGGTCGAGGACGATGCCGACGCGTATCATCGAGCGCTGAGGGATCCTGCCCGTGGCGAAAACCATGGCGTTGGGAGGCGTGCCAACGGGCAGCATGAAACCGCAGGAGGCGGCGATGGCAACAGGCAAGACCAGCTTCGCGGCATCGACATCAAACTCCAGCGCCAACGCCATGAAGATCGGCACGAGCAGGGCGGCGGTGGCGGTGTTGCTCGCCAGCTCGGAGAGGAAAATCACGAACGTTACGACACCCATGATGATCGCCCATAAAGGCCAATCGCCCATTGCCCCGCCGAGCAGGCGAGCCATGAACTGACTCGCGCCCGAGGTGCCGAGGATGGCGCTGAGAGCGATGCCACCGCCAAAAAGCAGCAGCACGCCCCAATCCGTTCCCGCTTGGATTTCCCGCCAACCCACCACGCGGGTGGCGGAAAGCAGAAAGACGGCGGCGAGCGCGACCCATGTATCCGTGTCGGTGATCCCCAGTAACTCGCCAAGCTGAACGCCGAAAACCCAGCCCAAGGCGGTGGCCAGGAAGATCGCGAGCGTGATAATGCGCGGCAGGGTGAACTCGAAACGCTCCTCCTCGGCCTCGACCTCGCAAGCTCCCTCGTTCGACGGTTTCAGCATGAAATGGAGCGTGGCGACCATCGCCGGAAGCAGCACAAGCACCGCCGGGATGCCGAATTTCAGCCACTCGGAAAAGGAAACGCCGAGCGCCTTCGCGGCGATCCCGTTCGGCGGGCTGCCGACGAGCGTGCCGAGACCGCCGATGCTCGCCGCGTAGGCGACACCGAGCAGCAGGAAATGGGCGTTCTTCGGGGCGGTGCCTTCCCTATGGAACTGGTTCAGGATACCGAGCGCGAGGGGGATCATGATCGCGGTGGTGGCGGTGTTGCTCACCCACATCGAGAGGAAGGCGGTTCCCGCGAAAACATGGATGCATACCGGGACGAATTTTCCTTTCCCCAACCGTGCCAGCTTCCCGGCGAGCCAGCGGTCGATCCCCTGCGCAGAAAGCGCGGAGGCGAGCGCGAAACCGCCGAAGAATAGGAAGATGGGCGGTGCGGCGAAAGAGGCCAGCGAATCCTTCACGCCCGCGAGCCCCATCACGGCGGCGGCCACCGGCACCAATAATGCCGTGATCGCGAGCGGCAGCGCCTCGGTCATCCACAGGAACGCGATGCCGACGAACAGCGCCAGCCCGAGCCTCACCTTCCCGGGATCCAAGCCTTCCAGTGCCGCTGCCTCCGGTCCCAACGGCAGGAAAAACGCGATCAGCAGCAGAAGCACGATACCGGCGGCGACTTTCATTTCCGCGATTCATAGCGGGAAATTCATCCCCGAACATCAAATTTGACGCGCCCCCCGGTTTCCGCCACCTTGCGGGACGATGAAAGGAAACCGCTTGTTCACGCTTGCCTGCTGCGGCCTCGGGCTGATGGCATTTTCGCAACTCCTGATCGCGGGCATGGCCATGGCGGTGCGCATCGAGGAGGGGCGTCAGGTGAAAATCGTCGAGCGAGAGGTGGAGAGGTTCGTGCCGATCCGGATCAGCGTGCCGGTGGCCGGCGATCCGCCCCCGCTGGCGAGGGTGGAGCCGGTACTGCCGCCCGTGCCCGAGCCTGAGCAGCTCGTGACACCTGCCATCGCGGATCCACGCTCCGAGCTTCTTGTTTCCGAGGCGCGCAAGGCGCGGGTAGCCGGCGATATGGGCGCGGCGATCGTGAAGCTTGAGGAGGCGCTCGGCGAATCCCCGGGCGATCCCACGGTGCTCTACGAACTCGGGATGGTGCACGAAATGATGGGCGTTTACGAAAAGTCGGCGGATTACTACGAGCAGGTTTTCCAACTGGGTGTTGCCGGTGCGGGAAACCTTTACGAGGCGGCCGCCGCAAAGCTGCGCGACGGCTTCGAGCAGCCCGGCGACATGCTTGGCAAGCTCGCCCTCGGGCGGGTGCGCATTTTCAATGATCCGAAAGCGGAGGACGGACAGCGTGTCGTGCTGACCGTGCCCGTCCAGAAAGCGCCCGGCCAGGAGGCGGAGTCCCGCGAGATCGAGGTGGAGGTGCTATTTTTCAATAAAACCGACAAAGGGAAAATCATCCCGCTTGCTGACGAGGAAAGCTCATGGGCGGAGCCTTCGTGGGTCACCATGCCCTTCGATTGGGCGGGCGGCGAGGAATCCCTGCGCGTGAACTACCAAATCCCCGTCCGCGACGAGCAGACGGCGCACCTTTTCGGGGAACTCACCTACTACGGCCAGGTCGTGAAACTGACCTACAAAGGCGAGGTGCTCGATGTGCAGGCGTGGCCGCGCGACCTCGCGGCGAGGATCGGGCAAGCGGCTCCCGCCGGAGACCAGCCGGGCGATTTCCCCGAGTTCCTCGATCAGGATATCCTGCCGCCGAACTTCGATCCGGATATTCCGCTTCTCAATCCGCTCCCGGGCGAGTGAAATAACGCCAATAACACCCCGGTATGGACAATGTGAACGAAGAAGTGAGCGAAGAGGAGAACAGGTTCGGCGATTATTTTCCGCAGGAGTGCCTTGCGGAAACCGAGACGACAAGGACTTGGCTGGCTACGCAGGCTTCCGTGGGGCGCATGGTGCTCGTCGAGGAACTTAAAGAGGGAGTGGAAAGTGAGGAGTTCATCGCGGATGTCCGCGCCAAGGCCGGTGTGGAGCATCCTTTGGTCGGTTCCATCTACGAGGCCACGATGGAACCCGGGCTCTGCTTTTATGCTCACGAGCTGCTTCCCGGAGAGACCCTTGCCGTTCGCGCGATGCACAGCGATAAGATCAAGGCGCAGCGTCTCGTCCACATCCTTCGGCGTGTCGCGGAGGCAAACATTTATCACGAATCCCACGGCAACGCCACCTCGCCGTTGGGTCTCGATGCAATCCACGTGGACAAGCATGGAGTCATCCGCCTGAAAAACCTGGTCGTCGCCGGCGACCGTGTGCCGGAACACTCGCTGCGCGATGTCCGCAGGTTGGGCGAGGCGTTGGAATTGAATCTCGACCAGCACCATCCGGGTGCGACGCGCTTCCTGACCCTGCTCTCATGGATGCGAGGCGAAGATGTTCCGCGACCTTTGAAATGGACGCAGATTCGCGATTACTGCGAACAGATCGAACAGCAGCTTGCGACACCCTCACAGGTGGTCGCCCCGCCGACCGCCGCGATACGTCCCGAGAAAAAGAGCGGCTTCGTATGGGTGGTGGCCGTTCTGTTCGTGTCCGTCATCGCAGTCGTTTTCCTGTTCCTGCCGAAAAACAAGAAACGTGTGCCCTCCGAGGCACCGATGCCGGGCTGGGTCGAAATCGCGGCCGGAAAGCACGACACCCCAGACGGCGTGCGGGTCTCAGTGACGGATTTCACGATCGCCGCCTGCGAGGTGACGATCGGCGATTACGCGGGTTTTCTCGAAACCCTCGATATCCTCGCCAAAGACGGCGACCAAACGGCCTTCGACCATCCTGAGCAGCCAAAAACCAAGGTCGGCCATGTGCCGGACGATTGGGAGAATCTACTGAGTGCCGCCAAACAGGGCGACAAATGGGAAGAGCGCGAGATCAACATTCACATGCCGGTGGTCGGCGTCGATTGGTGGGATGCCTACGCTTATGCGAAATGGAAGAAGTCCTACCTGCCAACCCAGGAGCATTGGCTCGGTGCCTTGATGACCGGCGCAAAGCTACCTTCGCAGATCCCCATCAGCGATCTGCAGGCGGTCAACGAGGAAACGCAGGACCGCACCACCAACGGCCTGTTAGGCATGGCCGGATCCGTTTCCGAATGGACGGGTGCGCCGCGGCCCAGCCCATCGAATCCGCTTGGCGAACCACTGTGGGTGATCATCGGCGGCTCCTACCTGAACCCCGGAAAGGGCGCGCTCAGCCGGGAATGGATCGCCGATCGCATGACCCGCCGCCCGGATCTCGGGTTCCGCATCTGCAAGGAAGCCGGGAAAAATTAGGGCCGTGTGAGGAAACTCTCGCCGTCGAGCTTCGCACCCTCGGGCAGCGCATGTCCGCCGGGCAAAAGTTTCCCGTCTTCGATGTGGTAGCCGGGGAGGAGCTTGCCCCAGGACTTCGGCTTGTGGCCGGATTGGAATTCGCTGCGTTCATCCGGCATCGGCGGATGGGTCAGGGACATGGCGACGACCAAGCCGTCCACAGCGAGACAGGGCAAATGGATCACGCCTTCCTTTTCGAACGGAACCAATGCGTTCGCGCTGAAATCAAGAAATCGGATCGCTTCCCTCGGGTTTTCCGGAGCCACGATGCGCCTGCGCAGATTTTCCCCGCCGATCCATACCTCGCCGGCACCGCGATCAAAATCGAGCAAGACATGCACCTTCCCCTTCGTCAGCCGCGCAAATTCCATGAGCACATCGAGCACGCCATCGGGCAGATCCCCTTCCATCACATGCAATGTCCCGCCGCGCGGCAGTGCGGCGAGCTGGGTAAGCTGGTATGCGTTGATTTTCACGGGGTTCGGGTTTTGCGGAAACCTCGCGGCCATCGCTTCGGAGGAGACTTTCAGCAAAGCGTCGCGCACGATTTCCCGATCCGGTTTCAGTGCGATTTCCTCGCCGACCGCGATGGACAAACCGTAAGGCACGCTGTGCGGAATTTTCCGGAAAAACCGACCGCGCTCGAAGGAAAAAATGGAACCCCATGAGCCATCGACCCACAGCGGCAGAATCGGGCACTTCACCTTTCTCGCAATCAGCTCAAAGCCACGCTCCAGCTCTGACAAGCCGCCGGTGCGGGTGAGCTGGCCTTCGGGGAAAAGCACGACGACATGTCCGCCTTCCAGCGCCTCGATGGTCTTGCGTATCGCCTCCAACGGCTGATCGCGGCGGATCGGCACCGCGCCGAACAGCCTCACGGAAAAGCGGATCAACTTGCTGGCCATGAAGGTGTCGTCCATCACGAAGCGCAGCGGCCTGTCGGAGGCGGCGGAGATGAAAAACGCATCGGCGAAGGTCACGTGGTTCGGCAGCAGCAGGACGCCGCCGATTTTCGGGATGCGGTCGGCACCGGAAACCTTGATCCGGTAGAGAGTTTTCACGGCACCAAGGCACACCAGCCGGATAAAATCCGCTGGCAGGATACGGATGATATACCAACTGATCACCCCGCAGGAAACGCCGACCACGAGCATCTGCATCTGGAATCCCTCCAGCGCAGTGAAACCCATCCACACGGCGAGCAGGTTCATCCCCTCGATCAAGACAACCGCAATAATCCCCGCGAAACAGTCCTGCAGGTTCACGGCCGATTGCAGCTCGCCGCGCTTGTCCGCCGGGTAGCGATCTTGCATCCAGGCATTGAGGGGAGCGAGAAACAGCGCCGCGAAAAATGCCACTATACCCAGCCCGATGAGAAACGGCCAACCCGGCGGCGGCAGGAACGCCAGCGTGAGCGCGCACACCGTCATCGCGATCCCCGCAAGCGGCACCCAGCCCAGCTCGATCCGTTTCCGCAGAAGCCCCGACGCAACCCCGAAGCCCAAGGCCATCCCCAGCGATGCGGCCGCCATGAATTTCGAGGACATCGTTCCGAAACCCTGGCCGCCATGGGTCAGCGAACTGGCCACCTTCACCGACCACAGGTTGATGAACGAAGCGAAGCCCCAGAAATACGCCACACCGAAGGATGCCCTCCGCAACCCGAGATCCCGCCACAGCTCGCCCAAATCCTTGAAGTGGCTGATGAGCAGTTTCCCGGAAAGCTTACCTGCCCCGTGCGCCGGAACTTTCGGGATCGAAAGCGCCATCGCCACCGCCGGCACCGAAAGGCACGCGAGCAACACCAACGGAAAGAGCGCCGCGTCCCACGCCTTTTCCGGCAACGAACCGAGCGAGGCGTAGCGCTTGTCATACCACCATCCCGCCACGATTTGCCCGGCCAGGAGCGCCAGCATCGTCATCATCTGCTGCACCCCCGACGCGAAGCCGAGGTGCTTCGAGCCGACCAGTTCCTTGTTGATCCCGAACTTCGCCGGACTGAAAAACGCCGCCTGCGTCGCCAGCAAAAAGAACCCCACCAGCGCCAGCGGCATGTCGCGGAAAAACACCGCCGCACAGATCAGCACGAGGATGATCACCTGCGCGATGGCCGAGCCAAGGAGGACGGTTCGCTTCGAAAAACGGTCGCTCATCCACCCTGCCAACGGGGCAAAAAGAACGAAGGGCAGCGCGATCATGATCCCTGCTGCGGACTCCACCGCGTAACCCACCGCACCACCCAGAGGAACCAGGATAAACTGCGCCGACTTGTCATTGAACGCATTCTGCGTCTGCTGGACGATCATGCTCCAGTAGCCGAGCCACTGCCGCTTCGTCGGCTCGCCTGTGGGTTCGGGAGCGCTCATTTTGATGAAGAGAATCCAACCGCAGATGGAAGGGATGGGATTCGTTTTTCCGTGACGCAGTCGCGGGGAGCACACGCGCCTCGCGTGTTGTCTTCGGCGCCCTCGCCGAAGACCGGCCGGCATAGCCATTCCACGCGGTTTCCGACGAGGGCGTCGGAAACAACACGCGAGGGCGCGTGTGCTCCCCAAGATTTTCGCCCTGCGTCCATCTGTTCCATTTCTATTTCGGTTAAATATTCGCCCCAAGGCAATCGAGCCGCTGGTTCATTTCCATGGCCGGGTTCAGCTCTTTCGCCTCGCCGACGATCACCGCTGGCACGCCCGCCACCGTGGTGTGCGGCGGCACGTCGTTGAGCACCACGCTGCCCGCGCCCACCTTCGCGTGCGTGCCGATCTCCACCCGTCCGAGAATTTTCGCGCCCGCGCCGATCAGCACACCGGAGCGGATGATCGGGTGCCGGTCTCCGGTGTCTTTCCCCGTGCCGCCCAGCGTCACCTCGTGCAGGATCGAGACATCGTCCTCGATGATCGCCGTCTCGCCGACGACGAACGAGGTCGCGTGGTCGAGCAGGATGCCGCAGCCGATCCGCGCCGCCGGATGGATGTCCGTGGAGAACACCTCCGAGGAGATGCTCTGAAGATAAAGCGCCAGCCAGCGCCGTCCGTTCCGCCATAGCTTGTGGCTGATCCGGTAGGTGGTCAGCGCCATGAAGCCCTTGAAAAAAAGCAGCGGCTCCAGCGGCGAGAAGCACGCGGGGTCTCGCTCGAACATCGCCAGCAGATCCCGTCCGCAGGCGTGAACGATGCGCTCGTCCCCAGAAAGGATCTCCATAAAGAGCGGTTCCAGCATCGTGCGCGGCATGTCCTCCCGGGCCAGCCGCCGCGCCAACCGCGCCGCCAGCGTCTCCGCGAAACTTCCGCGAGAGAGCACCACGTCATCCACCAGGTGCCGCAGCTCCGCCTCCTCTGCGCACAGCCGCTCCGCCTCCGAGCGCAGCTTCACCCAGAGGTTTTCCAAATTCGCGGCTTCCCCACCGCATAACTTCGCCCCACCGTGGCGGCGATCTTCGGTCGCCGTCTCTTCCGCCTGATCGGCATTTTTTGTCTCACTCATGAAAATTTCCCAGAAATTGGAATACGCCTGCCGCGCCCTGGCCCAGCTCGCCAAGGCCTATGACGGCAAGAGTCTTACCCGCCTTGACGAACTTGCGCAACGCGAAGCTGTCTCCGCCAACTTTTTAGTCCAGATCCTCAACGACCTCCGCCGCGCCGGGATCATCGATTCACGCCGCGGTGCCCATGGCGGCTATCTGCTCTCCCGCCCCGCCGACCACATCACCCTCCGCCAGATCGTCGATGCCGTGGAGCCCTCCCAGCTCCAGAACACCGCCCTCACCGACGGCGAATCCGGCTCCGCCGTCCGCCGCGCCTGGGAAGCCGTCTCCACCAAGCTCGCCGCCGACCTCGACAATGTCACCCTGAGCTCCCTCGCCAACCCGCCCTCCGACCCGATGTTTTACATCTGAAATACGGCCGGGAGTGGCTGACGCCTGTCAGCCACGCTGATGGATGGTCATGGCAGACAGGCGTCAGCCACTCCCGCTTCACCTTATGAAATCCCGTTTTCCCGAAGTCTTTCTGATCCTCTCCTTCTGCCTCCTCTCCCTGGGCTGCGGGGAGAAGCAGGTTGCTGAAAAACACACAGCGGACGTGGCGGTGGAAAAGATGCTGGTGGGCGAGATCGCGGAAACGGTGCTGGCGGAGATGCGCTACAAGAGGATCACCGACGGCAACGGAACGACCGTGCAGGGCGGGGCGGATTTTACCCATGAAGCTCTCAAGCACGATGCGGAGACCTACAAACCGCTGGAGACCCACTGGGCGGGGATTAAATCACTCGATCCGATACCGGGGCACGGAAACGATACTTTTTTTCGCTACAAGATCATCGCCGAGCTATATCCGGACATTGAATCCGCAAAGCGTCGGGACGCGGAGTTCGATGCCTCATATCGCAAGCATATCGAAGAACGGCATGATTCCGTTTCCAAAACCCTACTCCCCGTAACCCATTTCGCGCAAGGGCGGGTGTTCTATCTTCTGACTACCGACATGGCGGCTTCTTGGGATGACAACGAGGCGGGCAAAATCCGCTTTGCGATACTGCGGCATTTGACGCGATAGCGTGATGTTTTCCGAGTGGGAAACCCGGGGTTGTGATCCGCGGTTCCGCCCCTAGACTCTCGGTCGCCCCATGATCCGCTGGTTCGCTAGAAACGACATCGCCGCCAATTTCCTGCTGTTCGGGATTTTGGCGTAGGGGCTCTGGTCGGCGGCGGAGGAAATCCGCGCCCACCTCGGCAAGGCCTGGATCTGGTGGCGTCACCCCTCCGACAAACCCGCGCTGGAAGCAGAGACTGCGGTGTAAATTCTCCTCCCGCGTCGTTTTCCCCTTCCCTTCCCGCCCGTTCCCGATCATCCGCGTGCGGAGAATCAACTTCTTCCTTGAGCGTTGATATTTGAATTTTGAATTTTAAGCCGTGTCCACCCTCCTTTCCGCCAACGAGATCCGCCTCGCCTATTCCTACCAGAACCTGCTCGACGGTGTCACCCTCGCCGTCGCCGCCGGCGAGAAGGTCGGCCTTGTCGGGCGCAACGGCTGCGGGAAAACCTCGTTGCTGAAAATCCTCACCGGCGAGTCCCAAGCCGACTCCGGAGAAATCTCGCTGCGCCGCGGCATCCGCACCGGATACCTGCCGCAGGAGTTCGAGCTCGATCCCGAAGTCTCCGTCCACGAGAACATCGCCGCCGGTGCCGCCGACATCGTCGAGGCGATCCGCCGCTACGAGAATGGCGACGGCACGGAAAAGGAGCTCCACGATTTCCTCGAACTCATCGACCACGCCGATGGCTGGAACCTCGACTCGCGCATCCTCTCCCTCTCCAACGCCCTCGGCACCCCGCCGCTTGAGGCACCGACCGGCCCGCTTTCCGGCGGAGAGAAACGCCGCGTCGCCCTCTGCCGCGCGCTCGCCTGCCAGCCTGATCTCCTCCTGTTAGATGAACCGACGAACCACCTCGACGCCGAGTCGATCCGATGGCTCGAGGACGTGCTGAAAAATTTCCCCGGAGCCGTCATCTTCGTAACCCACGATCGCTATTTCCTCGATGTGATCGCGACCCGCATCATCGAAATCGACGGCGGCCGCGCCTTCTCCCATCCCGGCAACTACACCGCCTACCTCGAAAGCAAGGCCATCCGCCAGCAGATCGCCGAGCAATCGGAACAAAAACGCCAGAAATTCCTCAAATCAGAACTCGAATGGGTGCGCGCCGGAGTCAAAGCCCGCGGTACGAAACAACAGAGCCGCCTCGACGCCTACTACGAAATTGAAGGACAGGAAGGCCCGCCCGAGGAACGTGAGATGGATCTACTACTCCCGCCCGCCACCGATCTCGGAAACGTCGTCATCGAGTTGGAAAAAGCCGGGGTCAACGTCGGCACGGAGAAGCACCCGCGCTGGCTGTTCCGTAACCTCGATCTCTCCATCCGCCCCGGCACCTGCACCGGCATCGTCGGGAAAAACGGCGTCGGCAAAACCACATTGCTGAAACTCTGCCTCGGCCAACTCACTCCCACCGAAGGCAGCGCCGTCCTCGGGAAGCGCGTGAAGATCAATTACATCGACCAGACCCGCATGCAGCTCGACGGCACCGGCTCCCTGTTGGATGAAATTTCCGACGGCAACGAGAAAGTCCAGTTCGGCAACGAGACCCTCGGCGCACGCGCCTACCTCCGCCGCTTCCTGTTCAACAACGAGCGCATCAACGAACGCGTCGATCTCCTCTCCGGCGGCGAACGCGCCCGCCTCATGCTCGCCAAAGTCCTCAAAACCGGCGGCAACCTCATCGTCCTCGACGAACCGACCAACGACCTCGACCTCCCCTCGCTGCGGATGCTTGAGGAAGCGCTTTCGTCCTTCGGCGGCAGCATCCTCGTCGTCTCCCACGACCGCTATTTCCTCGATCGCATCTGCGACCAGATCATCGCCTTCGAAGACGAAGGCCTCCATGTCACGCCGGGAAATTATTCCTACTACTTGGAAAAACGCCAGCAACGCGAAGCCGCCCAGAAAGCCCAGGCACAGGCATTCAAAACCCTGAAAACCCAAGCAAAACCGGCGGAAAAACCCCGCAAACTTTCCCAAAAGGAACGCGCCGAACTCGATACCATGGAAGACCGCATCTTCGCCGCCGAGGACGAGGTCGCCACCATCGAGAACCGCATGAACGATCCCGAGTTCCAGGTCAGCAACTACGAACAAATCCCCGCCGAACTGGAGAAACTCAATGCCGCCCGCGCCAACACCGCCGCCCTCTACACCCGCTGGGAAGAACTCCAGGCTATCGCGGATGCGGAGTGAAATAGGGTTTGCCGAGTGGTGGATAAAATGGCATTGTAATTGCCATGAGCATTACCATAACGCTTGGCAAATCTGGTCGTTTGGTTGTTCCCAAAGCCATCAGGAACAGCCTTGGGCTTCAAGAGGGCAGTCGTCTGCGTCTTGAGGTGCAAGGTGGAAAAATCGAGGCTTCGCCGGAATCCGACGAAGTTCCCATCATCATGGAAAACGGGTTTCCCGTTTTCACCGGTGGACGAAAGCTGAGCGCCCGGCAGGTTGTGGATATCATCAAGTCGGACAGGGAGTCACGCGACGAACGATCAACCCCCGAATACCGCAAAAAATCCAAATGAAGATCGCAATTGATTCTTCGATTCTAGTGGATGCCCTGAACAAAGAAGGGGCAAATCACGAGTCATGCCGCGATCTTGTCAACGCGGGAGGCAGCATCTCTTTCTCACACATCCTGTCAGAAACATTCAGCTGCCTTACAGGCGGGAAAATGGGATTCAGGGTTCCTGCAAGTCAAGCGGCTGAGGTTTTGAAAATCCAAATCGTGCCGTTGCTTCAAATCATTTCCCTGACACCCGCCGATTTGCTTAAAGCTTACGGCGAATCGGAATCGCGAGGCATACGGGGAGGAGCGATCTATGATTATCTGCATCTGTTCGCTGCAAGGAAAGCTGGTTCGGTGGAGTTTCACACCCTGAACTACCGGGATTTCCAAGCTTTCCAACGTCCCGGTGATCCGCAAATCGTAGATGCCGCCAAATCATTTTCCTAATGCGATCCGGAAACTCCCGCAGGCAAACCCCTCACCAACTCCGCGAAGCGCCGGACTTCCTCTTCGCCGGTTGCGAAACTGGTGACGAGTCGTAGAACGATCTCGTGCTCCGCCAGAGAATCCACGATATCTTCGGGAGTCGGCCACTTGTAGCAGCCCAAGCCTTTCGCAATCCATTCATTTGCGAGCGCTTCGTCCATGATCACAAAGACCTCGTTCGCCTCCGTTTCCCACGCGAGCTGACAACGCGTATCCGCACGAACAATTTCCGATAAGGAAGCGGCCTTCGCATTGGCGGATCGGGCGAGTTCCAACCAGAGATCACCCTGCAGATACGCCTCGAACTGTGCGGCGATAAAGCGGGTTTTGGAAAAAAGCTGAGCCGCCCGTTTACGGATATAGGGTAGGTCTTTCGCTGCTGAGGGATCGAAGAACACCATGGCCTCCGCGCACCAGCAGCCGTTTTTTGTGCCGCCAAAGGAGAGCACATCCACACCCCGCCTCCATGTCATTTCCGCCGGGCTGATGCCGAGTCCGGCGAGCGCGTTGGCGAACCGCGCGCCATCCATGTGCAGCGGGATGCCTTTGCTGCGGCAGATCTCGGAAATCGCTTCGATCTCGCAAGGTTGGTAAACCGTTCCCACCTCGGTCGCCTGCGTGATCGAGACAGCCATCGGCTGCCCCGCGTGGATGAAATCCGGCCGGAATTTGCGAAGCTCGCGGACGAGTTTCTTCGGATCGATTTTTCCCGCCTTTCCCGCAACGGACTGCAAGCGCGAGCCGCCGGTGAACCACTCGGGGGCACCGCACTCATCCTTCACGATGTGCGCCTCGCTATGGCAAAAAGCCACCCCGCCCGGTCGGTCGGTTCACCGCCGCCAGCGCCAGCGAATTCGCCGCTGTGCCGGTGCCCACAAAAAACACCGCAACCTCACGCTCAAACAGCTCGCTGAACTTCGCCTCAATGCGCTTGTCCAATTCGCTGTGCCCATATGCGCGCGCCATACCTGCCGCATGGCGAGTCAGGTTTTCCGCGATCGCCGGGTGAACGCCCGACCAGTTGTCAGAAGTGAAATTCATCTCCGAGCTATTACCGCCGGAAGACTCCCGGCAAAGCCGAATCCGCGGAAAATCCGGCAAAAATGAAAATCGCGATGTCAGACATGATGATTTTCGCATCATCTGGTTCACCATCCCCTATCTGATTTCCTTGAGATCTGGCAGAGCAAATTTCCTTTCAGGATCAATCATGTTCAGAACGCATCTACGGATTTGAATCCTCTTTGGATCGGAAATCCGGGATGCCGAGGATGCGCGGCAGTAAGCTGCCGTCATCGATCACGAAAAAAACCGAGCGGTTCTGGGGATCGTGGCTCCAGTTGGTTTCGCACAGCGGCTCGACGCGCTGGTTATCGGGGGACTTGAACTGAATCTTGACGTGGTATTCTTCCTGTTTGGAGACGGGCGCGTCGATAATGTTCCGGGACTGGGGTTTAATCAGTAATTTCTGTGTCCCAAGGACACCGCCGATGGTGTTTTCGGTGAGGTTGAACCATAGCTGCTGGCCGGGCTTGAAGCTTTTTGCGTTGGCGCTGACGATTTGGAATTTCACCGGGGCGATTTTATTTTTGGGATCGCTGGTGACGATCAGGTAAAAGTCCGAGATCGCTGCGGCGAGGGCGGCTTGGGGCGCGTTTGGCGGCATCACAAGATCCTCGCCTGCTTTCGGAACTGGCGGATTGGTCAGCAAAGCGAGTGTCAGATCGCCGGAAGGGATCTTGTAAACCGGGGAAAAACTCATACGGGTGAGTTCCACTTCCTGAGAGGATATACCGTCGAAGAGATGGAGCTTTTCCGGCCCGTCGGCGGGTGCGTTCAGAAACAGGATACGGCATGTTCTGGGAGTCTCGTCGGCAGCTTGAGCCACGAGGGAGGAGAGCAGCAGGATGAAGAGGCGGAGATACATGAACCAAGGGTGGATTGGGGATGGAATGCTTCAAATTTCCGTTGGGGAAAGCCAGCGGAAGGAGGCAATCTGATAACGTCTGCCGAAGGTGATGTTGATCGCGGAAGTCGGCAGAGTGGTGAGTTCGGCGGCGTCTATGGGATCAACGTACTCCCGGGTGCGGCGGATGACGGCTTCGCAGGTGGCGCGGGCCAGGATGTTGTTGCTGGAGTCGCGGGCATCGCCATAAGCGCGAATGGTGAAGGTGTCGTCGCGGGCGGATAGTATGGGGGCGATGGGGCGCAGGACATCGGCCTGGCGAGTCCAGCCGGGGAGGCCGTAAGCATTGTAGCCTACAGCGGCAGCGGGGAACTTGTAACCAGCATTTACGGCAGATGGCGGGTTGGCGGTGGAGGCTTTGGAGCCGGCTTGCAGGACGGAGTATGGATTGACAGAGGGGTCTTTTTCGAGGGCGTTCAAGGCGGCTTGGATCGTCCCGGCGAGAGCTCTTTTTTCGGGATCGTTAGCGGCGGTGAGCTGGCGGTTGACGAACTCGGCTAGCGAGAGGAATGGCCCGCGTTTGCGGATTTGTTTGACGATTTCCTCGGCGAAGCGGTCGAGGGTCTTGTCGTCGAGTTTGCGGTAGCCGGCGTATTCCGCGCATTTCGAGAACGCCCCGGAGGAGCTGATGGATTTGGCATCGGTATCGCCGGCGACGGCGAAGCGGGAGAATGCGTAGTTTTCTTTTCCGGAAACAGCGTTGGCGGTGCTTGTGACGTACGGGGTCTTGTGGTTGCGGGCATGACCCAGGAGTGCGCGCCACGCGGTGACCGAGGTGGAATTGACGTTGAACATGCCCACGACTTCCAGGCGGGAGGCGATGGATTTCCAGGAGTCCGGCTTGTCTGCGTGATTGGTGAAGAGCGCATCGGCACCAGTGGTGGTTGAGGCGGCGGCGTTGTCGGCCGGGATCGGGAGATAGGATCGGTTCGGAAGCGGAATCTTGCCGGAAACGAATTCCGTGAACCCTTTTGTACATAGTCGCCCAATTGCTGAGATTTTCCCAACTGCTGACGGCACCGTGTTCGTAGATCGGAATGTTGTTGCCGCCGCGGTAGGCAGACCATGGATAGATGAGGGACTTGTCCGGGCGGTAGTTGCCACTGCTGGCAGGAATATTGAATAAAATATCTTTGCCGGGTGCGACGCGAAAAAACGGTTGGTTTGTTATTGGAACACTCGCCTATTTTTCCGTGAGCAGGGAGAGGTCTTTGCGCCAGCCGCCGGTGGCGGTGTTGGTGAGCAGCCCGACTGAGGAGGCGGAAAGGTCATGGAAAAACTCGCTGGAGGCGGAAAGTGTGCCTTTTTTCGCGGCGATCAGATCGGTCTGCAGGTGACTGATGGCTTTTGACGCCGGGGTGGCGTCAACCAGCAAATCCTCCATTCGGAATGGTTCGGTATCGACTGCCGAGTGCGATTTGGACAGCTCGGACCAACCGGCCACAGTATCGTTGGCGGGGCTGTGAGGTTTGGGAATGCGGGCTTTTTGATTTTCTCCGCCGACCCACCAGGCGAAGGAGCCGGGCTTGCCGGAGACTTTGATTTCCGAGGGCAAAAGGTTGATCTGGAGTTTCTCGCGGGCCGCTCCCGCACCCACGGAGCCAGCACCCACCAAGGTGACCTTATTTGCAGCCGGACTCGTATTTGGAACGGTGCTTGTGTTTTGTCCGGAGACCAACCAAGAGAGAAAACGACTCTCCTTCTTGGACTTGTAATCGCCTGGGGAAACTGGCCTTCCTGCAAAGTTGACGGTCTGCTCGTGATTCGTGCCTTCCCAGCTTTTCCATGCGCCGAGAACGGGTGGGTTGGCCTCGTCGAGCACATCCGCCCGGGCGGTGACGCGGGTGTCCGGGCCAGTCTGACGTTGCAAGTCACCGATGGCGAGCATCAGCGCCATCCGGGCGTTGGCCTTGGCGACGGACATTGACTCGGCTTGGCTGGAGGAACGCAGTGTCACGCTGGACAGGCTGAGCAAGCCGACCGCGAGCACCGTCAACAAGATCAGCAGCGAGAGAGTGACGACCAACGCGAAGCCTTTCGGCGTCTTTTTTTTGAAAATGGTTTTCATTTTATTCCTGTAAAGACTTTGTATTGTCTTCTGATGCGGTAGCCGATGAAATTCTTCTAGCCCCGTGCATTGATCAGGGTAGCTTGGATCATGGAATCCTCCGAGCTATTTGACGACCTTTAAACGGACCGAAGATTCCATTACCTCTGCTTACAGATATTGGAATGCTGCTTTTCACGCTGTCGGTCGCGCCGGGGTCCCTCCGCCACCCTTAACGGCGGCGGCGAAGCAGGGAGATTATGCCTAGGCTGGCGAGTAGGGCGGCGACGTTCGGCTCGGGGATCACGGAGAGACCAAGAACTCCGGTGGACTCGGTGAACTGCCAGGTGTTGCTGCCGCTGGTGAGATCCCAGATGCCGTCGAGGTCGGTATCCAGAAGAGTGCCGGAATACTGGTCGGCGAGAGTGATGCCGGTGAAGGTTCCCGTCTCGCTGGCCATGCCGAACAGGTTCCAAGAGTAGGTTCCGGCGCCGAAAATGAGACCCAGGTCGAGGGTCAGCGTGCCGCCGTAGGTGAGAACACCCGCGGCTCCGGCACCTGTCAGGTTGGCGAAATCATGGCCACCAGCGACTCCAGCACCCGCAGTGCCATCGACTTCCATGATCGTGCTGCCCGCGAGTGCCAATGTATCGGTGAAAATCATCTGACCGGGGCTGTTTCCAATGTCGAGGATACCGTTGATGACGGCCTTGCCGACGGTTCCAGATCCTCCGAGAGTCGCTCCGGAAGCAACGGTCGTGAGTGCGCTGGTGGAGATGTTGCCGTTGATTACCAATTTGCCTGCGGAGACGGTGGTATTCCCAGCGTAGGTGTTATTGCCGGAAAGCTCCAAGGTGCCCGAACCGACCTTGGTGAGGGCGTGGGCACCGCTATCGTGATAGATTGTCGCAGAAATGGTTAGAGTGCCGGAGTCCACGCCGAAGGTGGAGTCGCTATCCAGGGCGAAGTTCGTAGTCAGGGAGCTGTTGCCACTGATGCTGCGCAGCACACCCTGGCCGGTCGGACCCGCGCCCTGCATGTGGAAGTGTTCGTTGATGGTGAGGTTTCCCTGCAGTTCGAGCGCCGCGTTGTTGCTGATGTTGGTCAGTGTATCCCCAGAGAAACCGCCCTCGCCGAGACCCGCGCTGGTGGTGATGCGGAGCGTGCCGGCGTTGAGCGAGGTAATGCCGGAGTGGTCGTTGGCACCGCTTAGTATCCAAGAGCCGGTGCCGTTCTTAGTGAGGCTGGTCCGCCCGCCGGCATTCTGGATGGCCATGGCGAAGGTGTTGTCGCCGGTATTGGTGCCGGTGAGGGTCAGGCTGCGGTTACCGGGGAATTCGAAGAAATTCGGAGACGAAGCTGCGGTGAAGCTGAGGGTGGCGGCGGGATTGCTGCCGGAGGCGTCGATGGTTGCGCCGCCGACGGTGCTGATGCGGATCGCCCGATTCGTGCTCTGTGCGGTAGAACCGGTGTATTGCAGCGTGCCGCCGCGGAACAGCAGGCCCATGTTCTCGCCGCCGGGGTCTGCCAGAGAACCGATCGTCTGGGTGACTCCGTTGAGATCTAGCGAGGCTCCACTGGCAATCTGCACGGCTGTTCCGATCGGCAGGACACCCCCGCTCGCCGCGCCGACGATTTCCAACTCGCGATAGCCGACGTGGCCATTCTGTTGCCCTCCAAAGTTAAAGCGGACCGAGGCGACCCCCGTTGCGAGGACACCTCCCACGGCATTGAGTGAAGAGAGATTCGCGGATCCAACGCCACCGTAGTTGATACCGGAGCCCACGATGGCGATGAAGGTCCCCGGATCGGCGACGGTCGAGTAACTGATATCGGTGAGGGTGATGTTGGCTCGTCCGGGATCCTGCCAGCCGGAGAAAAGATTAACCGTCGTGAGGTCGTAGCCCGTGGGTGAGGAGCCAAGGGAGTAAGTCAGAGACGCGTTATTGCCCACAGTATAGGCAGTCGCGAAACTGAAGGCCGGGATCGCACCGTCGGTCAGCACGGTAGCCGGTCCGGTGCCTTCCACGCCTGCCGCACCATTGTTGGTGGCGCTGGGCGCGAGTCCGGTGATCAAATTATTTGCCGCAGCGTTGTAGGTGTAGCCGTTGAAATTCGCGACTGACGCCGTCCCCACCACCGCTGCTGCCGGGGCTTGCAGCTTTAAGGTGCCTCCGCTGATCACGGTGTCGCCGGTGTAGGTTTCCCGGTTGGTCAGAGTCAGAGTTCCCGCTCCCGATTTGGCGAGTGATCCTCCGCCGGAGATCACGCCGCTCAGAGATTGATCCGCGCCATTGGCGATCTCGAGAGTGCCGGCACCAAGCGTCACGTTTTTGCCGTTGTCCGTGATCGCTCCGGAGAGCGTCAGGGTGCCCGCTCCGGTTTTCAGCACGTCGCTGTTGAACGTCACCGGAGCGGAAATGGTGTGCGATCCGCTCGTGGTGGAAAGTGCCGATACGCCGCCGATGTCCGCCTCCAGCGTCAGCGTGTTAGCGCCGGAGAGCGTCCAGGCATTTGCTCCGTTGAAGCGCACATGGCCCACCGTCTGCGCGTCGTCGAGGTTGAAGGTTGTTGGCGAAGCCTAGGCGGTGAAGTCCGCGTTCGCGCCCGCAGCGTTCGGCACGCCGACCGACCAATTTGCCGTCGTCCAGTCCGTCCCGCTCGTCCGTGTGTTATTAAAAACCTGCTCTGTGGAGAAGCCGTAGAAGTGCATCGTACCTTGTCCGGCCGGTGGCGTGAAATTCACCGCCTCGGTGGTGCCGCTGGCGGTGAAGGTGTAACGCAGGAGATTGCCATTGCCGGGGGCTTCAGGGTCTTGTTCGAAGGATGTGGTGGCTCCGCTCGTTGATGTGATATTCTGTGCCCGGCCGCCGGGGCCGCTCCACGAACGGTTGTAGAATGCCAGCGAGTAGGTCTGGCCCGGCGTCAGACCCGAGAGCGTCAAGGCTCCGAGGTTTCCATTGTAGATGAAATTATTCAGCAGCGAGCCGAGTTGGCCACCAACATGGTTTGTCCCGCCGGTGGGTCCAAAGGTGGCACCGACTCCACTGATCGCGTATCCCGTGCCAGACGGATTGCCTCCGGCGCTCCCCTCGAAGTTAACGCCATTGATCGTCAATGCGCCGCCTTCTATATTCACCGCATTGAAATAAGTCTTGGAGCTGGAAAGCCCGACGCTGGAATCGAAATCACCCGCCCCGAGATTGGCCGAGGAAAACACCGCGAGGCGCTCGCCATTGCCGGCGAAAAGTTCGTGGCAGAGGTTGATGGAGACACCGACATTGGGGAGATCGACCGCCTTGGCGATGCGCACGGCGTCTTCGGCGGTCGCCACGTAAAATCCGGCATGCGGATAGAGCGAAACCTTGAGCCCGGACTCGGCGGCAAGGGCGGCGATCTCGCGGACCACTCCGGCGGCCTCGGCGTCCTGCTTGCCGCGGACGCCGTCACGGAGGGTCATCCAGATGATGGTCTGGCAGCCTTTCAACATGCGGATCATTTCCTTGATGCCCGGGTCGTAGGATTTTCCGGGCTGATCCACGAAAGTGTAGATATAAACCGCATGAATCGGGACATCGGCGGCACGGCAGGCCGAGAGCTTGGCGGCGAAGTCCTTGGGATGGGTGTAGTTGAAATGAATGCCCTCATAACCGAGATTCCTGACCGTTTCCGCCTGCCTGGCAGCCGACCACACGCCGCGACCTACCCCGTTGTCAAAAGCGAAGAAC
Source organism: Akkermansiaceae bacterium (assembly GCA_043747935.1). GTDB lineage: Bacteria > Verrucomicrobiota > Verrucomicrobiia > Verrucomicrobiales > Akkermansiaceae > Luteolibacter. Next base: position 19,579 of record JAYTOE010000189.1, read on the forward strand.
GGCCAGGCCGTTTCCTCCGCGGCGGATGAGTGAACGAGGGGGGCGAGGCCTACGCATGCCAGCAGGCAAATTCGGGTGATGAAATTCATGTTCAGCAACAAGTATCCATGAACCATTGTCCGGATGCCGACTATCCCGCGTTCACGGGACAGGGGGCATGCTCAGATCAACCCGAGTTGCATGGACTTCGCGACCGCGCCGGAGAGATTGTGGACCTGGAGCTTGCCGTAGATGTTGCGGACGTGGGTGTCCACGGTGTGATAGGACACGCCGAGCTGGTCCGCGATTTCCTTTTTGATAAACCCCTTGGCGAGCAATCCGAGGGTTTCGCGTTCACGCTCGGTCAGGTCGATTTCCGGAGTGGCGGGCCGGACGGCGCTGAACGTGGTGAGGATCATGCGGGCGATCTGGCTGTTGAGGGGGGCACCACCGGCCACAACCTCGTCGATGCCACGCAGGATGGTCGGGATCTGATCCGCCTTGAGCAGGTAGCCGCTGGCTCCGGCGGCGAGGGCTTCGAGCACGACCGGCTTGTGATCATAAACGGTGAGCACGAGGATTTTGGCATCGGGAAAGGCCTCGCGGAGCTGCGGGATGCCCGCGACGCCATGGATGCCGGGCAGGCCGAGGTCGAGCAGGATGACATCGACGTGCCGACCGCTCGCTGCGGCGAGGCATGCCTCGATCGAGGAAAACGACAGGTCGCAAAGCAGGTGCGAGCTGTTGCGGATGGCAAGCTGGAGGGCGCGGCGGTAATCCTGGTGATCCTCGATGAGGCAGACGTTCAGGGATGCTGTGGGTTTCATGGCGTTCGGAGCGGGAAAGTGAGTTCGAGATGGGTGCCACGGCCGGGGGAACTGCGAACATCGAGACGTCCGTCCAGAGCATCGGCGCGTTGTTTCAAGGTGCGGAGGCAATCAGCGGAGTCCGCACTTTCCGGAAGGCCCACACCGTCGTCGGAAACACGGAGCACCGCCAAGCCGCCTCCGACTTCGAGACGCAATTCGACATGGCTCGCTTCGGCGTGCCGGATGATGTTGTGGAGCGCTTCCTTGAAGAAAAAGACCAGGCTGCGGCGCTTTTCGAGATCGAGTTCAAGCGTGCCGGACTCGGTGAATTCCCAAACGATGCCGCGCAGCATCACGTCTGCGATTTCGCGGAGGCGTTCGGGCAGCGGCTTGCGGATACGCTTGGGGACGAGGGTGAAATCGATGATTTCGCGAAGCGAGAGCGAGGATTCGCGGGCGAGGCGGCTGATATCGGCGGCGGAACCGGCGTCCGGCTGGCTGGAGTTGATCTCGGCGAGAAGCGAGATGGTGGCCAGATTGGAGCCGACTTCGTCGTGGAGATCTCCTGCGATTCTCCGGCGGAGGGAGTGGATGTGCCGGCGGGCGGCCAGGCGGATGCGGATCTGCCAGAAGAGGAGGCCGATGATCACGGTGGCAAGGAAGGCGAAGGCACCGATCAGGGCGGCGGCGCGGGTTTCGCGGAGGATTCGGGCGCACTTTACAAATAGGGAGCGCTGTTCGGTTTCAAGCTCGAAACGCGTAGCCAGCTGTCCGATCCAGGGACGTGTTGGCATGAGACGGCCGGTGGACGAGTGTCCGTCGGTCAGTCCGGCAGAGCTCTAGACACGCTTCGAGTCATGGGGGCGAGAGGCCAATGCGTCCGTTGTCCGCACCGGCCTGCCAAGGGCGTGGTTGGTGTTCCCTTCGAGCACTTCGAACTCGGAGAGCAGGATGCGCGGGGTGGTGAGGATGTCGGGTTGGTGCTGTTCGCGGATCAGCAGACGGACACGGCGCGCCTGGACTTCCGGGAAGGAAAGCGTCACCGGATTGTAGCCGGGATTGGGAAACGGATCCGGCCCGCTTTCCCATACCGTTTGCCAGGATTCGTCGCCCTCCTGGGTGTCGGTTGTTTCAATTTGGAAGCGCACCGGAAAACCGAAGCCCGGCCCCTTTACGGGCGAGTCGCCCTTGGCGGCGATGAGGCATACGGCATCGATGTGGCGGAGGGCTTCCAGATCGATTTCGGCCCATGCGATGGTGTCTTGACTGGAAGCGAAGTCGGCATGCCATCCCAAGCTGTCCGACGGCTGGGGCAATTCAGGCGGTCCGAGCGGTGATTTTCCATCGGTCAGATAGCGGAGGTTCCAGCCAGATTCGCCGTCTATGCTAAAGTGGGCGGAGAGATTCCCCTGAGGGGCGATGTTGTTCTCGCCCTCGAAGACGAGTGCTTCGGCGGCAGAGAAAAAGCGGACGAGTTTGCCCGGCAAGGTGGGCAGATCGACCGGAACAAGGCGCAGCCAGAGAACCCGCACGGGAGGAAACTCGATGAAAAGCGGCTCGCCGCGACGGGTGGCTAGACGGGAGTCCGCCACTTCCGAGAGTATGACGGGTTCGTCCTTTCCCGGCAGGCCGGCTTCGATCCTCAGGCGATGGGGCAAGCCGTAATTCGACATGTCACCGCTCTGGGTGGTGAGGCGGGAGGGGATGAGAGCAACGGCCTCGATTTCCCGTGGTTCCGCCCAATCGATGCGGAGCCAGTTGGACTCCGAATCGAGCGTGAAATTCGAGTGAAATCCGTGGGTGCCGCGGGCATCCATGTCCGGCATTTGGGGCAGTCCCTGGATTTCCTTGTGAATCGTAGCAAGGCGGTGGTCGATGGATATCAGTTCGGGTTTCCACCAAGTGGCGAGGCGGTATTCGATCTCGGCGGAATGAAGCGGAGCCACGAGGCATAGCACGAGCGGCAAGATCCCGGTCAGTCGGCAAGGACTTGGGAATCGGGAAAAGGGAGCTGTAAGGAAGGATTTCACTGCGGATGAATGCGCGGTAATTCCGCTAAGGTGTTTCGCCGCATTTGGCTCCCGGGTCAATCATCCATCGAAACGGCGACGCATGATGGCCGCCAGGCAGAACCATCTAACAACTGTATCGCAAGGCACAGATACCATCACAAGACCGCATTTACGGGATAAGGCGGGATGAGAAAAAGCGACCGCGCCGAATCCGGTGCCTCATACCCACGGCAACCTCATGCTCACCAGCGATACGCCACACTTCACAATTTGACATTTTCTCTGCCAGATGCCATTTTCTCTGCCAATGAAACTCACATTGGATAAAATGAGCCGTGTGGTTGTTCCGAAAACACTGCGTGACCGCTTCGCGCTGAAAACCGGCGATCAACTCGAAGTCACGGTCGATCCCGATGGCATCCATCTGCGCCCCGTCGTCCCTGCGTCTTCAGTGGAGTTCTCCGAGGGACTGCTGGTATGTTCCAGCGAGGTTCCGTCGGGAATCTGGGATACCGGCGATTTCCTGGAAACCCAACGCGCGGCAAGGGCGCGCGAACTCGGTGGATTCTGAGCCATGAAAGCCTTGTTCGACACATCTGTCCTCGTCGCTGCCCTCCTGAAGCAGCACCCTCACCATTCCCTGGCTTTCCCACGCCTGCTGGCAGTCCACCGGAATGAGATTGAAGGACACCTCACCACACACGGCATGGCCGAGCTTTACGCGACTCTCACCGCCCTGCCCATCACGCCGAAACTCACCCCGCATGAAACAAGCCGGATCATCGAGCACTCCGTCCTGTCAAACTTCCGTCTCGTTCCATTGACCGCGAAGGACTATCGGGACGCGATGAAAATCACCGCTGATTCCGGCCTCTCCAGCGGCGCGATCTACGACGCCCTCCACCTCTGCGGGGCGAGGAAAGCGGGCTGCGAAAAACTCTACACCCTGAACCTCCGGCATTTCCGGGGAATCGCGCCCGGCGACCCCCTGATATCCTCTCCCTGAATCCCATTGAAACTTGCGCACCGGCGTGTAAGTTCCGCGCGTGATTCCGCCTACCGCAGCCCTGCCCGCCAAGCCTACGAAACCCAAAATCCGCCCTTCTTGGACTCCCGAGAAATCCTCAGAGCTGTACGGTGTGGACTCGTGGGGGCACGGTTTTTTCGGCGTGAACGATGACGGCCATGTCACCGTCAAGCTCGCCGACAAGGACGGCGACGCCCAGGTTTCCCTCCACGATGTGATCGAAGGCCTGCGCGACCGGGGCACGCATTTGCCTGTGCTGCTGCGTTTCCGCGACCTGCTGCATTCCCGCATCACCGAGATCAACGAGGCCTTCCGCGAGGCGATCCGCGTCACGAAATACCAAGGCAACTACCGGGGCGTTTACCCGATCAAGGTCAACCAGCAGCGGCAGGTCATCGAGGAGATCTCCGAGTTCGGGAAAAAGTATCACTACGGCCTTGAGGCTGGTTCCAAGCCCGAGTTGATCGCCGCCCTCGCGCACATGCACGACCCCGAGGCATACATCATCTGCAACGGCTACAAGGACGAGGAATTCATCGACCTCGCCCTGCACTCCCAGAAAATGGGGATGAAGATCATGCTGGTGCTGGAGATGCCCAGCGAGCTTGATCTCATCCTCGAGCGCTCGCGGAAAATCGGCATCCTCCCCAACCTCGGCATCCGCATCCGGCTTTCCACCAAAGGCTCCGGCCACTGGCAGGAATCCGCCGGCGACAAATCCGTGTTCGGCCTCAATGCGGCGCAGGTCATCGACGTGGTCGATTCCCTCAAGGCCAGCGGTCACCTGCCCTGCCTGAAAATGCTGCACTACCACCAGGGCAGCCAGATTCCCAACATCGCCGCGATCCGCGAGGGCTGCACCGAGGCCGTCCGCATGTATTGCGATCTCGTCAAGGAGGGCGCGCCCATGGGCGTCCTCGACATCGGCGGCGGCATGGCCGTGGACTACGATGGCTCGCACACGAACTTCGCCTCCTCCTGTAACTACTCCATCCAGGAATACTGCACCGACATCGTCGAGGTCGTCGCCCAGCAGTGCGACAAGGTCGGCGTGAAACACCCGAACCTCATCTCCGAGTCCGGCCGCGCCGTGGTTTCCTACTACTCCGTCCTCGTTTTCAACATCCTCGACGTGACCTCCGCCCAGACCACGGACAAGGAACCGGTCATGCCGGAAAAGGCCCCGCAGAACCTCACCAACCTCTTCCACGTCAACAAGACCCTCAGCCGCAAGAACCTCCAGGAATCCCTCAACGACGCGGTCTATTACCGCGACCAGGTGCGGGCCATGTTCATCTACGGCGCCGCCACCCTCCGCGAGCGCGGTCTCGCCGAGGCATGGTATTGGCACATCCTCACCCGCATCTCGGGCATGATCTCAGACATGGACGATGTCCCCGAGGATCTCGTCGAACTCTCCAACGGCCTCGCCGATTTCTACTACGGGAATTTCTCCCTGTTCCAATCGCTTCCCGACTCCTGGGCCATCGACCAGCTCTTCCCCGTCATGCCCATCCACCGCCTCGGCGAGCGACCCAAGCACCGCGCCGTCCTCGCCGACATCACCTGCGATTGCGATGGCAAGATCGACCGCTTCATCGATAAAGAGGACGTCGCGAAAACCCTCCAGCTCCACGATTTCAAACCGGATGAACCCTACTACCTCGGCGTGTTCCTGGTCGGGGCCTATCAGGAAACCCTCGGCGATCTCCACAACCTCTTGGGCGATACCAACGTCGTCGGCGTCCACCTCGAAAAGGGCAAGCCGGTTTACACCCACGAGGTCGAAGGCGACACCGTGGCGGACGTGCTCAGCTACGTGGAGTTCGATCCCAAGGAACTCGTCTCAAGATTCCGCTCCTTCGCCGAGCAAGCCGTCAACGACGGCCGCATCTCCCCCAAGGAGCGCAAGGAAATCATGGATCTCTACCGCGACGGCTTGGGCGGATACACCTACTTCGAGAGCTGAACCGATTTCCGCACGGTCATGGATAAAAATTCCTTGGGTGAAAAAGCCGTCACGAGCTTCGCCTTGACTTGATGCATCTCGCATCCAAGGTGATTTCCATGATTCCTCTTAATTTTGTTAGAATAGTGATTTTGGCGAGCCTGAATCTAGCCTGCGTGGCGGCTGTTTCGGCGCAAACGATCGGGTTTCAGCGGGAGTCTGAGGTGGGCGTGGTGACACTGCCGGGCAAGGAGGGGCAGGAGCCTTTGCTGTTTGAGGGGGTGGATCCTTGTGTGAGTCAGGATGGAAAATGGATCGCCTACACGGAGATGGACTCCGAGGGGGCGCGTTTCATCGCCGTGGGAGAGGTGGCAACCGGGAAGAAACGGAGGGTGGCTGGCATTCCCGGAGATAACAGCTACGCCCCGCAGTGGAGTCCGGACGGAAAGACGCTGACCTTTGATCACTTTTTGACGGATGACTGGGTGGTCGGCCAAGTGAATGTCGAGGGAGGCGGATTCCGAATGCTCAAGGGGCTGCCTGTAAAGGTATCCTCTCACGCATGGTCTCCTGATGGGAAACGTCTGTTGTGCCAGGATATGGAGAAATTGTTTTGGGTGGACGTGCAGGACTGGAGCAAACCGGTTGTGAAGGAAATCCCGCAGCCCGAAAAAGTGGAGGGGCTGAATTCCGCGAGCAAATTGGCGGTCTCCCCCGACGGAAAATCTGCACTCGTGGCGATGGAAGTGCCGCCGGGACCGGAGCAGGAATATCCGCCAACAGCCATTTTCCTAGTCGATCTGGAAACCGGAGAGTTTACACGCTTGACGGCCAAAGGGGTGGAAGGAGCGGATCCAAGCTGGCTGCCGGACGGTAAGAATTATTTGTTTTCGTTCTTTGGCGAAGTGCCAGAGATCCACATGGCGGAGGCGAAGCCAGGTGCGGTCTCCAAGCGGCTGCTTGAGCACGCGACGCAGCCCAGCGTGGCGACCGAAATTCGTGACTAAACACGAAAGCCTTCCACTTCTTTCCTGATAGAATAAAATTACACCAACCATGAAAACACATACCATTCGTATCGCATTACTAGCATCCTTGATTGCCGTTCCAATACTCCAAGCTCAGGAACCCGCCGCGCTGGCGATTCCGCTCGAGGAGGCTTTGAAGCTTGGTCCGGAAGGTATTGCGGCAAAGCGGGGAGATGAAAGCGAGGCGGGGCTCGACGCTGCAGCAGTTTACTACGCGACCGCCAAACGAATGCAGACAGAGCAGAAGTTGGGTTCGAAGGATCTGGGGCTTGTAATGGATCTTGATATCTTCCGCGAGGCATCAAAGGAGTGGTTGAACGCTTGGTATGAAGGGATGTATTACGTATCAGGCGGCGGAACGATGTGGGCTCATGCACAATCACGCAGCCTCGCGGAGATCGAGGATACACTCGCTGAGTTGGCAAAGCGGATGCCTTTGAAGCCTGGTAACGCAACGGTGGAAACGCTCACAGAGTGGGGCAAACTGGAGAATGTCATTGCTAAGGCGAAAATTTCCGAGGACTCAGAGCCGGAGATGAAAGCGATGTGGAAGCCACACAAAAAGGTGATGCGGGAGAAGTGGGAGAGGTTCCACTTTGAATTCCAGGCGCTCGATGATAAGGATGCGCAGTTGCTACTAAAAGTCTTGATGCCGGATGCCGAGGAACTCGAAGCGATGGCCGGTGAATGAATGATTTACCCTAACTAAACTGAGATCAATTTTACCAAATCGAATCATGAAAAAACTATTATTCCCTACTCTCCTATTTTGCCTGCCTTTTGCCGGGCAGGTAATTGCTCAGGAAGACACCGCAGTGCATCGGAAAGTTTATGCGGAGATCCAAGAGTCGGCAGGTAAGATGAAAGAAGCCGTCGTGACGACGGAGGTGGATGGACTCGGGTTCGAACTCAAGGGATGGCGCGAGGGCGACGATCTTAGGAAAATTGTGGCGCGGGTGCCCGGTGAGGATGGCGACGGCAGCGAGGAGTATTACTTCAAGGATGGTGCGCTGCTGTTTGTCTTCCGGCACTATGCGGCGGCGGCGGAAGATGGCAAACAAGGTGCGCAGGTTGAGAATCGCTTTTATTTCAAAAACGGGGCTCTTTTCAAATGGCTGGGTTCCGACAAACAGCCCGTTTCACCCAAGTCAGAGGATTTCCAGTATGAGGACGCCCGACTGAAGGAGGTAAGCGCAATTTTTGTCGCAGCATTCGATAAGAAGCCCGTGGCGGTCGTGGCGGCTGAGATGACGGGGGTGTTTTTGGGCATCGAGGAAGGCGACTACTTCCACTGGAGGATGAAGGACAGGAAAGGTGAGGAGGTTTCGTTTTTCATTCTGAAACAGGAGCCCTCGGTGGATGCCGTGCTGGAAAAACCGGAGGACTTTGTGGGCAAGCGATGCACTGTGACATGGAAGAAATCGATGGAGACGATTCCCGAGGCGGGCGGAGAGATGGAGGTCGAGCAGATCTTCGGGGTGAAGTGGCTGGAGTAGTAAAAAAAGCTCCGATTCAACCCCTTTAGGACTCTGGTTTTTTTGCAGTTCATTTCAGTATATGAAAATTCGGTAGACTCCGCCGGATTTTCATAGTAGTAAGCCGGAGTGAATCGGCAATCATTGATGGAAAAGGTTTCCGCGGAGCTGCGCGTATCGAAAGTGGTGGCGCTTCTGGGGCCGCGTCAGGCGGGTAAGACCACCTTGGCTCGGGAATTTTCCGAGATATCGGGACTGCCGTTTGATTCGGGGCTGAATTACTTCGATCTGGAGGATCCCGCGCACGTGGAGCGTTTGCGGAACCCGAAACTGGCACTGGAGCCGTTGTGCGGGTTGGTGGTAATCGATGAGATCCAGCTCCGGCCTGAGCTGTTTCCGGTGTTGCGGGTGCTGGTGGACAGGAAGGGGAGCGACACGCGCTTTCTGATCCTTGGCAGTGCTTCCCGGGATTTGATCCGGCAGGGAGCGGAGACTCTCGCCGGGCGGATCGGGTTCGTGGAGGTGACACCGTTCGGGCTAGCGGAGACGGCGGATTGGGAGCGGCTATGGATGCGTGGGGGATACCCTTCCTCCTTTCTCGCGGAGAGCGAGGAGGACAGTTGGCGCTGGCGTGGAAACTACATCCGCACGTTCCTTGAGCGGGATATCCCAGCGCTGGGGATACAGGTTCCGGCGGCGTCGCTGCGCAGGTTTTGGACCATGCTGGCGCATTACCACGGCCAGACTTTCAACGCCTCGGAGTTAGGGAAAAGCCTCGGCGTGGCAGACACCACGGTGCGGCGATACCTTGATATCCTGACGGGCACTTTCATGGTGCGGCGCTTGGCTCCCTGGTTTGAGAATCTAGGAAAACGCCAGGTCAAAACGCCCAAGCTGTATTTCCGCGACACGGGCATCCTCCATCACCTGCTCGGTATCCCGGACATGGCGGCGATGGTGGTGCATCCGAAGCTCGGAGCTTCATGGGAGGGCTTCGCGCTGGAGCAGACGATACGGCTGAGCGGCGCGGGTGAGGAGGAGGTTTATTTCTGGGGCGTGCATAGCCAGGGGGAGCTTGATCTGCTGCTGGTAAAGGACGGAAAGCGGCATGGATTCGAGGTCAAATACACCGACCGTCCCGGCGTGACCGCGTCGCAGAAACTCGCGCTGGATTGCCTCGGATTGGATCGGCTGGACATCATCTGTCCGGGGGCGGGCAGCTACCCCCTTACGGAAAAAATCCACGTCACCGGGCTGGATCGCGTTGCGGAGCTTTTTGGGGGGGGCGCAGGTGAATTTATCAATCACTGATGGCGGAAGTCTTATCGATACTGTCCAAGGCTTCGATAAAGGCTTCCTCACGGATGATCCTGAGTTTACAGGATCCTTCTCTGAGTTTGAGGGCATGCTCGACTTTGCGGCCCAAGCCGGAAAATGCCCATTGCTCCGAGCCTTTGGATCCAACCACCACGTAGTCCGTATCTCTCGTCGGGTTCGCGGACTTTGCGCTCGCCCCAAGCCCATTGGTGCGATCCATAAGCTCCTTCTTGCTTCCACATGAAAAATTACCTGTGAAGATGAACTCACGCCCAAAGATCCGAATCTCGGCCAAATCGACCTCATCAAAAATGTAACGCCTCATTGTAATAGGATTTTTGTTAGATCGTCCTCAGTGAGCTTTTTCACTCCGAGTTCCTCGGCTTTCTTCGCTTTTGAACCGGCATTCTCGCCTGCGAGAAGAAAATCCGTCTTGCTCGTAACGGAGGAAGAAACTTTCCCGCCGTGTGACTCGATTAAATCCTGAAAATGCTCGCGGGGTTCCGATAAGGTTCCTGTTATCACGAATATTTTTCCCGCAAGCATGCCAGTGGCCGAGGATGAAGTCGGTGTGTAGTTTTCGGAAAGCGGATTCATCCCGAGTGTCGTTAGCTTGCCCAATACCTGCTTGCCTGCTTCTGATTGGAAATAATCGATCGTGTTTTGAGCCGCAACTCCGCCCAGTTCCGGGCTGATGGAAAACTGAGCCAACTCATCGGTTAGATTTTTGACTATCGGTTTGTAACTCGAAGCTATTTTCGCACGTCGTTGGCTTTCTTCTGCGCTGATGGGTTTCTTTGGCTTAATGGGATTTAATTTCAACCAAGCATCTTTGATCCCTCGCTCCGCGATCTTAGCAAGCAAAGGATTATTCACGACATCATTGAGATCCTTGAAAAGCCTGCTCAGTTCCTTCGCAGCGGATTCGCCGAGCTGTCGGATGCCCATGGCGAAGAGCCATTTGTTCAGGGGTTTTGAGCGGGAGGCTTCGAGCGCGGCGATGACCTTGGCGGCGTTCTTTTCACCGAAGCGTCGCGGCGATTCCTCGGTGCCGAGGTTGAGGTTGGCCAGGGTTGCCTCGGTGAGGGAGAAGAGGTCGAGCGGACTTGAGGCGAGGCCGTGGCGGACGAGGGCTTCGGCGACGGTTCCGCCGAGCCCGTCGATGTCGAGCGCCTTGCGGGCGGCGAAGTGGGAGATGGCGGTGACGGCTTGCGCGGGGCACTCGAAATTCGTGCAACGCCATGCGACGAAGCCTTCTTCCTGCGTGATGGGCGCTTGGCAGGAAGGGCATTTCCCGGCGACGAAATCGTAGAGGGAAAAAGTCTTTTGCGCAGGATCCGGGTCGATGACCTTGACGATGGCAGGGATGATCTCGCCCGCTTTCTCGACGAGAACTTTCGCGCCGATGTAGATGCCTTTTTTGGTGATCTCGTCTTGGTTGTGGAGGGTGGCGCGGGAAACGGTGGAGCCGGAGATGAGGACGGGATCGAGCTCGGCGACGGGGGTGAGCACGCCTGTTCGACCGACCTGGATGGAGATGTCGCGGAGGGTGGTTTCCCTCTGCTCGGGGAGGAACTTGTAGGCGGCGGCCCAGCGCGGCGCACGGGAGGTGGCGCCGAGGGTCTCGCGCTCGGCGCGGTCGAGCACTTTCACGACGACCCCGTCGGTGGCGTGGTCAATGTCGTGGCGGTGCTGGCTGAAAAATTTCACCCCGGCGAGGAGTTCATCGAGGTTGCGGGCGATGCGGACGGGTTCGTTGCGCGGGATGGACAGGGAATCTAACAGGTTATGGAAATCGGTTTCCGTTTCCAGCGGCGACCCCTCGTAAGCGCCGAGGCCGTGGGCTAGGAAGGCGAGCGGACGGGTGGCGACGATTTTCGGATCGAGCTGCTTGATGGTTCCGGCGGTGGCGTTGCGGGGGTTGGCGAAGGTGGGGAGACCGGCTTCGTCGCGCTCCTCGTTCATGGCGGCGAAGGCGGAGTTCGGCATGAAGATCTCGCCGCGGATTTCCAGCGTGGCTGGGATTGATGATTGATGATTGTGGATTGTTGATTGTTGATTGATCTCTTCCTTGAGAACTTGGAGGTCGATGGGGATGAGTTCGCCGTCGGAGGATTTGATGAGGTTGCCGGTGTGGGCGTCGGCCACTTCCACGCCTGTGACCGGGTGGAACCAGCGGTTGTGGCCTTTTGATTCGTAGCCTTGGTTGGTGAACCAATCGGCCACCTCTCCAATCGTCGGTTCGGTGCCATCGACGTAGGGCTGGGAAATGACGAAAGCCGGACCCTGTTCGGTATTCAGGATGCCGTGGAACCAGATGTCGTCACCGAAAATGCGGTTGCAGGCGATGATGTTGCGCAAGTAAGGGATGCTACCCTGCGCCCCGAAGTTGGGAGGGAGGGTGAATTTTACGATCCTTCCCAACGATTCGACGTGGAAAACGGTATGCTCGGATTGACCGCCTAGCTTTTTCCAACCCCGTAAGAGGCGAGATATTCCCTGAGCTTCGAGGATTCTATGAGTGTGATTTCCCCATTCAAGAATGGATTGGGTTTCACGTCTGAGCCGTTGCGCCAAATTGTCTCCATCACTTCGGCCGATGTCTTCCGCAAGCCTTCTTGCCAAGCTTTGTGGCGTGCCTTCCGCAGGTATTGGGGAGATAGTGGCATCTTTGCTTCGGCTTTCATGTCGCTTTTCATAAGGTAGGATGGATTCGAAGTCAATTCCGCCGACGGGGGCGGAGGTGCGGTATGGAGTGGGATCTTCCGAGAGGCTGTTGGAAATGTGAGCTTGGGGGGAGAAGTGGAGTTCCGGCTCGGGTTGTTGGGCAGCAGGATGCAGCCCCTCCTTGAGGGTGAGCGGGATGTTGCGGATCGTGCGGACGTTCTGGGTGACGTCGTCGCCGGTGGTGCCGTCGCCGCGGGTGGCGGCGTATTTTAGGGAGCCGTTTTCGTAAAAAAGGGACACTGCCACGCCGTCGATTTTCGGCTCCATGGTGACGGTGATGTCCTCGCGGCCGAGGTTTTTCTGTAGTCGTTTGTAAAAGGCGATGAGTTCATGCTCGTGAAACCTGCCACCTGCCTTTTTGACTTCGTCGTCGGAGAGTTTTTTTAATGCTTCCTCGGTTAGCTCGAACACATCGTCGATGCTGAGCATGGGGACGGGGTGCTTGACCTGGGAAAAGCCATCGAGGGGTTTCGCACCGACTCGCTGGGTGGGTGAGTTGGGATCAGCCAGGGCGGGGTGGCGTTTTTCGAGGTCTTCGAGTTCGCGGAAGAGCTTGTCGTATTCAGCGTCGGAGATTTCCGGCTCGGCCTGGGTGTAATAGAGGCGGTTGTGGTGGTCGATGAGTCGCCGCAGTTCCGCGACACGCGCTGCGGGCGTGGGGAGGTTGGCGAAAAGATCCGGCTCGTCGGGCATGGATATGGCATAAGCGATGGCGGGAGGAGTGCCAAGCGCTCTGTGCGCGGAAGAGCGGGGTGTAGAGCGGGGTTGACGGGGGGAGGCAGCGGTCGCAGGTTTCGGGCGTTGACGGCGGTGAATTACAAGATCGGGAACGAGAAGCTGGTGAAGGTGCTCGACAACGCGGCGCGGCATCTGGGCGGCTTGCTGGAAAAGCAGGGGAGGGCGGACGGGGCGTTGCGAATCGCGGTGATCGGCGGGGGCTGCTCCGGCCTGCAATACAAGATGGATCTGGTGGACGGGCCGCGCGACCGGGACATCCTCGTGCCGAGCAACGGGGTGAACGTGGTGATCGATCCGAAGAGCGCGCTTTTCGTAAGCGGCAGCGAGCTGGATTTTTCCGACGACCTCCAGCAGGGCGGCTTCAAGGTGAGCAACCCGAACGCGGTGGTGACCTGCTCGTGCGGTGAGAGTTTCGCGGCTTAACTCCGATGAAGATTTTCACCGCAGAGCCGCAAAAGTCGCGGAGGGGATGCAGAGCCGGAGTTATGGGAGTCTTTCATTTCCTATGAATGCGTTTGAGAGTCTTGGGTTGGAGGTGCGGCTGGTGATTTCCCAAGAGGAGATCCGCGAGGCATTCCGGGCGCGGGCGGCGGAGTCGCATCCGGATGGCGGGGGCGATGACGCGGAGTTCACCACGCTGCGGGAGGCGCGGGATATCCTAGAAAGCCCGGCGAAACGGCTGCGTGAATGGCTGCGAGTGAAAGGCGTGGAGGCCGACGCGCGCGGGACGATCGCCGGGGAGTTGGTGGATTTTTTCCAGAAAGTGGCGGCAACAGGAGCCGACGCGGAGGTGGCGATCAAGTCATCGACCGCGGCGCAATCGGCGCTCGCAAAGGGCATGGCCGAGGTGCGGCTGATGGGCACCAGGGAAAAGGTGAAGAATCTGCTCTCTGAGATCGAGGCGGGGATTGCATCACGCGAAGAGCAATTCCCTGCCATCGAAAAAGGCGAAGCCGATGCCGCCACTGCGCTGCGCGATCTCGTGTTCCTTGAAAAATGGCGCGGCGCGATGAGATCGCTTTACGGGCGGCTCATCTGAGCGGCGTTTTGTTTACCGGAGCGGAAGGCGGCGGGCTATCACCGGCACGGGTCATCTCCGAAGTCTTCGCGAGGTAGAACAGCGCTCCCCCGCCACCCACGACCACGAGCAGGACGATGAGGGTAATTAGAATGAGCAGGAAATTCTTCATGGGAAGAGCGTGGAGGAAAAGCCGGTCGGTTGGCGAGAGGAAATCCCGAGCAGGTCTAGCCATTCATGGATCACGGTGAAAAAACGAGAAAGACATCTGCCTTTCCCCGTGTAAAAGGAAGCCGACATGAATCCCCATTCCGAAACGACCGACCGCCGTAGCTTCCTCAAAACCGGATCGCTGATCACCGCCGCCTCCCTCCTGCCTGGACTTGCGCGAGCGCAAGCTGGAGCTTCCGAAATCAAGGTCGCCCTCGTCGGTTGCGGCGGTCGCGGCACAGGAGCCGCCGCCCAGTCGCTGAACGTGCCCGGCACCAAGCTTGTCGCCATCGCCGATGCTTTCGAAGATAACGTCAACAAGGCCGCCGAGGCTCTGAAAAAACAGTTTCCCGACCGCGTGGACCTCCCCGCCGAGCGCATTTTCCACGGCTTCGACGCTTACCAGAAAGCCATCGACGCCGCCGATCTCGTGCTCCTCTGCACGCCTCCCGGTTTCCGCCCGACGCACTTCGAGTATGCTGTGGAGAAAGGCAAGCACGCCTTCGTCGAAAAACCCGTCGCCGTGGACGGCCCGGGCATCCGCAAGTTCATCGCCGCTGCCAAGGCCGCCGATGCGAAGAACCTCAAGGTCGTCTGCGGCCTCCAGCGCCACTATCAGAACAGCTATCTCGAAACGCTCGAACAGGTCAAAGCCGGCATGATCGGGGAAATCGTCAACAGCCAGGTCTATTGGTCCGGCGGCGGTGTCTGGACGCGCGCCCGCCAGGAAGGCATGACGGAAATGCAATACCAGATGCGCAACTGGTATTATTTCAACTGGCTCTGCGGTGACCACATCTGCGAGCAGCACATCCACAACCTCGACGTCAGCAACTGGTTCAAGGGAGCCGTCCCCGTCAAGGCCAACGGCATCGGCGGCCGCACGAAGCGCATCGGCAAGGATTGGGGCGAGATTTACGACCACCACTACGTCGAGTACACCTACGCGGACGGCACCACCATGAACAGCCAGTGCAAGCATTGGAACGGCACATGGTCGAAGGTCTCTGAAACCATCGTCGGCACCAAGGGCACCGCCACCCCCGGCGTGATCAAGGATCTGGCGGGTAAGATCATCTGGCGCTTCCGCGGCCAAGAGAACAATCCCTACCAGACCGAGCATGACGTCCTCGTGAAACACATCATCGAGAACAAGCCGATCAACGACGCCCACCGCACCGCCGAGGCCACCCTCACCGCCATCTTGGGACGTATGGCGACCTACTCCGGCCAGGAAGTCACCTGGGAGCAGGCGCTCAACTCCGACCTCGACACCATGCCGAAAACCCTCGCATGGGACGCCGATCCCGGCCCGAAAGTCGGCGCGGACGGCCTCTATCCGGCACCCATCCCGGGCGAGACGAAGTCGGTCTGATCGTTATACTGCCGTGCATCAAGTTTTGTGATTTCCGAGGTTAGGCCATTCTGGAAATGGTTGGCGGATGGACAAGAGCCGTAATGGGCTTCCCACACCAAGGGTGCCCGACAAACCAGCCCGGGGTCTCGCCCCGGGAAGCGTTTCCACCCTGTATTTGTAGCCCTTAATGGGCGATACAAGGCTGGATAGCCTGCGATCCATGTTACGCCCCTACAGGGCTGGATGGATATGGGATGCGAAAACCCAGGGCGATGCTCTGGGCTGGCTTGTTGCCGGACTTTCAGCCCTGAGGATGCGCGGATCTTGATACATCGCCATCGAACTCACTTTCCACAAATCTTGATGGGCGGCAGTATAGTTTCCATATTCCCGAAAAAGCCTATCGATTCGTCGATGGGCTTTTTGTTGCCGTTCAGTTATCCTGATTACCCGGCGCCGGCTCCATGTTCCAGGTCTTGTGCATTTCCTCCACGGTGGCGGTCTTTAGGGGGCGGACGACCCGAAAGCCGAGCCAGGAGGCGGTGGAAATAAGCCACAGGGACTTGGGATTTCAGTGGGGCGCAGCTTTGGCGGACGATTCCTGCTCGATATGGTAGGCCCAGTCGGGGAATACGATTCGGATTTCGCTTGTCGGGGGGACTCCCGGCGGTGCTTCGGGAAAATCCGCTCCGCTGGCCCGCTGCCGCAGAAGGCTGCGGTCGGTGAACGCTTCCATGAGGGCCGTGAGATCCTCGATTTGGGTGCTTGTGAGCTTGAGATCGCCGAGATCCTCACGGTTCACGGTTTCCGGGTGATCCGTTTTGCCCCAGCGCTGGCTTTCCGCGTCCCGTTTGTTGTAGAACTCCATGACCTCGCGCAAGGTGGCGATGGAGCCGTTGTGCATATAGGGTGGGGTGAGCGCGATGTTTCGCAGTGTGGGTGCGCGGAATTGGCCGATTTCGGAAGCATCCCCGGTGATGCCCCCGAGTCCCGGATCCGGGCGACCGCGGGACGGAACCCCCAGGTTGTCATAGCCGAAGTCGCTTAACAAAGGCTGCGGCCAGTCCACCGCTTCCAGAAAATGGCAATCGGCGCATTTTCCCACCTCCTTGAAAACCTCCAGCCCGCGCTTTTCCTGGTCGTTGAGTGCGCTTTCGTTTCCGGCGAGGTAGTCGTCGATGCGCGCGTCGAAGGGGCGGAACAGCGGCTCCTTGAGGAATTCGGTGAGCGCGCGGAACGCTAGGTGGTTGAGCGCCTTGTCATCTTTCCATGAATCATCGCCAACCCAGTTCCTTAGTTCGGCGGAATAGCCGGATTCGCGCAGGCGGGCGGCGAGGTCTTTCGCGTCAGGCAGGTTCATCTCGTGGGTTGCGAAGAGGGGTTCCTGAACCTGCTCGAAAAGGTTGCGCGCACGGCCATCGAGGAAAACCCCACCTTCCCAAGCCATCTCCACTTCGCCCGAAGCCCGGACAATCTGTTCCTTGCGCCTTGGCGGAATGAGCGCGGCGTACATCAGGGAAGGGGAGTTGCGGGTGCCGACACTGCCCGGAACGGCACCGGGCGAAACGGCCCGGAGATCCGCGAAGGCGTGTCTTGGGTCATGGCAGGACGCGCAGCTCATTCCGGGCGGCTCCGATAACCGCGTATCGAGGAAAATCTTCCTGCCGATCTCAGCCGCCCCTTTCATCCGGGCGATTTCCTCCTCAAGGTCATGCATGATCGGCGGAGCAGCGGCGGGTTGGCGCAATACATCGGGGAATACGTTCCTGGCGGGTTCCTGCGCCTCCAGACTGGTGCCTCCCGATAGCAAAACGGCGCACGCGCATGTGATCGAGAGGGCAAATGACCGCCCGGTGCGGGGTGTTCGTAGTGTCAGGTATGAGGCACCCGGATGGCGATTCAGCATAGCGACGGTGGTCGAAATCATGACCCACACATATTTAAGTAATTTTAGAAGTAAAGGATAATGAAGCCTCTGGGTTTGATCTGGAAGCAATGATTCGGCCCCCAGATGAGCCGGTCTGGCTCCCTGACGAAGCAGTCCACCCACGAGATGTCCGACAAAATTCAGGCCAATTGAAAAAATCCGCTCGCAATAATGATAATGAGTCTCAATAACAGATCTGTAACCGATATGAAACGAATCTTACCCATTGCGACGGTCATTTCCATGGCCCTGAACTACTCCGACGCCCAGACCCCGGCCTCCGGCGATTTTTTGGAAACCCTGGTGGTGGAGGCGGAGGCGAACAGAGATGATGCGCCGAAAGTTTCGCTTGGGCGGATGGACGTGCCGGTGCTGGATGATCCCCGCTCGGTGCAGGCGCTGCCTGTGGAGTTGCTGGAGCAGCAAGGCATCACCGATATCCAGGACGCCGTGAAAAACGTCAGCGGCGTGACGCGCAGTTCGTCTTTCACCGGACTGGGGGAAAATTACATCCTGCGTGGTTTCGTGCAGCAGGACGTGTTCAAGGACGGTTTCCGCGCGGGCGGTGTGAGCAATTCGGGCTTGGTCGCGACAGGGTCAACCGACCTCGCGGGCATCCGGCAGGTGGAAATCCTCAAAGGGCCGGCGGCGATCCTGTTCGGGCGCGGCGAGCCGGGAGGTGTGGTGAACTATGTCACCCACAAGGCGGAATTCACGGACGCGTTCTCGCTGGGGCAGGCAGCCGGTTCCTACGGTTTCCTTCGCAGCACCGGCAGCGCGAACTGGCAGGCGGTTCCCGGAAAACTGGCGCTGCGTCTCGATGCCTCGGCGGAGAGCGGCGATTCATTCCTAAACGGCGTGAGCGGAGACCGCCAGTTCATCGCGCCTGCCTTCACATGGGCCATCAGCGAAGACACGACGCTAAGCTTCCGCGGCGAGTATCTGAACGAGCAGCGCAACACGGACGCGGGCGTGCCCATCGTCGGGGGGCGCGTCCTTCCCGGCATCCCGTATGACAACTATCTTGGAGAGCCCTCGTTCACGGAATATGACAACGAATCGTTCCGCGGCCTCCTCGAGCTGGATCACCGCTGGAACGATGAGCACGCCACTAAACTATCCCTCCACGGACGGAAAAGCAGCTCGGAGGGCGCGTATTTCATCCTCTTCAACTTCGCGGGGCCGTCTTACGATCCGCTGACCGGCAACATTTCCCGAAGCCTCGCGCAGCCCGACTTCGAGGACGAAAGCTTCGCCGCGCGCATCGACCACACGTGGGAAACGGACATCAGCGCGGACGTGAAAAACCAACTCCTCATCGCTGCCGAGTATGAGACGGAAAGCCGCGACACCTTCCGCACCTTGTCCGGTCACGCCCCGATCAATGTCTTCAACCCGGTCCACACCGGCTACGCGCCGCTGCCGCTTTTGCCTTTCCCCGGCTTTCCCGCCTTCATCGATGAGACCAGCGGCACGGAGGCGGATGCCCTCTCGCTGCTGGTGATGAATCGAATTTCCTTCGGGGAAAAATTTCACCTCAGCCTCGGCGGGCGCATCGAACGGTTTGAGGGCGACAATTTCCTCAGCTACCCGCCGGGCACGTTCCCGAGCTCGAACATTGCGCCAACCGAGGATACGACCTTCAGTCCGTCCGTCGGCTTGGTTTACAAGCCCGTCGATGACATTTCCCTCTACGCGAGCTACGCGTCATCGACCAACTCCTTCACCAATCTCGGCCTGGTCACGGCCTCCGGCGGCAAGCTGGATGCGGAAACCGCGCGGCAGTTCGAGATCGGAGCGAAAGCGGAACTTCTGGACGGCAAGTTGACCGCCTCCGCCGCGATTTTCCAGATCGACAAATCGGATGTGGCGGGAACCGATCCGGCAAACCCCCTTTTCTCCATCAACGCGGGGGAGGAGCGCAGCCGCGGCTTTGAGACGGATCTGCGCTACGAGCCGATCCCAGGCATGGCCATCCTCGCGAACTACGCGCTGATCGACGCGAGCATCGAGTCCGATCCCACCGGCGCCACCACCGGCAACACCCGCTACGGGGTGCCGCGCCACAGCGGAGGGATGTTCGCGGTTTATGAAATCCAAGGCGGTGCGCTGGAAGGGCTTGGCTTCGGCTGCGGAATGCACGCCAGCGATAAGGTCGAGATCACCAACGGCAACATCGGCACGCTGCCCGGATTCCTCACCACCGACGCCCTCCTCTACTACAGCAAGGACAATTGGACCGCGCGCCTGAACGTGAACAACCTCCTCGACGAGGAATACCACTACTCCACCGGCAACGCCCTCTCCGCAGGACGCGGCAACGCGAGGACTTACATGGTCTCCCTGAAATACGACTTCTGATGACCGCGAACGCCCTCCGCCGCTGGACTGTCCTGCACCGCTGGACGAGCCTGTTCGTCACGCTGAACCTGACTTTGCTCTGCGTCACCGGGCTCTATCTCGTTTTCCACGACGAGATCGACCACGCCCGGGGCATCGTGCCCGTGATCGAGGGCACGGATCAGCCGCGTCTCGCGCTCGGGGAAATCGTCGCCGCCGCAAGGGAGAAACATCCCGGCTGGACGGAGATGAGCTACTCGGAGGATCAGGAACATCCGGGCTTGGTGTATATCTCCATGTGTCCGCCGGGCGTGAACGACTTCGCCAAGGCCAAGCCGTTCCTGTTCAACGCCCATACCGGCGAGCCGGCAAACCTGAATCTGGATGAAACCCTCAGCATGTGGGTTCTGAAACTCCACATCAACCTCTTCGCCGGCATCGTCGGTGAGCTATACCTCGCGCTGGTCGGGATCGCGTTGCTTGCCGCCCTACTCAGCGGGGTGGTTCTTTACGCGCCCTTCATGCGCGGGATCCGTTTCGGCAAGCTGCGGAACGAAAGGTCGAAGCGGGTCTTCCGCCTCGATCTCCACAACCTCATCGGGATCACCACGCTGGCATGGCTGTCTGTCGTAACCATCACCGGCGTGATCCTCGAACTGGCGAAGCCGATCCTCGCGATCTATCAGGCCAACGATCTGGCGGCGATGACGGCGGATTACCGCGATCTCCCGAAGCCGGTTGGCAAGGTTCCTTTGGAAATCGCCGTCGCCTCCGCGGAAAAGGCATGGCCGGGGCATCATGTGAGCTTTGCCCTCTTTCCCGGCACTCCCTATTCCGGCGAGCATCATTACACCTTCTTCATGGCCATAGGCGATGGATTGGAAAGCCGCATCCCGAAGCTGGCCTTGATCGACGCATCCGACGGCGGGATCACCGTCGCCCGCGAATCCCCGCTCTACATCAAGGCCCTGTTCCTGTCCGGCCCGCTGCATTTCGGCGACTACGCGGGGATGCCGCTCAAGATCATCTGGGCGCTTTTCACGCTGCTCACCCTCGTCCTGTGCATGAGCGGCATCTACCTCACCTGGGCGCGCATCCGATCACGGAAAAATCCGGTGGAAACACAAACGCCATGAAATCGATCCGCCAGTCACCATGGCCGCTCCCGGCCATCCTTTTCGCGACCAGCGCCACGGCGCTCATTCTGGCCCTGACCCACGGCGGGGTATGGGATGTCATGTCCTGGATCGCGCTCGCCGCGCCGCCCGCCATCTGCTTCGGGGCGTGGTTCCGGCAGCGGCGGAAAATGTGACTCTGTTTAAGGCATCCGACAACGAAGAACAGGCGAACACGCCCGGAGAACTGAATCACCACTCAGAACTCTTCATCGCCGGATCCCGGCCCCATGTTCCAGGCTTTGTGCATTTCCTCAACGCTCGGGGTTTCGAGAGGGCGGACGACTCGGAAGCCCAGCCAGAAGGCATCTGTGAAATACCAGATCGATTTCGGAATCTGCGGATCCCTGATCTTGTTTAAAAGGTCAGTTTTGCCGCGGGCGGAGGAACGAAGGGTTTCCGCTTCGTCTTTCCAATGGCCGCCTCGGAAAACGGTGGGGTAGCGGTTCGGCGCGGGAACCCAAGGATTCACCGCTCCGTCCATTATTTTTGCGTAGGCGTCGGGGAGGTATTGGTCGAGGACGAGTTCGGCCACGTTGCCGTGCATGTCGTGGAGTCCCCAGGGGTTCGCCTTTTTCGCGCCAACCTTCTGGTATTGGAATTCCGAGTTGTCCGCGAACCACGCGTGATCGGGGAGCTGCGCCGGGTCATCGCCGAAGGAATAGGCGGTGGTGGTTCCGGCGCGGCAGGCGTATTCCCACTCCGCTTCGGTGGGGAGGCGGTAGAAATGCCCGGTCTGGGCGGAAAGCCATTCGCAGAACTTGTTCGCGGCGTGTTGGGTGACTCCGATTGCGGGGAAGTCTTTCTCGTAGCCGTTGCCCATCGAATCGTGCATGGGCCAAAAGGGCGGGGTAGGTTGGGTGATGGTGTCGATGAAAGTTTCGCTTCCCCTGATTTCGGGAGCTTCACTGGTGGACATATCGGTATCCCGGTTCAGCGTGCCGTCCTTGTTGCGAGGTTCCCCGTTTTCCATGTATGCGCGGTAAACGCCCCATGTCGTCTCCACCTTCGCCATCCAGAACGGCTCGATGGCCATTTCCTTTTGCGGGTCTTCGTCGGGCTGGCGCTTTGCTTCGCTGTTCGGGGAGCCGATTTTGAACGTTCCGGCGGGGATGGGCAGAAGCTCGATCGTGCCGCCATCGGTCAGCGGCACGGCTTCCACGTAGCCTTTCATCTCCTCGGGTTTCGGAGCGACCTTGGCGGCGATCTTTTCGTGGATGGCCTTGGTGGTGGGGAAAAGCTGCGGGTTGGGCAGTTCTTCCGCAAGGCAAGGTGTGGCGGCGATGAACCAGAGGAGGCGCTTGATTTTCATAAGAAGGCTCATTCCACCGTTGGCCCCGGCCCCATGTTCCATGCCTTGTGCATCTCCTCGACGGTGGGGGTCTTGAGCGGGCGGACAATTCGGAAGCCGAGCCATGAGGCGTTGGTGAAATACCAGATCGACTTGGGGTTCTGCGGATCGATGACCTTGAGCGCGGGGTCGGTCTTGCCGCGGGCGGCGGAGCGCAGCATTTGCGGGTCGGCGTCCCAGTGGCCGCCCCGTAAGACGGTGGGGTAGCGGTTCGGGGCGAGAATCCAGGGGTTCACCACGCCGTCGGTGATTTTCGCGTAGGCATCGGGGAGGTATTGGTCGAGGACAAGCTCGGCGGCGTTGCCGTGCATGTCGTGGAGCCCCCAGGGGTTCGCCTTTTTCACGCCGACCTTCTGGTATTGAAATTCCGAGTTTTCCATGAACCAGGCGTATTCCGGGAGCTGGGCGGGGTCATCGCCGAAGGAGTAGGCGGTGGTGGTGCCGGCGCGGCAGGCGTATTCCCACTCCGCTTCGGTGGGCAGGCGGTAGAAATGGCCGGTCTGTGCGGAAAGCCATTCGCAGAACTTATTCGCAGCGTGGTAGGTGATGCCCACAGCGGGGTATTCCTTCGAGTATCCGTCGCCCATGGAGAAGTGCATGGGGATGTAGGGTGGGGTCGGCTGGGTGATGGTGTCGATCAGGGTCTCGCCGTCCTTCGCCTCGGGAGCCTCGCTGGTGGACATGTCGGAATCGCGATTCAGCGTGCCGTCCTTGTTCCGGGATTTCCCGTTTTCCATATAGGGGCGGTAAA
>JAYTOE010000190.1:0-3674 GCA_043747935.1 Akkermansiaceae bacterium
GCGGGTGCCGGCGTGCTGTATGTGGTCGATCCGGGTAAGCCGCTGCGGGATGATTTCCTGGCGGAAATGGAGATCCTGCGATGGACGGGCAGGCCGCGGCTGGCGCTGCTGAACGTCAGGGACGATGTCGATCGCGGGCGGGAGGAACTCTGGAGGGAAAAGCTCGGCAGCGCGTTCAACCTGGTGCGGACGTTCGATGCGCATCGCGCGAAATTCGATCAGCGCCTGCTGCTGATGAAGGCGCTGCTGGAGATCGAGGAGCGGCACCGGGGCAAGCTGGAGGAGACGATACGCCTGATCGGAATGGAGTGGGACGAGCGCCGGGACGAGGCGGCGGAGGTGATCCGGGAATTCCTCGCCGAGGCGTTGGAGCTGCGGGTGAGCGCGAAACTCGCCGACAAGGACGAGCGTATGCCGAGCCGCCGCAAACGCATGGAGGACGAGCTGAAGGCGGAGTATTTCGGGCGGCTCAAGAAGCTGGAGAAAACCTGCTTTTCCAAGCTGCTCGGCATTTACCGCCACCATCTGCTGAAGCTGGAGAGTGGCGATGAAACGTTCGAAGATATCGATCTGGAAAGCGAGGAGGTCTGGAAAAAGTGGGGACTGAGCCGTGCTCAACTGACCATGGTCGCGACCGCGACGGGTGCCGCCGGAGGTGTGGCGATCGATGCGGCCACGGGTTTTTTCTCGCACGGGATCTTCACGGCGGTGGGCGGAATCGGTAGCGGGGCGGCGGCGTTTTTCAAGGGCGGGCTGCTTCCCGATCTGAAAGTGGACATGCGGAAAGGTGTGAAATTCTCGACCGGTGAGACCAAGGAGCTGGCCATGGGTCCGCCGGGGAATATCAATTTCCCGTGGATCCTGCTCGACGGGGTGCTGGTTCGATACGGGCGCGTCCTGGAGCGCGCGCACGGGCGGCGGGACGCCGAGGTGCTCTCCGATCCGGTCGGGAGCGGTTTCACCAAGGATTTCCCGCAGGAACGCAGGAAACTGCTCGGAAAATGGTTCTCGGACTGCGCGAAGGGCAAACGACCGCTCGGCAGGGATGCGGATGCGCAGGTGTTGTGGGCGATTGAGGAGGCCATGAAAGAGGTGGGCGGAGGGTCTTGATCCGATGGCTGCGTCCCCTTACTCAAATCACAGACTTTACGTTATTTTTACTTACGTCCGATAAAGAACTGACACAATCAGGGTATGAATTTCCTTCCAGATCCACAAAACCCGAAGACAGGTACTGCCACAATAGGCGGCATGATCTTGGCTTCGCTTATGCTGCTTCCACTCATACCAAGCGCTCGTTGCGAGGACTCTGTCACTCCCATATCCGCCGCAATGGCTGTGGCTGAAAACATAGAATGGCCTTACCAGAGGTTCAACGAAATGGCGGAATTGGCCACCACAGGATACCCTGAGTCTGAAAAACAACGAGGTATCGAAATGCTCGATCAGTTGCGCGTTCGTGCCGCCAACGTCGCCCGTGGCGAAGATGGGGGGCTGCCTATCGAAGCCGTCGCGGCGGGATACATTGAAATCGGCGAAATCGACACTGCGGTTGAAATTCATCAGCAGTTGGGCATGACCGATGAGCGGATCCGTAGTCTGTTCTGGCGGGCATCCCATATCCGCTATAGCAAGAAATTCAAGGAAAGCGATCGTTTGCTTTCTCTTATGGTCGAAGCTGTCAGGGATGTAGAGATCGATCCGAAAAAGCGTAATCAGTTCCTAGCTTCCTCGTCCGCTGAATTTGCCAAAAATGATCATATCGATACCGCTCAGCAGATCGCCCGTTCTATTCCAGATGTTCCGTGGCGTGAGTATGCGCTCGTCGAGGTAGCCAAAGAATCGATACCCTTCCAATCTCCGGAACAGGTTCTCGAAATCGTCGCCAACGTCGCTGACCCATCCAAGAAGACGGGGTGTGTTTTCGCGCTCATCGAATATCTCTGTAAAGTTGGGAAACCTGATGCGGCAGTGAAATATTTCGAAAAATTGGAAGAAGATCCAAAAGGGCTGGACGGTGTGCGTGCATCCATTGCAATCGCCTTTGCGGAGGCCGGAAGGATCGAGGAGAGTGAAAAGTGGATCGCTGAAGTTAAGGATGCTTACTCGCTTTCCATGGCCACCAAGTCACTCGCACCCAAGCTCGTAATGCTGGGGCACATCGCAAAAGCCAGAGGGTATGCAAGCGCGATCAAAGATGACTACAACCGTTGCAAGGTGCTCGCCGGGATGGGTGGCGCGTGTCTTTTACTCGGGAACGATGACGAGGCGATGGCTTTGTTTGACGAAGCGAATACCATCGTGAAAACCTTCGACGATCCCTTTCAAAACATCCCTCTTCTCGAGTCCATCGCGCGCGCGGCAGCTGAGAACGGCAAGCTCGACTACTCGTTGCAGATCGCAGAATCCATGAAGGGAAAAGGCATTCAACTCATCGACAAGTGGGAAGTCCTCTCCCTGCTTTCCTGGAAATATCAATACTCCGGAAACACGCAAAAGGCTCTCGCCGTGGCGCGTTCGATCCGGGAAAGCGATACCCGCATCTCTTCATTCACGAGCATTGCAGCAAATCTGGCTTTCAAAGAAAAAGACGCCGAAGCCCTTGAAGTGGCCAACCAACTCCCGAAAAGAGAAGATAGAGATGAAGTCATGGAGTATATCTCCTACGAGATGGCCGCCAGAAAATCGTTCCAAAAAGCATTGGAAGTGGCGGAGAAAATGTCAGCTCCACCCAAGAAAACCGATGCGCTCTCCTTCATCGCACGCACCTACGCGGAAAATAAGCTTACCCCTTCCCCGGAGGAAACTGAGATACTCCGGCGAATCACCCAAGATGCGAAGCGAGGGTCTAGATAGATCTTCGGGTGAAAAGGAAGTGGGCGACGACGGTAAATTTACACGGATATGGTTGCCAGACGGCGGGTGGGCGATTTGACTTCTTGCCCATACCCATTCCACCACTTTGAAATCTCACGAATTATTCTCCGCTGTCGATCCCGCCGTTGTCACCGAAATTTTTGATTGGTTCCGCGCGAACGATCGGAACGTTTACAAGACCGCCGTCGCCACTCTCGCGGGCAGACGCAAGCTGCGCCCTGTTTTCATCCAGCAGAAATCCCTTGCCGACCAATACGCATGGATACTGAAGACCATTCAGGTCAAGGCCTGCGATGATATCGGCGAGCAGATCCTGCAAGCCTACCTCATGGCGGGCCAGCAATCCATGCTCGCCATGTTCTGCGACGGCATGGGCATCCCCCACGATGGCAAGGGCTCCGTGGTCGGCGATCTGCCCAAGGGACTCGACAAAGAGCGCCTCGATGCGACCGTGGACAAGCTCGTCGATGTGTTCGACCCGAAAATTTTCACCCTCTATCTCCACTGCTTCAACATGCAGCTCGCGGGCGGCTATCCGACGCTCACGGAGAAACTTGCATCCGACGAGCGCCTGAAGCTGGCGTGACCTTATTTCCCCGCTGATGCCGAAAGTTTATCTCAAGACCTACGGCTGCCAGATGAACGAGCGCGACACCGAGCAGGTGGCGCGGATGTTCACCGAAGGCGGCTACACCCTGACGCCGACGGAAAAGGACGCCGACGCGATCCTGATCAACACCTGCTCGGTACGCGACCAGGCGGAGCAGAAGGCGCTGGGGAAAATGGGCATCATGGGC
>JAYTOE010000191.1:0-3713 GCA_043747935.1 Akkermansiaceae bacterium
GTGGGGCCGAGCATTTCGCGCATGCCGGGGCCGCCTTTGGGTCCCTCGTAACGGATGACGATGACGTTTCCTTTCTCGATCTTCTTGGCGAGGATGGCGGTCATGGCTTCCGGCTCGGAGTTGAAGACGCGAGCCTTGCCCTTGAAGACCTCGCCTTCCTTGCCGGAAATCTTCGCGACCGAGCCGCCTTCCGCGAGGTTTCCGTAGAGGACGCGGAGATGGCTGTCTTTCTTGAGCGGGTTGTTCACCGGGCGGATGATCTGCTGGTCGGCGGGGTATTTGATCGGGGATTTCTCCAAGTTCTCCCGCATGGTGCGGCCGGTGACAGTCATGCAATCGCCGTGCAGGAGGCCGGCTTCGAGGAGCATCCGCATCAGCGGAACGGTGCCGCCGATGCGGACGAGATCCGCCATCGCGTATTTGCCGGAGGGCTTGAGATCAGCGAGAACGGGTGTCTTTTTCCCGATGCGTTCGAAGTCGTCCAAGGTGATATCGATCCCGGCGGAATGCGCCATGGCGGGGATGTGGAGGCAGGCGTTGGTGGAGCCGCCGAGGGCGATGAGGACGGTGATCGAATTCTCGAAAGCCTCTTTCGTCATGATGTCGCGCGGCTTGATACCGAGCTTGATCAGGTTCAGCACCGCCGCGCCGGCATCGAAGCAATCGCGCATCTTGTCGTCGGAAATGGCGGCCTGGGCGGAGCTGTTCGGCAGCGACATGCCGAGCGCCTCGATCGCGCTGGCCATGGTGTTCGCGGTGTACATCCCGCCGCAGGAACCGGGACCCGGGATCGCGCAGGACTCGACGTGCTCGAGCTCCTCATCGCTGTATTCGCCGTTCGCGTGTTTACCTACAGCTTCGAAAACCGAAACGATATCGAGATCCTTTTCCTCACCCTTGATCTTGCCACAACCGGGCAGGATCGTGCCGCCATAGACGAACACGGCAGGGCGGTTCATGCGGCCCATGGTCATCACGCAGGCGGGCATGTTTTTATCGCAACCGCCGATCGCGACGAAACCATCCATGCCTTCGCAGCCGACCACCGTCTCGATGGAGTCCGCGATCACCTCGCGGGAAACGAGCGAGTATTTCATCCCCTCGGTGCCCATTGAGATGCCGTCGGAAATGGTGATCGTGTTGAAAATGATGCCCTTGCCGCCCGCTGCATCCACGCCCTTCTTGGACTCGATGGCGAGCTTGTCGATGTGAATATTGCAAGGCGTGACCTCGCTCCAGGTCGAAGCGACGCCGATCTGCGGCTTGGCGAAGTCGGCTTTCTCAAAGCCCACTGCGTAGAGCATCGCGCGGCTCGGCGCGCGGTCGGGGCCATCAAGCATCAAACTGGAAAACGGGCGTTCTTGGTCGTTCATCGGGCGGGGATATTTCCCGAAACGGGCGGGATTGGCAACCCGCTTCATGGAGCCAATTTTCCTACCCGAGCCGACGCTCAATAACACTGCGAGTAACCGCCACCGTGGTGACCGCCATAACCGCCGCTGCTGTAACTGCCGCCTCCGTAGCCATAGCCGCTGCTGCGGTAGTTTCCGCCACCACCGTAGTAGTTATTACCGCTATAACAATCGTCGTTGTCATTCGCGAGCGCGTAGCCGACAAGGCCTGCGGCGGCGACACCCATCAGCGCGACGCCGGGATCGACGGATTGCCTAGGGTTTCCGTAGGTGTCATAGGTGGTGTAGCAGCTCGTGCTGAGGGTCACACAGGCGAGCAGGGCGGTGAGGCGAACCGGGGACAAGATTGTCTTCATGGTAAGGGAAAGACGCACCGTTTCAGAAAACTATTCAGCGGGATTTCGGAAATTTTTTACCGTCGTTCCTGGGTGGCCGCGCGGCGGGCTTCTGCGGTTTGTCCGTCTCCCTTTCCCGTGTCCGTTTCCGCCAGTCCTTTTTGGCGGGCTGGATTACAATGGCAGGGGATTTCGCGTAGTAGTCGAAGCCCCGGAGCTTCTTCCTCGGCAGGCGTTGGCCGATGGCCATTTCCAAGATCCCGAGCAGGTTGAGGTCGCCCTTGGGCACGAGACTGATCGCCTCGCCCTCATGCTCGGCGCGGCCGGTGCGCCCGATGCGGTGGATGTAGTCCTCCGGGTTCACGGGGAAATCGTAGTTCACCACGTGGCTCACGCCGTCGATGTCGATGCCGCGCGCGGCGAGATCCGTGGCGACGAGCACCCGCACCGTGCCGGCCTTGAAATCCGCCAAGGCCTTTTGCCGCTTCTCCTGGGTGCGCCCGGAATGCAGCCTCGTGACGCTGATCTTTTCGTTCCGCAGGATTTCCGTGAGCCGGTTCGCGCCGTCCTTCATGCGGACGAAGACGAGCACCCGCACGAACGCCTCGTCTTTCAGCAGCCCAAGCAACATCGCGTCCTTGAGGTGCGGCGGCACTTCGTAAACCGCCTGTTTCACCGTCTCCGCCGGGTTGTTTTTCGCGCCGACCTGCACCCGCTTCGGCTCGTATTGGAAACGCTTCGCGAGGGACTCGACCTCACGCGGGAAGGTGGCGGAAAACATCAGGGTCTGGCGGCGTTTCGGCAGGGAGGCGACGATGGTCTCGATGTCCGGCAGGAAGCCCATGTGGAGCATTCGGTCCGCCTCGTCGAGGACGAGGACTTCGAGGCGCGAGAAATCGAGCTTGTGCCGCCCGAGCAGGTCGATGAGCCGGCCGGGTGTGGCGACGATAATGTTCGCCCCTTTCCGTGCAGCGCGGATCTGCGAGTTCTCATCGACCCCGCCGTAGATCGCCGCAACGCGGATGCTGAGGTGCCTGCCGTAGGAATGGATGTTTTCCGTGATCTGCACGGCGAGCTCGCGGGTCGGCGCAAGGATGAGCGCCAGCGTTCCATGGAGCTTGTTCTCCGCTTTCCGCGCGGAAAGGCGGTGCAGCATCGGCAGCACGAAGGCGGCGGTCTTGCCGGTGCCGGTCTGGGCGATAGCGGTGAGATCCTCGCCCCGCATCACCCGCGGGATCGCGGCGGACTGCACCGGCGTGGGGCGCACGTATCCCGCCTTTTTAATCGCACGGAGTATCCCCTCCTCTAACCCGAATTCGCTGAACGGCATGGCGCGATCCTAAGCCCATCCGCACGGCGCTGGCACGGATTTAAAATTCTCACTCAATCCCTCTCGGTCGGTATAGGGGATGACCATCGGTTTTTCGGAAAGCCATTCTCGAGAACGTCAAAGGTGACTCACGCGAACCCTGATGCTTGATTCACCACACGCTTTCCAGAGCGTTGATGTCCACCGTCTTGTGTGTGCCCAGCATGGGCACGTTGTAAATGGGGTTCAAGTCCCCTGTGGAAATACCAGAAATGAAACGAAACCACTACCAGAGGCCAAGCGCGGAAGGGCGACCGACCGCGTGAAGGAGCCGGAGCGTAGCGGAGACAGCCTGCGAGCAAAGCAATGCGGGCAACGCTATGGGAAAACCGCGAGCTGATGGACAAGAACCGGATAGAGCCGTAGCGGAGCGGAGACAGCCCGCCAGCGCAGCGATGCGGGCAACGCCGACACGGCGCGATGAGCCAGAACGAGATTGTGCGATTCGCGCTCAACAACCGTTGGCTGGAGGAACAGGGAGTTCCGGACATGAGAGCAATCTGAATCGCTCTTTACTACCCCGAGCAAGCTCAGGGCAACTGATTGGAACCGCCCTGTACGGAGCCGTACGCAGAGTGGTGTGGGACTGGGGAGCTA
>JAYTOE010000192.1:0-10519 GCA_043747935.1 Akkermansiaceae bacterium
GAGTCCTGCCGATGAGCATAGACAAGGATGTTGGTGTCGAGTGCGATCATACCTATCTCAGTCTAGCGGTCGTAGCTTAGTGCGCGGAGTTCGGCCCAGGAGAGTGCGGAAGCCTCGCGGCTGAGTCCTTCGCCGGATACGAGGCCGATTTCCTTGGAAATGGGCTTTGGCGGGGCTGGTTGAGGCTGGCTTTTTAGCCAAAGGCGCAGGGCTTCGTGGACTGCCGCACGCATCGAAATCCCTTCACTGGCCGTTCTTTTCTTGAGCGTCGCGGCGAGGTCATCCGCAATATCTATCGTTGTTTTCATCGCGATACGGTATG
Organism: Akkermansiaceae bacterium; assembly: GCA_043747935.1. Lineage (GTDB taxonomy): Bacteria > Verrucomicrobiota > Verrucomicrobiia > Verrucomicrobiales > Akkermansiaceae > Luteolibacter. Next base: position 323 of record JAYTOE010000192.1, read on the forward strand.
CCGTATTGTTTACTACGGCAATACGGAAAAAATGTGACTTTTCTGAATTCCCGCAGCAATCCCTGAGAATCGGCTTAAAACAATGCCTTTCGCACCGCACCCGAAATAGAAATCTCCGTGCCGCCAACTTCGTTTTTCTTGAAGCCGAAGATGTCGCGTCAGGCCTCCCGGTTGTTGGTGATGGCGTTGGCTGGGGAGTCCTGGGTAGCTTGGATTTCACTGGTTTCAACCCCTGCGAAGAGAGGAAAATATCACAATGAAGCACCTCATTGACGGCCTTCACCCCAAACGCAAATTCCTAGCAATCAAACACCTGATTTAAGCTCGCCATTTCCAATATCCCCGTATCGACTTTGAGGCAGATGAATACTGAATCATTGTCATCACTTACCCGCATCTTCAGCTCCTGCATCCTTATGGTGACCTTGGTCACTTCTTGCCAAAAAACCGAGAAAGTCGCAGCGGACAAGGATCGAGAAAGTAAGACTGGCAAGCACAAGGTGCGTGTCCACGCCGGCAAGTCCGGAAGAGACATCAACGTCAAGAACCTTACCTCAAAAGACATGGAGGAGCTTGAGACGATGCTTCTTTCCATGGATGACGGACAACGCCGCCAGCTTCTTGTGGAGGCGCGAGACATCAAAAGCGCGGAGCTGCGGACGCTTGTCATGGCGAAAATTTATTTTACTGGCAAGTCCGACAACGATTTCCTCGACGCGGTTGAAATCGTGAAAAAGGATCTCGGATCCGGGAGGATGAGGATCGAGGTTTTGCGACAGGGTATCTCCGATGCCGACTTACCTCCCGATTCGGCCATAAAACTTTTTCTTTCGCTGAATTCGGAGGCGCGGCAACAGCTCAGCACCGAGATCGCCGGAAAGCTCGAACTGGCGGATCTGCTGTCCATGCCGAACTCCGGGAACCTATTGGGAATGGATGGAATGGATGCCCTGCTCTCATCCGCGGCGGAACTCCGTGCAAAAGACCTATCCGAATCTAAAGAAGGCCGCACCAAGGAATCAATCGCCGCTGATCTGGAGAAGATACTCAAGAGTCCCGGAGCTACCGAAAGTATCGAGATCTACATCGCGAAAATTTCAAAGATCCTGCCTTTCGAGGCCTTAGAGGTTCTTCTGGATTCGAATCAGTCCCAACTTCTCGCTGACGACGATTTCATCGCGCAACTGACAGCACAAATGGCCAAACAGAACGCGCGGGAAACCATCCGCGTGCTTCAGGAAAAGGGTCTCATGACTCCCGAGCTTATGGGAAAGTCATTATGGAACTGGACAGCGAGCGAACCGGTGGAATCGCTGGACTGGCTACGCAACAACAAGCAACTCAGCGTGGCGGAACTTGACGCCGGCTACGTCACTGTTTCCGATTCCAGCAGAACTTATAAAAATTTCGCGACCGCATGGGAAGCCCTCGGGCTAATCTCTGATCCCGAACTCAAACGCAAGGCGGAAGGCCGCGTTTGGTCAGCCGAGCGGGATTCTATTGTTTCCAGAGTGATTTCCAATCCCTCGGCAACCCTCGATTCTCTCGTAAAGGGGAAATCGGAATACTCGGAATACTGGCTCGAAGGGGCGATGGATGCCTGGATGGAACAGGATTTCGATAACGCGCATCAATGGTATCAGGAAAACTGGAACTCGATGCCTGAGGGCAAATCGCAGTTCTTGGCCGCCTCATTCGCGAAGCAGTCCTTGCAACAAGGCGATACCGAAGCCGCCCGCGTGTGGGCAGCACGCATCACCGATCCAAAAACCAAGAACAGGATTGATACCAAGATCCTTGAATTCCCGGAGAAACAATAATCACCCCAGTTCGATAGGAGTGACAGGCACGCTCCTAAACGAAGCTACAAAATTGGGGCAAGGGCTTCGTCAAAACATTTTTCCCGCAACATCCTCTTTAGGGTCAGATACGGCTTCATTGTGACATTTTCTCAAGTTTTTCAGCCCTCGCTCATTTTTGATGTCCTGCTGGAATGCTCCCGACAGGCAGGTCAATGCACGTATGTGCGCCATTTCCAGTCGCTCCGCAAGCCATCGGTTATGATTTGGTTTTTCAAAAACGCCACGCGCATTGCGCTTGAGGAAAAACTCGCCGAGAAACGCGGCTGCGGATGCGGGTGATCGATAGATCGGATTGATGATTGATGATTGATGATTGATGAAGTGTTGCAGACATGCGTTCAGCATTCAAAAATCAAAAATCAACAATCGGAAATCAAACTCCCTAGGCAGCACCAGCCGCTTCCCCTGCTCTCGGTAATCGCGCAGCCCGCGGTTGAACAGCAGCCATTGAGCCGGTCTTTCCTCACGGGGAAAAGGTTAGAGCATATCCGCCGCGGGTTCCACCCCGCATCTTCATCGGCGGACAACCCGTCTTATCAAGGCTCTTCCTCTTCCGACATCGGCAGGTTGTCCACGCTGAATCCGTTGGGTTCTTGCTGACCGGAATCCTCGCGCGTCCGCCCCAATACTGTCGGCTGTGCAGTGATCGGCGGCTTGGGTTGTGGGGAAAGTGTCCCGCCGTTGCGATCACGCATTTGTCGCAATATTTTTGGTTGGTTCCATTCGTTTACCCGCTCCAGATCGTCCGTATCCATAGTCAAGACTGTGGTCGAAAACGAAGCCTCCAAACAATGAGGTGTTTACCCCAAAAACGAACGATGCTCGTTGCCGCGACGCAGCGTCCCGTCCCCAGAAGCGCGGATCTATTTCTTATATTCCTGCAGGAACTCCTGCTGCGCCCGTTGCTTCTGCTCTTTCGAGATATCGCGGAGTGTGAGGCTCTTGTCGAACTCGAGGGAGTAGGTGTAGCGGAGGGAGGTGGATTTATCGAGGGAGCCCGGAGGAGCCTCGATATCCCAGCGGAGGATCCCTTTGGGTTTCTCGTAGCGGAGGTAGTCGGCGTTGGTGCTGAGAGCTTGGCTCATTTCACCTACGGAAACGCGGAGATTGGTGGTGTCCTCCATGAAAGGCATGCGCTCGCGGAGGCGGATTTTAACGACCTCCTGCTTGAAATTGTCGATGATGATCTCAGAGCTGACCGACACCTGGCGATTGCCGCCCTGCACATCATCGCGGCGATCCACCAAGGTGCGACGGGCTTTCACCTGGCCATCCACGCCGAAGCCGAGGGTGAAAGTGCGGCCGCGGGCGACGCTCGATATCTCGGTGCGTCCCTTGAATTCACCGTCGAGGAAAACATTGACCTGCCCGCCCAGAAGGTCGCGGCCGGTGGCGTTGGCCAGCTCGGCCTCGCGGAACACGGAGGTGGTGAGGATGGGCACAGCGACATGGTAAAAATCGGCGGGGCTCTGATGCTGCAGCACGGGAACCATCTGCGCATCCCGGCGGCTGACGACGCTGATCGGCGTCGAAAGCTCATAGCGGATGCTGAGATCCTCCTCGCCGCCCTGATCCATCAGGCGCAGCTCACTGAGTCGCTCTGAAAGCTCGATCAGCTGGACGCTGGCGGCCGAGTCGTTGGCGCGGAAATTCTGGCTGGCGATCTCATCCGTGGACTTGCCCACGAACTGCGACTTGATCGCCACATTCCTTCCCTGAACCGCGGTTTTGTAGGAATCGGCGTTCGCGTTGGGAGCACCGTTGGTGTTTGTCGAGACATCCACATAAAGGGGAGCGAGGCGCGGGTTGTAGGCGCTGGTTTTCGGAGAGGCGGTGGAGAGGGCTACTTTCACATCCTTCCAGTCCTCGCCGCTGACCTGATGGATCAGCGCGTTGAACTCGACGCTGACATCGTTCTTCGCGGTGTCTCCTTTGACATTGTAAACGGGGAACCAGCCGCAATCCCCGACGAAATAGTTCAGGCTGATGCTGGCCGGGCCAGCGTCGGGCTTGTCGAGATAAACGACAGCATCGTAGGTGACGGGTGGACCGGCGGCGAGGGTGTCCTGCTCCGTTTCGAGAAGCACGAGCGCCTTGGCGTCCTGCTTGATTTCGAGATCGAGCTTCATGATTTCCTGGGATGCTCTCTCATACTCGCGGAAATGCATCTGGGTGACAGCCTCCAGCTCCTTGGACTGGATGACGCCGTGTGTCATTTCCTGCGCGGCGGCGGGTGCGACGAAGCCCTGGAGATCTTTGAGGTAATTCTGGCGAATGCGGCGCAGGGCGATCTCGTTATTCGCGATGGCGGTTTTCACCTCGAGCGCTTCGATCGCGGCCGCGACCTCGCCCGCGCGCCCCTGCAGCTTGGCGGCTTCCTCCGGCGGGCGGCTGCGGCAGGCCACAGAACGGACGGTCACGCCTTTCGCCTGATCGGCGTGGACGGACGATGCATCGGTCGCGGAAGGGAGAGGGCCGATCACGATTTCAAAAGAGCCGGTCTTCCCGGCCGGGATCTCCACCGCCCTTGAGACGACGGCAGTGCCTTGATAGAGGGTGATTTCGCTGATTTTTCCAGTGATCGCCGCCTCGGTCGGGCTTGATTCAGGCGGAGTGGGGGACTGGGCGGACAGGAAGAGGAAGGGGCACAACCAGAGCGACGCAGTGAGAGGTTTTTTCATATTTTTCAAATAGAGCGCTAGCACATAGGGTCTTTCAAAAATCTCAATAAAAATGAGCGGACGATTGCGCCACAGGGATTTTTTGCAAGATTTTGATGCTTGTGAAAAATTTCACAAAGCACGCTTGCGGCTGCATGGTAGGGCGCACATAGTCCGCCCGGTTCCACCGAACCACGAATCCGCCGATTTATTGCCAGACATGAGCGACTCCCCAATGGCCACCGCCGAAGCGAAACTTCCCAAGGATCTCGCCGCCGAACAGGGCATGGTGAATGTCCAGATCGACGGCGTTTGGCACCGTTTCCCGAAAGGCACCCGCATGATCGAGGCCTGCCGCTCGGTGAAAAAGGATGTGCCTTATTACTGCTATCATCCGAAGCTCTCCGTCCCCGGAAACTGCCGGATGTGCATGGTGCAGATGGGCATGCCGCCGCGTCCCGCTCCTGGTCAGGAGCCTCAGCGTGATGAAAACGGCTACGAGCCGATCGGCTGGATGCCACGCCCCGCGATTTCCTGTGCGAACACGGTCGCCGAAAACATGGGCATCCGCACCAGCGGCGAGCTCGTCGAGAAATGCCGCGAGGGCGTGATGGAATTTCTCCTCATCAACCACCCGCTCGATTGCCCGATCTGCGACCAAGCCGGCGAATGCCGCCTTCAGGAGCAATCCGTCGGCTACGGGCGCGGCGTATCCCGCTTCGTGGACATGAAGGTGAAGAAGCCGAAGAACGTCGATATCGGCCCGCGCATCCGGCTCGACGACGAGCGCTGCATCATGTGCTCGCGCTGCATCCGTTTCATGGACGAGGTGGCAGGCGATCCCGTGCTCGGCTTCACCCAGCGCGGCACGCACACCACCCTCACCGTCCATCCGGGACGGCTGTTAGATAACAACTACTCCCTCAACACCGCCGACATCTGCCCCGTCGGCGCGCTCACCTCGAACGACTTCCGCTTCCAGATGCGCGTCTGGTTCCTCAAGGAAACGCCGTCCATCGATGTGAACTGCGGCACCGGCACGAACATCACGGTCCACGCCCGCGGCAACACGATTCACCGCATTACCCCGCGCCAGAACGACGCCGTGAACTCGAACTGGATGCCGGATTCGCACCGCCTGAATTTCCACTACATCGATAGCGACGCCCGCCTCACCGAGCCGCTGATCCGTGAAAACGGCAGCCACCGCGCCGCGACATGGCCGGAAGCGCTCACGAAAACCACCGCCGCCCTCGCGAAATTTGCGCCCTCCGAGATCGCCATTATCGCTTCCGCGCGGATGACCAACGAGGAGCTTTTCCTCGTCCGTGCCCTCGCTGGAAAGCTCGGCACAGCAGCCTTCGCCACCGTCCCGCGCGAGGGTGAAAACGACGGACTCCTCATCGCCGCCGACCGCAACCCGAACACCACCGGCGCGAAGCTCGTCTGGGGTTCCGGAAACCCGTCCGCGCCGCTCGCATCGATCCGCGAGGGTGTCCGCAGCGGTGCCGTGAAAGCCCTGCTCGTCTTCGGCGAAGATCTCACCGCCGAGGCAGGCTTCACCACCGAGGATCTCGCGAAACCCGAATTCATCGCCTCCATCCAGCTCCTCGCCGGCCCGACCGCGAACGCCAGTCACATCGTCCTGCCCGGCGCGGCATTCACCGAGAAGCGCGGCTCCATGGTGAACCTTTCCGGACGCCTCCAGCGCCTCAATCGCGCCATCGAGCCGCCAGCGCAGACCCGCGACGATTGGGAAATCCTCCGCGATCTCGCAGGCGGGACGCAGAACCTCATCGAGGACGTATTCAAGGACATCGCCTCCGCTGTCACCGAATTCAGCGGCCTCACCCTTTCCAAGATCGGACATCAGGGAACCGTCGTCACCGAAACGGGATACGAAATCCCGCTCCTCAAAAACGAAGGCGTCCGCAAAGCCGCTGGCATCATCAATGGATGACCGTTATCCGTTAAAAGTTATTTGTTATTAGGAAAGATGGCCACCGACTCGATCAGATCATTTGAAGACCTCGACTGCTGGAAGGCGTGTCGGGTTCTGCGGATATACGTCGCGAGGTCACTCTGCAAAGCACTTCCGAAAGAAGAGCGCTACCGGCTCGGCGATCAATTGCTTCGTGCCGCCCGCTCCACCACCGCCAATATCGCCGAAGGTTACGGAAGGTTCCATTACCTGGATAACGCCAAGTTCTGCTCCAATGCCAGAGGCTCCGCATGGGAAGTCCTCGATCACGTCATCACCGCCGAGGACGAGCAACTCGCTCCGGAGGAAATTACCACCGAAGCTCGCGCCCACATCCAAAAAGCGGTCGCCCTCCTCAACGGCTACATCGCATATCTCCGCCGTGCCGCCTCCACCAAGCCCGCGCTCGATGGAGGCTCTTCCCCCAATAACGTCTAACAAATAACGTTTAACGACCCTCTTTCCATGCCTGATCTCCTCATAGACCTCGCGATCATCATCACCAAGGTCGTCTTTTTCACGTTCCTCGTTGTTCTCCCGCTGGTGCCGCTCTCCGTGTATTTCGAGCGCCGCTTCTCCGCGATCATCCAGGATCGTGTCGGCCCAAACCGCGTGGGCATCCCCCTCACTTTGGTTGGTTTCAAAAAGGATTTCCATTTCTTCGGCCTCATCCAGCCCATCGCCGATGGACTGAAGCTGTTTCTGAAAGAGGATTTCACGCCCGATCACGTCCGCAAGGCCTTCTACTGGCTCGCCCCGGCGCTCACCGTCGTCCCGGCACTCATCACGGTCTGCGTCGTTCCCTTCGGTCCGGATGTCACGCTCTTCGGCCGCACCGAGAAACTCGTCATCGCCGACATCGATGTCGGCCCGCTGTTTGTCTTCGCGATCTCCTCGCTGACGGTCTATGGCATCACGCTGGCCGGATGGGCCTCGAACTCGAAGTTCCCCTTCATCGGCGGCGTCCGCTCCACCGCCCAGATGATTTCATACGAGATCTGTCTCGGCCTATCCATCATTCCGGTACTGCTGTACTTCGGCGAACTGAACCTGAACCGCATCGTTCAGGAACAGGCCGACAACGGCTGGCTGCTGCTGCCGTTCTGGGGCGAATCGGCACCATGGAACAACGGCGGCGACTACTCCGCATGGCTTTTCCTCATCCCTGCCTTCATCGCGTTCCTGATCTTCACCATCTCCATTTTCGCGGAAACGAACCGCATGCCCTTCGACCTACCCGAGTGCGAGACGGAACTCGTCGGCGGATATCACACCGAATATTCCTCCATGAAGTTCGCGATGTTCTTCATGGGCGAATACGCCGCGATGGTGATCGGCTCGGCGCTCATCATCACCCTGTTCCTCGGCGGCTGGTCGGCCGGCTTTGGGATGGACGCGGCGATTGCTAACTTCTCGATCGGCGATTTCCAAATCGGCGGCTTCATCCACATGGGCATCTTCCTCACCAAGCTGCTCGCCTTCATCCTCTTCTTCATCCTCGTCCGTTGGACGGTGCCGCGTTTCCGCTACGACCAGCTCATGAAACTCGGCTGGGTGATCTTCTTCGAGGCCGCGCTCATCAATGTCTTCCTCGCCGCCCTCATCATCGCCGCTCCGGAACTTAAGGCTGCCATTATCGCCACCGGTGCCATACTCCTGATCATCGTCACCGCCGCCGTGATCTGGGTCGCCAAAATCTCCGAACCGCCCGCCAAGATCCTCCGTGCCTGATTCGGGTTCTTCCTGAAACCTGAAACCTGAACTCTAGCAAGCTTTCTTCCCATGCCCACCATCAAGCTCACACGCCCGAAACTCGACGCCGGCGAGAAGATCTACTTCGGTGCCCTGATCAAGGGCTTCTTCCTCACGATGAGCCACGCGGTCAAATCGTTGCGCGGGAAATCCTATGGCGCGAAAGGCCTCGCGTCCTCCGGCCTAGGCGTGACCATGCAGTTTCCCGAGCAGCGCTGGGACGAGCACATGCCGGAATACTACCGTGGCGCGCCAACTCTCGTCACCGATGAGCAAGGTCGCGAGCGCTGTGTTTCCTGCCAGCTCTGCGAGTTCATCTGCCCGCCCAAGGCGATTAAGATCACGCCTTCTGAAATTCCCTCCAACGATCCGTGGGCGAAGGTCGAGAAGCGCCCGCTGGAGTTCGATATCGACATGATCCGCTGCATCTACTGCGGCATGTGCGAGGAAGTCTGCCCCGAGCAGGCGATCTACCTCCGCAAGGACTACCTCATCACCGGAACCTCCCGCAAAGACATGGTCCACAACAAGAAAAAGCTCTACGAAATCGGCGGAGTCCGCGTCGGCCTCGTCAACAAGTGGAATGAGCTGAAATGAGGTTAGACGTTATTGGTTAGAAGTTAAACGGAACGATCCTCCTCTTCACCAATAACAAATAACCAATAACAAATAACTTCTACCCTAATGCCCTCCTACCTCTTCTGGCTCTTCGCCACCATCATGCTCATCGGCGCGGTGGCGGTCATCGCTTTCCGCAATCCCGTTTCCAGCGCCCTCGCGATGGTGACTTCCTTCGTCGGCCTCGCCGCGCTGTTCATCGGGCTTTCCGCCTTCTTTGTCGGTGTGATCCAGATTCTCGTCTATTCCGGAGCGATCATGGTGCTGTTCCTATTCATCATCATGCTGCTCGATCTGAAGGACGAGAAACGCCGTTCCGACAGCCTCGTGCCGCTCGCGGCGGGGCTGGTGTTGGTGGCGGTGTTTTTCATTCAGCTCGTCGGAGTCCTCTCCCACAAACTGCCGCACCAAACCGCACCGCCCCTCGACAAAGTGGTTCTCGCCGCCGCAGCGGATGGCTACAAGGAGGGCGAAAAGAAAGTCCCCACGAAAATCTCCACCGCCCTGGAATCCGGCCAGCTTCCCGACATCCACCTCATCGGTCGCACTCTTTTCACCGAATACAATCTCCCTCTCCAAATCCTCGGCGTCCTGCTCCTCGTCTCCACCGTCGGCGTCGTCACCCTCTCCCGGAAATCCGCCGCCAACGACTAACCTCTTCCTTAGGGTTTAAAATTTAAGATTTAAAGTTTATGGCATCCCTCAACGATTACCTCCTCGTCTCCGGTCTCCTTTTCGCCATCGGCTTGGCGGGTGTGGTGCTGCGCCGCAACATCATCATCGTGTTCATGTGCCTTGAGCTGATGCTCTCCGCCGCGAATCTCACGCTGGTAGCCTTCTCCCGCTTCAACGTCGCGGACAACGGCCTTCCCGACCCGAGCGGGCAGATGCTCGTCTTCTTCGTGATCACCGTCGCGGCCGCCGAGGTCGCCGTGGGGCTCGCGATCATCGTCGCGCTCTACCGCGCCCGCCAGACCGTCCACACCGATGAGCTGGTCTCCCTGAAAGGATAGGCAAGGAGGGGCGGCTTTCAGTTGCCCGGCAACCCCAACCATCTCCCAACCCGCCCGGCAGCCGAAGGCAGCCGTTCGTGCGCCGTCAAGCAGCACAACCCCGCCGGGTGGGAGATCCGGCACAACAGAAACTGAGCCGGCCGTCTAACCAAACTCGAAAAAGACCTCGCCGCCAAAGACTGGCAGCAAGTCAAAGACGACGTCCATGTCAAACTCCTCCACCGCGACGGAGAACTCTACGTCTTGGCCCGCAGCCTGCCTCGCCGCGGCAAGGAATGCGCCATGCGGCGCAAAAAGCTCAAAGCCTACTG
>JAYTOE010000193.1:0-12207 GCA_043747935.1 Akkermansiaceae bacterium
CGTTCCTTGCTGGGCAGCGTGGACTACCTTTCGGTGCTGGAGGAGGCGGGTTATGAAAAGGCGAAACTCATCGTCAGCGCCCTACAGATCGAGGAGACGAACGACCTGCTCGCTTACCGTTCGAAAAGCGTCGGCGTGCCCTGCGCGATCCATGTGGTGGATCTCTCCGTGGTGGATAACCTCCTGGAACTGGAAACGGATTACCTGATGGTTTCCAAAGTGGACGGCGTGAAGGCGCAGTTGCGGACGCTCAAGGAAATGGGGGTGCTGAAATGACGGCGTTCGCGTTGCTGCTGGCGGTGGCGGCCGCCGCTTACGGGTTGGCGCGGCTGTTGCGGCTGCCTTCCGTCCCGGTGCCGCCGGACTATGGATGCCCGGCGCGTTCGCCGAGGCGCTGGTGCAAACCGCAAAACAGACAGAAGCGCCGTTCTACCCCATCAATCGCCCAGTCGACACCGACAACGATCTCATCGTCATCAACGACAGCCTGACATCGACATGGGCTTCACTCCTTGCTACATGTGAGCGGATGAAGCCTTTGCTCGAGCCCAAATCATTTCTGGGAAATTGCTTTGAGTGAAAAGGCCATTATAGAATTGCCTGAGTCTCTCATGAGCCGATGATCTGGTGAATGACCGCAATCATCCGCCGACCATCCAGGCTCGCTTTTGGTTTCGGGACAACTGCCTTTCTCGCGGCAGCGGGAGGCACCGTTTTATTCTTCGTCGCTCGCCACTCTGATTTTGAAAGCTCTCCCACAAAACCGCGGCCATGGGCGCAGGCGGAGTTCAAAGCGCTCACGATGCCGGAACGTTCGAAGGGGAAACCGACGGATCCCCAATATTCAGCAAAATGTACATCTCCCGTATGGATCCAATCTGATGCCAATCATGCAGAGGTGGTTTTGCAAATTGGAAGTCCAAGAAGTGAATTCATTCCTCGCGAATTCAAGCGAATCGAGTTTGATGCGGCAGATGGTTATTCCGGGCCTGAAGGAACCATTAGGGTGCGTGCTATCGGCGCGAGAACATTCGATTCCTCAATTTCGGAGTCTGAGCAGTTTTTGCAGATTTTCAAACCTTCCGGTGATCCCATGCCAACGGATGAACAAAATGCGAATGGGATTAAAGCAGACAGTCGAGAGGCTTGGAATTACGAGCGGGACGATGGCAGAACCGTTTTGAGAGGCTTTCTTGAGTGCAATGGATTTCAAAACTCTCAATGGAATTTCAGGCAGGTATTTGACTCCGCCACGCATGTTCCACTCACCGAAAACGGCATAGTGGAACACGATAACCCGATTGTCCAATTCAGGGCCACGCTAGCCACAGTGCATGATACTCCTCTCGTGACAGTGATCGATGTGGCCTCCGGTGCAATGCAGGAATACACATGCCCTGCCAAAGCGGGATCGGCGGTGGATCATCCGGATTTTCATGTCGAAGTGATCGGCATTGTAAATGGCCAAGTGACATCATACTGGGTTCAAAACCAGAAAGTTGGCAATGATGTGGTCGCGAGTTACAGCGTTCCTCCCTACACTCAAAGCAATTGCTTCACCGTTTTATATCGGGTCACTCCTGATTTTCTTGCAACCGCATTCTCGCTGGAAGCGTTGGATGCGGATGGGAATTCGATCAAAAAAGCAGGACGTTTTGTTGGAAAAATTCCAGTCTGCGCGTTCAATGCGCCAATCACTGAAGTCGCATCGCTTCGTTTTTTTTATCGGCCTCAATTCAACCGATTACTCATCCGAATGAAAGCATTGCCTGGAGTGCCTTCAGGAAACATCAAGCCAAGCAATCTTTTTGATGTAAGCGTGCCCAGAATGGTGTTTTACGATGAACGCGACATGCGCCAGTTTGTTGCTGAGTCCATCCAATTCAAGGATATCTCAAAAACGAGCATTGGGTACTATAATGCCAGTCACGACATCGTGAGTCCCCGCAGTCTCATTTCAGACTTTTGCGAAAAGGATCCCAAGCGCAGAAAAGTCATCGTTGATCCGGTCGCTCAAACGATTGAGTTCGTGCAAGACAACAAGGCTCCTTGGTTTATACGTGTGCGGGATTGGATTTTGCATCCATGATGGCCTTGAAATCGAATTGGTGGGGGGGCGCTTTTTCCCATGCTGCGTTTATTGGCTATCCTATTGAAGCTGGATTTCCGCAAATGCTCCTTTCGCAAGATCCTTCTCGGCCGCGGTTTTTCGTCCTGCGTCACAATGATGCGCTGGCCTTCGCTGTGGCGTTCCACCAGCACATCGAAGGAATATGAAGGGATATTGATCGGCGTGGAAAAGTCCGCCATCTAAGTGATCTGCGGTTGAGGATTTGAACAAAGAGGATTGAAACACATATCGCTACATTTTAAAAACCTACTGGGCAAACTGACACCATTCGGGTCAGGATCGTTTTGGATGAAACGGATAAGCTCATGGTCGCAAAGATCGATGGCGTGAAGGCGCAGCTGCGGACACTCAAGGAAATGGGGGTGCTGAAATGACGGCGTTCGCGTTGCTGCTGGCGGTGGCGGCCGCCGCTTACGGGCTGGCGCGGCTGTTGCGACTGCCTTCCGTCCCGGTGCTGATCGGTGCGGGGATGAGCCTTGCGCTGACGGGGCTTGTGCCGATGGAATTCGGACTTGGAAATGCCGTAGGCGAGGGCGCGACGCACGTGCTGGAACTCGGGTTGGTGTTTCTTGTTTTCGCCTCAGGCGTGGAACTGAATCCAAGGCGGTTCAAGCGATTCGCGGGGGCGGTGTTCTGGGTGGCGGCGGCGCAGTTTTCGCTGGCGATGGGTGTCGGCTTTCTCTGCGCGGTAATGATGGGGGTGGGCAAGCTGGAGGCGGTTTACATGGGCGGCGGGCTGGCCGCGAGCTCGACGCTCGTGGTGCTGCGTCACCTGCAGGCGCGGAGGGCGATGTTCGAGCCGTATGCCCGGGTGGTCACGGGGGTGCTGCTGCTTCAGGATGTGGCGCTGGTGTTTTTGATCATCGTGTTATCGCGGGTGGATGGCGGCGGATGGAATGTGGGAAAAGGCTTGTGGGAGGCGGGCGTGATCGGAGGCATCGCGTGGGTCGCGCAGCGCTTCGTGATCCCGAAGCTGGTGCTCCGCTTCAAGCCGGATGAGGAAAATTTACTGCTGTGGCTGGTGGCGGTGCTGCTCGGCTTTGTGGGTGTCGCCTCATGGCTCGGGCTGCCGCTCATCGCCGGGGCTTTTGCAGGCGGATTCGTGTTCTCGGCGTTTCCCCTGAATGGCCTAGTGCGCGGACAGCTCTCCTCGCTCGTGGATTTTTTCCAAGCGATGTTCTTTGTCGCACTCGGCGCCCTGCTGGGTGTCCCGGAAGCGGGGCTGTGGTTGCAAGCGGCGGGCTATTCGCTGGTGGTGATCGTGGTGACGCCGCCCCTGGTGGCGCTCGTGGCGGAGTGGCGCGGGCTGAATGCGCGCGCCGGGATCGAGTCGGGTTTGCTGCTCGCGCAGACCAGCGAGTATTCCCTGCTGCTCGGCTTGAGTGGGGTGGCGCTAGGTCATGTGAGTCCGGAAAATTTCTCGATCCTCGCGCTCACGACCGTGATCACGATGGCGGCGACGCCTTTCCTCGGGCGCGAGGAAATCGCGAATTTCCTCCTCCCCTTCCATCCCTTGCGGAAAAGGAAAGAGGCGGGCGAGACACCAGAAGGGCACGTGCTGATCCTCGGCTTCGGCGCGGCGGGGATGTGGATTCTGAAACCTCTCCTCGCGCAGGGCGAGAAGGTGTTGGTGGTAGATGATGACGCGGTGGTCTGCGGGTCGCTTGCCATGAAAAACGTCCCTTTCCTGCGCGGCGACGGTGCGGAGGAGGAGGTGCTCGCCAAGGCAGGTGCGCGCGACGCGAAACTCGTGATCGCCTCGATGCGGAGGGTGGGCGACGCGCTCACGGTGCTTAGATATGTGAAAGGCGTGCCGGTCGTGGCGCGGGTCTTCGAAGAGCAAGACGCGGAAAAAATCCGACTCGCAGGCGGGATCCCAGTGATGAGCTCCATGGCCGCCGCCGACACCTTCATGGCGTGGCTGGACAACAACGACCGGGTGAAGCCCTAAGATTCCGTGTTGGCAAGCGGGTGCTGCGTCCCTAGCCTCCGGCCTTTCCATGTCAGAGAAAACTCATTTTCATTTTACGGGCGTTTGCGGGACGGCGATGGGCGCGGTGGCGGCCGCCATGAGGCGGCGCGGTTTCACGGTGACGGGTTCCGACACAAACGTCTATCCGCCGATGTCGGATTTCCTGCGCGGCGAGGGCATTACCATCGCCGAGGGATACCGTGAGGAAAACATCCCGGAGGGCGCGGATGTCGTCGTGATCGGCAACGCGATCTCGCGCGGCAACCCGGAGGCGGAGGCAGCACTCGACCGCAAGCTCCTCTACCACTCCCTCCCCGAGGTGATGAAGGAACATTTCCTGCGCGGAAAACGGAACTTCGTCGTCAGCGGCACGCACGGGAAAACGACGACCTCCTCGATGCTGGCGTGGCTGTTCCGCAGCGCCGGGCGCGACCCCGGTTTCATGATCGGCGGGCTGCCGAAAAATCTCGGCTGCGGCGCGCATTTCCCGGATTCGGAAATCAACGTCCTCGAGGGCGATGAATACGACACGGCCTTTTTCGACAAGCGCTCCAAGTTCCTCCACTACCTGCCGGAATGCGTGGTGGTGAACAACATCGAGTTCGACCACGCGGACATCTACAACAACGTCGAGGAGATCAAGCTGAGCTTCAAGCGCCTCCTCAACATCGTCCCGCGCAACGGCATGGCCTTCGTGAACGGCGATGAGAGGAACTGCCTGGATGTTGCGGAGAAGGCTCCCTGCCCGGTGACGTCCGTCGGCTTCGGCGCCGCGAATTCCCTGTGTATCACCGACGTGAAATACGATGAAAGCAGTAGTTCGTTCGCCCTCGGCGGCGAACGCTACACCGTGCCGATGACCGGCGAGTTCAATGTCCGCAACGCAGCAATGGCAGCGGCGGCGGCGAAATTCGGCGGACTCACACCGGAGGAAATCCGCGATGGCTTGCTCCAGTTCACCGGCGTCGCGCGCAGACAGGAACTCAAGGGCGAGAGGAACGGCATCAAGGTGATCGACGACTTCGCCCACCACCCCACCGCGATCCGGCTCGCGGTGCAGAGTATCCGCCAGAAATATCCCACCTCGCGCCTCTGGATCCTTTTCGAGCCACGCTCGAACACCACACGCCGCGCCGTTTTCCAGAAAGAACTCGCGGAGTCGCTGGCGCTCGCGGATTTCGCCGTCGTCGCCGCGATCCCCGATCTCCACAAGATCCCCGAAAACGACCGCCTCGATCCCGTCCGCCTTTCCGCCGACATCGCGGCGCTGGGCGGGAAAGGCTATTACCTCGCGGATAACGCCGCGATCATCGCCGCCGTCAAGGCCGAGGCGCTGCCCGGCGATGTCGTGGCTGTCCTATCCAACGGCGGCTTCGGCGGCATCCACCAACAGCTGCTCTCCGAACTGTAGGCGATTGTTCGCTTTACAAAATCCTAAGCCACGTCCAATTTTCCCGCCCCCGCACTTAGGAGAGGTGGTCGAGTGGTCTATGGCACCTGATTCGAAATCAGACGTAGTGTAACAGCTACCGTGGGTTCAAATCCCACCCTCTCCGCCATTCTTCGCTTCGGAATGTACGATCATTCGCTACTTGCGGGATCGTGGAAAAATGGGAATATGTTTTTGTGCGCACGACCATTGAGCTCCCCGATCCCCTCTTTCGCGAGGTGAAAGCCACTGCCGCAAGGCAGGGCATGCTTCTCAAGGACTACGTCACCGAAGCGCTGCAGGACAAGCTGGCCAAGCGGCCGACTCATGCGGAGAAGCCGTGGATGAAATTCGCGGGGATCGCCGCCAATGACCCGGAGATGGTGGCAGAACTCAGGCGCATCGAGCAAATCGTGGACGAGAACTTCGGGCAGATTGATGAGGAGGATTGGAAATGATCGTCGATACCAACGGTCTTTCCGCCTGGTGGCTCAATGAATCATCCTTCATCCGGCACATCGAGCAGGCGGATCGACTGTGTGTGCCAGTTCCGGCGCTGGCGGAATTCCGCTTCGGCATCCTGAAATCCCGGTTCCGTGAAAAGATGACGGCATGGCTGGATGAAGCGCTCGCCACCACCACGGTTCTGGTGGCCGACGACGGCACTACCCGCCATTACGCGGAGATCCGTCTCCAACTCGCGTCCGCTGGCACACCGATCCCGATGAACGATCTGTGGATCGCGGCCATCGCCCGCCAGCACAAACTGCCGGTCATCAGCCGCGATGCCCATTTCGACCATGTCGCAGGATTGACTCGGATCGGGTGGTGACCGGCCATCGATAATTTCAATTGATCCACACCATGCCCGCCCCCGACTCTGTCCTCAAACTCTGCGAAACCTTCGCCGAACATCGCGAACACTTCCGCTCGGGAAATTACAACGAATTCCAGCTCCGCAAACAGTTCCTCGATCCGCTGTTCGAAGCGCTCGGCTGGGACATGGCAAACTCGCAGGGACTCGCCCCGCGCAACTGAACCGCCAGATCGCCGCCACCGACCGCCAGATCGACCGCCTCGTCTATGAACTCTACGGCCTGACCGAAGAGGAAATCGCGCTGGTCGAAGGCACTTGATCCAAGAACAAACACCAAGACCACCTGCATCATGAATCCATTGGGCATGCTCGAACCCGTCAACATCCGCGACGTCTGGCAAGGCGAGGCTTCCCATTTCACACCGTGGCTGGCTGAACCGGATCACCTTGGACCAGTGTTCCTTCTTCGAGGTCGAAATCGAACTCTGGCGCATCGGCAATTCACCACCAGCGCCCAAGTTCAACATCGTCGCCAAGCCCAACGTCTGGAAACCCTGCGCAGCTATGAGGAAGAGTTGCGTGCCGCGACTGGTGAAGAGGTGTTTTTCGAGTCCAATGCGGATTCGGCAAATCGTTCAAAGCTCTATGTGCGGAGAGAGGGAGACTGGGCCAATCCGGAGAACCAGCAGGAAATCTACCAGTGGCTCGACACCAAGCACAGGGCGCTTCTGAAAGTGCTCCAGCCAAGGTTGCAAAACATCTGAACGGCGACTTATTGCGCACCAGGAATGGAGCCATGAAATCCAGCTTCAATGAACGGGATCAACGCAGATGGAACATGCAGGATTATACCAAAATCCGATTCCTTTTTGACCATAGCTAATCCTCTTTATCTGCGTGAATCCTGTTAATTTGCGGCGATCCCCGCCAAGTTTCATGGAATCGAGCTGAACTTTCGTGAGGCTCAGGTTCTGGAGCTTGGAGAGAATCGCATCGGCGGCCAGTGTGTCGAAGGCAACCGGAGCCGGTTCCGCCAGAAGCAGTGAAGGGATGGCCAGGAGAAGGAGGGCGGACTTCATCGGGTTGCTCATAGGGCGGCAGCGGCGACGCGAGTCGCGCAGCGACCATCCGCTCACTTCGGCTCGGCGTCAGGCATCGCGTCCGCGGGCATGTCGCTGCGGAAAGGCGCGGCAGGCAGTTCCTCACGATTGAAGAGGTTCCCATCCGGCAACATCGCCCAGTTGTAGCGGACGGCCATAGGCTTGGCGACCTTGTCGGAACTCACGATCACGGTCGAGCCGTCGATCATGGCATTCGCAGGAATGAACTTCCCATCCCGGCCGGCGATGGTGAAGCCCTTGAGGGTATCGCCTTTGGAAATTAATCCGCCGCCGATGTGCTCGAATGATATCACCGCGCGTCCGCCGTCGATGCGGATATTTTTGAAATCCGGCCCGCAAAAATCGATTTTCTCACCATAGCTGAGAGCGCGC
Source organism: Akkermansiaceae bacterium (assembly GCA_043747935.1). GTDB lineage: Bacteria > Verrucomicrobiota > Verrucomicrobiia > Verrucomicrobiales > Akkermansiaceae > Luteolibacter. The sequence continues at coordinate 7,843 of JAYTOE010000193.1, forward strand.
GCGGCCAAGGCGAGGCGCTCTCCCACGGGACGCTTGCGAGTGGGATGGATGTTGTTGGCGTCGCCCACATCCGTAGTGACGGCCATCGCGGTGCGCGGTGTTTTCTGCCAGATGCGATGCTGGGCTTCGCGGAACGCCGGGTGGGTGCTTCGGTAAGGAGCCAGTTGCACGAAGAGAAACGGCAGATCACTTCCCCAAACCCGCCGCCAATCCGCGATCATCGCCGGGAGCATCTTTTTGTAAGGGCCGGGTTGCCCCGAGTTCGACTCGCCCTGATACCAGATCGCGCCGCGGATCGCGAACGATTCCAGGGGGGCGATCATGCCGTTGTGCAATGAGCCGGGGCAGTCGTGACAACGCAGCTTGGGCATTTTCGGCTCGGGAGGTACGGGCGAGCCTTGTGCCTTGGCGTCCCTCGCCGCCTGCGGATAAACCCGATCACGCTCATGTTGAAATGCGCTGTAAGCGGCGCCGATCTTCTCGAATTCATCCGAAGAAACATCCTTCCATCTCTCGACCAACGATCTCCCCTCACCTGTCGCCGCGAGTGTTTCGGGTCGCATCCAGGTCTCGATCCTCGTGCCGCCCACCGAACTGATCAGCAAGCCCACCGGCACTCCGAGTTTCCGCTGGAGGTCTGCCGCGAAATAGTAGGCCACGGCGGAGCAATCCGCCACCGTCGCGGGAGAAACAAGTTTCCATGCGCCTTGCACATCGGCCTTGGGTTTCAAACCGAACTGCTGCTCCACCGAAAAAAAACGTATGGCAGGGTGATTCGCAGCGGCGATTTCCTGCGGTGCCTTATCGACCGTTTCCATCCGAAAGTGCATGTTGGACTGGCCAGAGCAGAGCCACACATCACCGACCACGACATCGGTGATCTTGGATTTCCCGCTCCCCGCAGCGACAACCAGTTCCCGTCCCTCCGCGCTCGCCTTGAGCGGTTCGAGCTTTACCACCCATTTGCCAGCCGTATCCGCTTTGGCTGTCCTCACCTGGCCTGCGAATTCCACGACGACATCTTCCCCCGGCTCGCACCAACCCCAGATCGGCACGGCCTGATCGCGCTGCAGCACCATGTGGTCGGAGAACAAGCCTGAGAGCTTCAGGGTTGTATCGGCACACGAGGCATGTGTGACAAACAGCAGGATGGCGAGAATCCGAAGCGGTGATTTCATGAGATTGGACTTCATGGGAGGGTGAGCTGGCAGGAGCCGGACGGCGATGCCTTTGTCTTGTCCCCATGGATTGTCTTCGATCCTGAAACCCTCCGATGAAACCGCAAGCTTGAAGGCACTACCCGCAGCGGGTCGCCTGCCCGTGCGCCCGGGCTCAGCTTGGGAATTTCACGGCCACCCAAGCGTAGATGAAGATTCCCGCCAGGATGTTGATGGGGAAGGTCAGACCGAGCGAAAGCCAGAAGTAGATGGATGGATTGGCCTCGGGGATCGCGTATCTCAGCGCCGCCGATCCACGATGCAGGCGCTTTTCGCCTGCTTGAAATTCCTCGCCACCATGATGTCCATGTCCAGGCGGATTTCCTCCCGGGGATGACGTGCGCCGCTTTCTAGTCCGGTTACCGATTCCACCACCTCCGTTCCGGCAAGGGCTTTTGGCAGGTCGTCAAAAAAATGCGGGGTGACAGGCTGCGCCCGGTATGGGATGAATCGGCGGAGATATGTTCACGGGTCTGGTCGAGTCATTGGGAAAGGTCGTTTCCCTGGAGGAAAAGGGCGAGCAGGCGCGGCTTTGCATCGCGATCCCCTTTTCCGCTGAACTCTCCTTGGGCGACTCCGTGGCGGTGAACGGCTGCTGCCTCACAGTGGCGGAAATTTCAGGGACGGAAACCGGCTTCGATGTCCTCGCGCAGACCCTGCGCGTGACGTCCTTGGGGAAGCTCGCTGCCGGTTCCGTGGTGAATCTGGAGCGTGCGCTTAGGATGGGTGATCGCCTGGGCGGACATTTCGTGCAAGGCCACGTGGACGGCACCGGCGTGATCCTCTCGCTGGAGGAAAACGGGCAGGATCATCTGGTGGAGGTTTCGCTACCCGCCAAGATCCACCGGCTTTGCGTGGGCAAGGGCTCCATCGCCATCGACGGGATCTCGCTGACCATCGCGGAGTTGAAAAAATCATCCGCCGTGTTCTGGATCACGCCTCACACCTTTTCCCACACGAATTTACGCGATGCCAAGGTGGGTGACGCCGTGAACCTCGAGGCCGACATGCTCGCGAAGCATGTGGCCGCGCTGATGGGGAAATGATCAGAGATCCTTCACGCAGCGGAAACCGGTATGGTTTGCGGGTGAATCGGCCTCGGTGGAGTGGCGTGCGCCGGGACGGTAGCGCATGCAGTAGGAGATGTGGCAGAGGAACGAGCCGCCCTTGGTGACGTGGCTGGGCGCACCGTGGTTCTTGCGGCCGGTGTCGCGGTTCACCCATGTCTCCGGCCCCTTGGGATCGCATTTCTCGCAGAGCGTGGGGTATTCCGGGTCGTAGAAATCGGAGCAGATCTCCCAGGCGTTGCCCGCCACATCGTATAGGCCGTAGCCGTTGGGCGGGAAGGATTTCACGGGTGCCGAGCCCTCGAAGCCGTCATCGGCGCTGTCCTTGCTGGGGAACTCACCGTGGAAGGTGTTCGCCATCCATTTGTCGCCGGGCTTCAGCTCGTCGCCCCAAGAATACAACTTCCCCTTCAGCCCGCCGCGCGCGGAGAACTCCCACTCCGCCTCGGTGGGCAGGCGTTTTCCGGCCCATTTCGCGTAGGCGGCGGCGTCCTCATAGGTGACGCAAACCACGGGATGCTGGCCTTTTTTCGAGATGTCGGATCCTTTTCCAAGCGGCTGGCGCCAGTTCGCCTCCGTATCCCAGCGCCACCAGGAAAGGAAGGCACCGGGTTCATTCGGGTCGCCGTCGAATGTTTCCGGCGGGCTGAAAACGATGGAACCCTGCCGGAACGGCGCAGGCGGCAATTGGTCGCGCGCCTCCTCGGGAAAATCAGCGAGGTTCGCCTCGCGCTCGGCGAAGGTCAGGTATCCCGAGGCCTTCACGAAAGCGGCGAACTGGTCGTTCGTCACTTCGGTCTCATCGATCCAGAAGCCCTTCACCTCGATCTTACGGATCGGCCTTTCCTCAGGAAACTCCTTGCGGCCGTATGGGGTTTCGAAGCTTCCCTCGGATCCCATTTCGGTCATGCCGCCCTCGATCCGCACCATGCCTTCCTTTTTCTCGACAAGGCTGACGGTCGCGGGCTTTTCGCAGGAAGCGAGCAGTGCGGCGAGGGCGATGGGGAAACAGATGCGCATGCGGAAGGCTACGTGCTGGGGACAGGCATTCCACCATAAATTTCCCGCGAAGCTTTGGGTTTCAATCCGGGTCGGAATCAGCGTAGCGTCCGTTCAGGACATGAAAGCGAGACTCACTAAGGAATTCCGTTTCGAAGCGGCACACACCCTCCCTTCCCTGCCGGAAGACCACAAATGCCGCCGCATGCACGGCCACAGCTTCAAGGTGGAGATCTCCATCGAGGGCACCGTCGATGAGGAGATCGGCTGGGTCTATGACCACAAGCTCATCTCCGGCGCGATGGCACCGCTGCTCGAGCAGCTCGACCACGGCTACCTCAACGACATCGAGGGACTCGAAAGCCCGACCATCGAGCGCATGGCCGGATGGTTCTGGAAAAAGCTCGCGCCGCAACTGCCGGGTCTGGCCGAGATCGTGATTTTCGAAACGCCCACCGCCCGCTGCTCTTTCCGCGGCGAGTTCTGATGCGGCGCCGCGCTTACGGCTGCGGCGGGTTGTAGCGGAAGCGGATGAAGCCCATGCCCTGCCCGGCGACGGGGAAACGGGTCTCTACGGTCTCGATGCCATTGATATTGGAAAGGATCCGCTGTTCGAAATCGGTGGAGGCACAGCCCGAGAGGTCGCGTCCGGCCTCACAAGTGAGCGAGCCTCCACCGGCAGGATGAAATTCGCAGTGACAGTTTTCGATACGTTCATGCTTCAAAAAGCCTAGTTTCATAAATTTGGCTTCATGAATTTCGTGAATTGTCTTTGAAACCGGGAGTTTGGATCACACTCCCACCCGCAGATCCCGCATGCTCCACAGCGTCCCCGCCGCAGGAGCGCCGCTGCCCCGCATCCGCCGCGCCCCGGCCTTCCTCTTTTCCGTGAACCTCTCCCGCGCCCCGGCGAACGCCTCGTTCACAAATTCCTTGCTGCCAATCACCGCCCCGTCCGTGAAATACCTCACCCGGCAACGCAGCATCTTCGCCATCGATAGCTCCGGGAGGGGCTGACGCCTGTCTGCCCCACCCTCCAAATACTCCGCATCATTCATCCCCGCCGACCTACCTTCTTTTCT
>JAYTOE010000194.1:0-10629 GCA_043747935.1 Akkermansiaceae bacterium
CGGGCTGCGGCTCTATTACAAATTCGACGAAGGCTCCGGCAACCTTGCCGTAAACAGCGCCAAGGCCACCGGCACCACCTTCGATGGCGGCTTGTTCAATGGCACCACCCGCTCCGGCCCGGCACGTCTCACCGTCTCCAATACCAATAACTCCGGCACCGGCTCCCTACGCCAGGCCGTGGTGGATGCGGCTGCTGCCCCCGGCGCGTCCTACATCACCTTCGATCCCACGCTCTCCGGCCAGACGATCACGCTGAACTCTGAAATTACCGTGAGCGATGCCACCGGCCCCGTCACCATCGATGCCAGCAGCCTGCCCGGCGAGCTGACGCTGGATGGCAGCGGCGGCGCGACCGCGCACGCCATTTTTAAGGTATACAATTTTTTACTCAGCAACAATACCCACCTTATACTGCACGGCCTCACGCTGACGGGTGGAAAAAATGGTGCGATCTATAACCTGAGCGATCTGACGCTGACGCGCTGCACCCTCTTTGGCAATTCTGGATCTCCAAATTCCGGCGGCGCGATTTATTCACAAGACGGCGCAGTCACACTGACACATTGCACTCTCTCAGGCAATGCTTCCGATGGGAGTGGAGGCGCAATCTATAGCGGCTATGGCACGTTGGCGCTCACACATTGCACCCTCACGGGGAATACCGCTGCCAGCAGTGGCGGCATTTCTGGAACCGCGACTTTGACCAACTGCATCGTCGCCGGAAACACCGACGGCACCGCCGGAACCGCCACCGACAACATCAGCGGCGCATTCACTGGCTCCAACAACCTCACCACCGGCAATCCACAGCTCTCCCCCCTCGGCTACTACGGCGGCTCCACGATGACGATGCGGCCGATGCTCGGCAGCCCGGCCATTGATAAAGGCAAAGTCATCGCCGGCCTGAGCACCGACCAGCGCGGCTTTGCCCGCAACGTGGATGGCAATGGAGCCGGTGGCGCCCAGCCCGACATCGGCGCGGTGGAGCTGAACCCCGTCACCGTCACCACCACGGCGGATGAGGACGACACACCCGCTGGCACCAATATTTCCCTGCGGGAGGCCGTGCGCAGCCAGGCCGATGTCTTCTTTGCCCCCGCCCTCAGCGGCCAGACGATCGGCCTCACCGAGGGCACGGAGATCGTGCTGAATCAGAGCGTGAGCATCGATGCCAGCAGCCTGCCCGCCGGCCTGACGGTGGACGGCATCTCATCGACCGGTGATAACCGCCTCTTCACCGTGAGCGCCGACCAGAGCGTCTCGATGACCGGCCTCACCCTCACGGGCGGGAAGGGCGTGGGTGCCATTTTCTCCGGGAACGGAGGTGCCGTCTTGAATCTCGGCGCGCTCTCGATGACGCGCTGCCTGATTTATGGGAACCAAGCAACCGATAGTGGTGGCGCGTTGCAAAACCAGGGCACACTGCGTCTGAAGGCGTGTTCGTTGGTGCATAATAGCGCATCCAATTATGGAGGAGGATTGTACAACGCTTCAGTGGCAAGCCTGACGCAGTGCACGGTGGCAGCGAACACTTCCAACGGCATAGGCGGTGGCATCTGTAACACGGGCAGCTTCTTCATACCAATTGACGTAATCCTGACGCTGGAGCATTGCACGATCGCGACCAATACTGCTAAGGAGGCCGGCGGAATCTTAAATGATGTTTCTGCGACGATCAAAATCGCGCAAACCGTCGTCGCCGGTAATACGGCCGTAAGCAGTCCCGAGTTTCTCAACAACGCCCGAGTGGTGGCCAGCGGTGCAAGCGGGGTGCAGGGTCCTTTCTATTCCAGCCTGCCCGGTAGTGGTACTGTGAAACAAGACAACATTTTTTCAATCGGCTTTGACCCCAATATCACCCTTGGCCAGCTCGGCTATTACGGAGGTGGCATGCCCACCATGCCTCCCAAGGCCGGCAGCCCGCTCATCGATGCCTCTTTCGGCTCTACGATTACCACGGACCAGCGCGGGTTTCCCATCGTCGGCAAGCCGGACATCGGCGCGGCGGAACGCCAGGGCACGGAGACTCTCACCGTCACCACGACGGCAGATGAAGTGGACTCCCTCTTCAAGATGGAGACCTCTCTGCGGGAGGCTATCACGGATGGAGCCGCCGAGAACATCGTCTTTGCCCCCGCCCTCAGTGGCGGCACGATCACGCTCGAAAGCACCCGGGGTGAGATCGGCATCACCCGGGGCGTGAGCTTGGACGCCACCAGCCTGCCGAAGGGACTGACGCTTGACGGCGGCATCGGCTTGAACCGCATCTTCAACATCACCAGCGCGGCTCGGGTGGATATCAAGGGCCTTACCCTCACCGGCGGGGATGTCGGAAGCGGTGCCGGCGGTGCCATCCTGGGTGGTGGCAGCGCGACGCTGGCGCTGGAACGCTGCACTTTCACCGGAAACAACGCGCTGGAGGGCGGCGCGATCTTCACCTCGACCAGCCAGTTTCTCTTTCTGGATCGGTGTACCTTCAGCGGAAACACCGGCGGCTACGGCGGTGCGCTGCAGTGCCTGGGAGAAACCGGCATCACCCACTGCACGATCTCCGCCAACCACGGCTCCGTCGTGAGCGGCGGCATCTTCAACAAATTCACCACGACGGCAAAGCCGCTCCTCATCAGAGACAGCATCATCGCGGGCAACAGCTCTCCCTGGTCGGAAGGCGATGACATCTTCACTCTGAGTGGCGTCATTTGGATGCTCGATGCCAACATCGTGGTGTCCCGTTATGAAGACAGCTCCTCCAGCGTGCGCAGCGGCAGCACTACCCCGCTGACGAGCGATCCACTCCTCGCCCCACTGCGGGATTACGGCGGCCCGACGAAGACGATGGCCCTCAAGCCCGGCAGCCCGGCCCGCGATGCGGCCCTCCAGCGCAATACCACCACCGACCAGCGCGGTTTCCCCCTCGTCGGCGTGGCGGACATCGGCGCCTATGAGGCCGGAACCATCAGTATCTACAACAGTTGGACTTGGGAAATCCACGGCCAGGCGCTGCTGCCGAATGACGACAATGACAAGGACGGTAACACCAACCTGATGGAATACGCTGCGGAGACCAATCCTTTTACCTACAATGCATCACCGGTCATCCCGCCCTCCCCGAACACAGGCGTCGGTGGCCTCAGCACTTTCGCGGCCGCTGCCCTGCCGCAGGTTCTGAGCTACGATTCCGCCTTTCGCTACAACCCAGAGGCCACCGACCTGCGCTACACATTCCAGCGCGGCAGCGACCTCAGCCCCACCGGCTGGACGACCATCTACACCTACGACAGCACCACCGGCGTGATCTCTGAAACCAGCGGCGTGATAGGCGATAAAGTGCCCGCCAGCAATCTCATCTATATCACTGACAGCGCCTTCTACCCCGGTCGCACATTCTGGCGCCTTGGCGTAGAGCAAAAGTGATAGCCGTCCGACTGTAGGCCGATGCGGAGCGTCGCCGAATCGAGGGTGTAAAAAGCCCGTCATCTAACAACCCCACACCGCGGCGAGGCGCGCCGATGAAATACCCGTCGGAGCCTCGCCATAGATATGGCCGCGCAGCCAGCGGATGAAGAGGACGGTTCTGAACGTCGTCCCGGGAGAGGAATCCCTGCCATGACGCCTTATTAAACGCGCTATGGCCGTGATGCTTCGAATCTCCGAAGGAAAGCGGTTGCAGGATCGACGGGGGGCGACTTAGCCTTCGGGCGTGCTGATTACGGAAGAGAACGCTCACCCCACCGCTGTTTCCCAGATGGGAGATTTCCTGCGACGCACCTTCCGCGCGATGCTCCGGGCGCGGATCTTGGAAAACAAACTTTCCAGCCTCTACAAGGCGGGGAAAATCGTCGGCGGTGTTTATCTCGGCAGGGGCCAGGAGGCGATCAGTGCGACGCTTGGTGCCTCTCTCATCCAAGGGAAAGATTGTTTTGCGCCGTTGATTCGCGACCAAGCCGGGCGGACGGCTTTTGGTGAGCCTTTGATCGATTGCACGCGCACGTATCTCGGTTCCGTGGAAGGGCCGATGAGAGGGCGCGACGGAAATATTCACCGCGGCAGGCCGGAAATGGGCATGCCCGCGATGATTTCCCATCTCGGTGCTCAGGTGCCGCTGATCGCAGGCATGCTTTTCGCGAAGCGGCTGAAAGGGACTCTCGACGGCTGCGTGGGCGCGACCTCGGTGGGCGACGGCGCGACATCGACCGGCGCTTTCCACGAAGGGCTGAACATGGCGGCGGTGGAGAAACTGCCTATGGTGGTGGTGGTGGCGAACAACCAGTTCGCCTACTCGACGCCGAACCACCGGCAGTTCGCCTGTGCGGATCTGGTGGAGCGGGCGGCGGGTTACGGGATCGGCGGATTTTCCGTGGACGGCACGGATCTCCTGGCCTGCGCCTCGGTGGTGGGCGAGGCGGTCAGAAAAGCGCGGGCGGGCGGAGGGCCGCAAATGGTGGTCGCGCATTTGCTGCGGCTCGGCGGTCACGGCGAGCATGACGACGGATCGTATGTGCCGGATTCCGCGAAGCACGGGCATTACGGCCGTGACTGCATCGAGGTGGCGATGCGGCAGCTTGTGGAGGGCGGTTACGCAACGGTGGATGAAATCATGGCTTGGCAGGATGAAACATCGGAAGAGGTGCAAAGGGCGGTGGCCCAGGCACAACAGGAACCCGTGCCCGACCCTTACCGCGAGGATTGGACGGCCTTATCAACCCGTTTCCCCCTCAACGCACAGTGAGCGGAGTCACCTACATCGACGCGATCCGCGAGGCGCAGGAAACCCTGCTGCGGGAGGATCCGCGCGTGTTTCTTTACGGCCAGGATATCTCGAATTTCGGCGGCGCGTTCAAGGCTACGAAAGGGCTGGCCGAGGCGTTTCCGAACCGGGTGTTCGACAGCCCCATTTCCGAGGACGCGATGATCGGCCTGGCGGTGGGCGCGGCGATCGAAGGGATGCGGCCCATCATCGAGATGCAGTTCGCGGATTTTTCCTCGATCGCGTTCAACCAGATCGTGAACCAGGCGGCGACACACTTCTACCGCACCGGCATGCCGATCCCGATCACCGTGCGCTTGCCCTCCGGCGGCACGCCCGGCTCCGGCCCTTTCCATAGCCAGAGCATGGAGGGGATCTACGCGCAGTATCCGGGTTTGGTGGTGGTCACGCCGGCCACCGTTTCCGATGCATACCACATGCTGGTAGATTCGGTGAAACTCGATGACCCGGTGATCTACTGCGAGCACAAGTTCCTCTACCGCTGGCTCAAGGCGAAGGCGATCAACGGCGACGGCCTGCCCATCGGCCAAGCGCGGATCGCGAGGCCGGGCAAGCACGCCACGGTCGTCACCTACAGCGCGATGGTCCATGAGGCGGTGCGCGCGGCCGATCGCTTGCAGGCGGACGGCTGGGAGATCGAAGTGGTCGATCTGCGCTCCGTGAAACCGCTCGATCTCGATACCGTCCTCGCTTCGGTGGCGCGGACGGGGCGGTTGCTTGCGCTGGGTGAGGCGTTCCCATGGGGCGGCGTAACGGCCGAGGTGGTCGCGAAAGTCACCGAGGAGGGCTTCCATCTGTTAGACGCACCGCCGCAGCGACTCAACGCCCGCGACACCCCTGTGCCCTACCATCCCAAGCTCTGGGCCGCGCACCGCCCGACCCCGGAATCGATCTGCGACGCGCTCCGAAAACTCCTTTCCTTCTAACAAACGACCATGCCGACCGTCCCCATCCTGATGCCGCAGCTCGGAGAATCCATCGCCGAGGCCACCGTAATCCGCCTCGGCATCGCCGTGGGTGATGCGGTGCGCACGGACCAGGAAATCATCGAGGTGGAGACGAACAAGGCGGTGATGGGCGTGACCACGCTGTGCGACGGGATCGTTTCCGAAATCAAGGCGGTGGAGGGCGTCTCCTATTCGGTGGGTTCGTTGTTAGGTCTGTTAGAGGTGACCGAGGAGGAGGTCGCGCGCACCGGTGTGGACACCCTTGAGAGCTTGGATGCGAAGAAACTCGCCGAGCAGGAGCAGAAGCCCGCCGGGGAGGAAAACCTGCACTTCGCGCTGGACGGGGATTCCTACGAGGAAAACCCCAGCATCATCCCCAGCGTGAAAGGCCTGCCGGTGCCGACCGGTGTGATGGGCGCCCACTACATCTCGCCCAGAATGCGCGCGCGGATGGACGACATGGGGCTGCGCGAGGCGGATATCTCCGCTGTCGTCGGCACGGGCGCGGGCGGTCGGGTGACCGTCGAGGACTTGGAAAGGTTTTTGGATTATCTTGATGCTTGGCCTAGCGTGGCGGCTTCGCCGATGCGTTTGGCGGTGGCCGATGCGATGCGGCGGAGCTGGACTCGCCCGCTGGCGACGGTCGGCCTGCCGGTGCTGTTAGACCGTGTGCTCGACCATCGCCGAGAGCAATCGCCGAAGCCCGGGCTGACGCTTTATCTTCTCCGCGCCCTCGCCCTTGCCCTCACCGAGCAACCGATGACCGCCGGTTATCTGATCGGCGAGAAAGTGGTGCACCCGCGCTCCTTCGACATCGGCGTGGCCGTGCAGGTTGAGGACGGTGTGGTAGTACCGACCGTTCGCGAAGTGGATCGGAAATCGCTGCGCGATCTCGTCGCCGAATACGACGATCTTGTGGATCGCGCCCGCCGCCGCCGCCTCACGGAAAATGATTCGAAGGGCGGCATCGCGACGGTAACGAATTTCGGAACCTTCGGGCTTACGACGGGGACTCCGATTCCTTTGCCGAACGAAACTCTGATTCTCGGTATCGGTGCAGGGCGCAAAACTCCGGTGTGGAGCGATCAGGTAGAGGCTTTCATCCCGGCCACCGAGGCACAACTTCTGCTCACATTTGACCATCGCGTGGTCGATGGAGGCGGGGCGGGGATGCTGCTGAATCGCGTCGTGGAGCTTTTGCAGCATCCGGAAAACCTTTGAAGCAACAATCGTTTTGGAAGAGGAATCGGATAAGAATGGCAAAACGGACATCCCGAAGAAGGCGATCTACCGTCTTTCCATTTACCACCGTTGCCTGCAGAAGCTCAGTGCAAACGGTCAGGAAACGGTGAGTTCCGAGACTCTCGCGAAAGCAGCCGGAGTGAAGCCGGCGCAGTTGAGGAAAGACCTCGGATACTTCGGCCAGTTCGGCACGCGGGGCTTGGGCTATCCGGTGGAGGGCTTGATCGCGACCATCCGCTTGTTCCTAGGTCGTGAGCACCTGCAGCCTGTCATTCTTGTCGGCGCGGGGAACCTTGGTTCCGCGCTGCTGCGCTACCAGGGTTTCCACAAAGAGGGTTTCGAGGTCGTCGCCGCTTTCGACGCGCGTCCCGATGAGGCGCGGGCCAGGGAACTGAAAATCCCCGTCCACGATTCCTCGGAGCTGGAGACTTTCATCACCGCCAACGAGGTGAAACTCGCCATTCTATGCGTCCCGGTGGGTTCCGCGCAGGAGGTGGTGAACCGCCTTGTTGCCTGCGGAATCCAGGGAATCCTGAATTTCTCTCCCATCATGCTGGAGGTGCCCGTCGAGGTTACCGTGAACAATGTGGATCTAGCACTGGAGCTGGAGCACCTAGGCTATTTTATCCGATGACCGCTGTGGTGAAAATTTTCCCAAGAAAATACCGCCCAGCGACGTTTAAGGGCAGAGCGGTGATCCCCAACCTCACAATCCGATGAAACCCAGCGAATTCGAGGAGTTTATCGAACGTGCGGTGGAGGATCACGAATCCGCCTTGATCGGTTATGCCAAGACTTTCGTACATGATCTCGACCGCGCCCGCGACGTCGTGCAGGACACTTTCATCCGCCTATGCAAACAGGATCCGGACAAACTCGGCGAGCACCTGCGAAGCTGGTTGTTCACGGTTTGCAGGAACCGCTGCCTCGATGTATTGCGGAAAGACCGGCGCATCGAGCCGATCGACGAGGTTCGTTGGGAAAAATTCCCTGGCAATGAAGTCCCGCCCGACCAACAGGCCGAGGACGACGACCGCGTCGCTGATGTCATGCGTTTCATGGATCGGCTGCCGAAAAACCAGAAAGAGGTAATCCTACTGAAATTCCAACAAGGCATGAGCTACGGCGAGATACAAAACGTGACCGGATTGACTCAGGGAAACATCGGTTTCCTGATCCATACCGGACTGAAGCGACTGCGAGAATGGATACCGATGGCGACCCGAGACTGACATGAAACTGCACCAGGAAGATCCAAGGCTAACGGCCTACGCGCTCGGCGAACTCCCGCCCGATGAGTCCGTTGCGGTCGAACGCGCGATCGCCGCTGATCCCGCGCTGCGCGCCGCCGTTGCGGAGACCGAGGAAGTCCGGCAGGGAATCATCGAAGCTCTCGGCGGGGAAAAGGAACGTTTGCAACCACGGCAGCGTGACGCGATCCGCCGCGCCGCGCGTGAAGCCGCGCGTCAGGGCAAGATCGAGAAGCTCAGCTCACACCGTCAGGCGCAGCGGACGTGGATGGCTCCCTTGGCCGCTGCGGCCGTGATCATCGGCGGAATTTTCCTGCTCACCTTTTTCCCGAAACCGAATGGCGCAGACGGCACGAAGCCAATCACCGGCAACAACGATCCCGTCAAGGGAGGCGGGCTGGAAGGGCATTCGCAGCAGGGGGACGTCATCCATCTGCCGCTGAAAGCCTCCGGCAAAAGTCTCTCGGAAATCACAGACGCCGTTCGCGGACAGAATCGGATGCCTACGAAGGATGAAGTCCGCATTCCCGAGATGCTCAACGCGTTTCCCCTGAAGGCGAATGGTTCTGTTGCGCTGTTACAAGGCTGCAAGCTCGGCGTGGAAATTCTGCCTTCCCCGTGGAAACCTTCTGGAAGCCTCGTCGTCGTTGAAATCCAGGGTGCCAAGGACGGTCCGCGCGACCTTTCTGTCGAATACCGCGCGGAGGAAAAGATGGTGATCGGTCACCGTCTCATCGGATATACATCGGGAAAATCCGATGATGATGCGAAGCCTATTTCCAAAGTGGAGGCGAACTCGCGCATGCTGCTCGTCATCGAGATCGAATCGCGTGATCTCAGGCTCGGTTCGTTGCATTGGTCGGTCGGCGGGAAAGAGGCTCCGCCTTTGCCGCTTGTCCGCGATCCCGAACGCGAGCCTTCGGATGATGCCCGCTTCGCCTCTATCGTCTGCGCTTTCGGCCTCTGGCTGCGCGGCGAAGGCGGGGGCATGATCGACGAAGACCTCATGCTGGCTCTAGCGCGGGAAGTCGCCTCTGGCAGTCCTGTCCCCGACCGTTACGACTTCCTCCAACTCATCGACGAGGCTACGAATCTTCCCGAGAAGTGACGCCCTCAGGGGATGCGCCTCACTTCGATCTTCTCTTTCGTGAAAAGAACCGAAACTTGGTAGGCCTCTCCGAGCCGCGAGGATCCGAGCATGACTGTTCCTCCCTGGTCGATCCTCCACAAGTGGCTGGCGAGCATCTGCTCGTTGGTGAGATCGGAAGCGGCCGGCATCTTGGTGGTTTGCAAAGGTTTGCCGTAGATCGGGACAATTAATTCTGTCAGCGCCTGCCAGCAGGGCTTGAGCACGGTCTCGTATTCGCCTTCCACCTTATCCTCGGTGCGCAGTGTGATTTCCTTGAGGAGATCCGCCTCGTCCCAATCGAAAAACAGGTAGCAATACAGTCCACCGATCGGCTGGACCGTGCGGTAGATGCCGTTGATCCCCGTCCGTCCGAAGAAGGTGCTGTCGAGATTCGCCTCAACCATCTTGCTGGCCTTGAGCTTTGCAGTGACGGTCTGGCGATCATCGCCGAATTTCAGATTGTCGAAAATAGCCGCCTCGTCCGGCACCTCCGCCGCCTTTGTCTCGGCCTCCGTGGGATGATTCTTTTTCAGCCAGCTTTGGTCGTCCGCATGGAGTTTCTCCAGCCCCATGCTCACCTCCCTCCCTCCGACAGGGCGGAGGATCACGGTGTTCTTGTCGCGGCGAATGAACTCGGCCTTGAAAGTCTTGCTGCCGTTAGGGTTCGTCCATGTCCGGATCTCGCCCGCCGTGAGGGGGATGAGCAGGGCGAGTGTGAGTATGAGAATGCGCGGCATGGGGGTTGGTGATTCGTGAAGCACAATACATTTACTTCCACGGATGGATTATCAACGGCGCTATGAAATTTCCATCTTTTTCGCCCGCTCTGGCATAATCCGGCTGGGTCGAATGGCACTGCTTTAAGCGAAAAAACCTTGAGATTCCTTGAGTTTGGGCTGGCCCGGAACCCGGCGGTCGGGTTGGTTCGTGTGTGACCAACCACCAACCCTTCCTCACCGGATTCCCGACGCAGATTTGTGGCAGTATCCGCCGCCGCCTGCAAGATGTTATCGCCGCCAGACGCCGCGCCCTCACGGACTCCTCCATCGCCAGGCATTATCAAAAGAAGCCAGGCTTTTTAACGTGAATCCGCTTGTGTCAAAAGTGTCAAAAGAAGCCGTGTCAAAAGAAGCCAGGCTTTTTAACGTGAATCCGCTTGTGCCGGGGATTCGGGCGGGTAGAGTGGGGGCGATATGAGCAGGAACAACCGCAGACGATGGATCGCGCCTTGGAAGAATTCGGTGGTGAAGCCGGAGATCTACCATGCTGTAGGGCGCGTAGTGGGGCGTGGG
>JAYTOE010000195.1:0-7342 GCA_043747935.1 Akkermansiaceae bacterium
TCCGGCGCGGCACCTCTTGCTTGATCCGGCTTGCCGCCGCCTTTGCCGCCGGCGATGGCGGCGAGGTCGCGGAGGAGGTCGCCGGCTTTGAGGCCTTTGGCGAGGGCATCCGGGCCGCAGTGGGTGGCGAGGTGGAGTTTTTCTCCGTCGTCCACAATGAGCAGGGCGGGTCCGGCGAATTGCTTTTTCTTGAGGCCGTTCTGGAGCTCCTGGAGCAGCGAGGCGTCGGACTCGAAACTGACGATGATGGGCTGACCATTCTTTGTCGCTGAATCGATGAGTTCGGCGAGGGATTCGTCTGCGAGGGAAGCGGCTTGGGCGGACTGGATCTTCTTGATGCGCTTCTCGGCTTCGATGGCGGCTTGTTGGGTTTCCCCTAACGTTTCTGCGCCGTGGGCGAAGGTGGCGTTGATTTCGCCAATGTCGGCACGTCCGACGAGCATGGCTTCCATGATGTGGGGGAAGTCGTTGACGGTGACAGGGGCTTCGCCGAGGGATGTGAGTTTTTCATTGGCGAGGTGGAGCTTGGCGCGGGCGGCTTTGAGTTCGTGGTCCCATTTTTCGAGATTGTCGCGGAGGTGGTTCCACGCGGCTTCTCCGCAGACGGCTTCGATGCGGCGGACGCCAGAGGCGATCGCACCTTCGGATTTGATTTTGAAGAGGCCGATCTCGCTGGTGTTGCGGACGTGGGTGCCGCCGCAGAGTTCCATGGAGTAGCCGTCGAGGGCGTTGCGCTTGCCGCCGATCTCGACGACGCGGACGATCTCGCCGTATTTGTCGCCAAAGAATTGCATGATGTCGGCGCGGCCCTTGATGTCGGCGTGTTTCACCTCGGTCCAGGAAACGGCCATGTCTTGATTGATGGCACCGTTGACCATTTCTTCCATCGCGGCGAGCTGCTGGGGCGTGAGCGGGGCGCTGTTGAAGTCAAAGCGGAGGCGGTTTTCATCGACGGAGGAACCTTGTTGGGAGGCGTCTTTGGAGACGGCTTCGTGGAGCGCCCAGTGGAGGAGGTGGGTGGCGGTGTGGTGGGCTTCGATCGGGCGGCGGCGGGCGGTGTCTAGGTGCAGGACGACCTTGTCGCCCACGGCAATTTCAGATTCGAGATTTGAGATTTCAGATTGAGGAACGATGAGCGCGCGGGCTTTGCCGATCTGTTGGACGCCGGTGACGGGGAGGTTGGGACTGGTAGTCCCAACCACTTGAAGGGTGCCGGTGTCGCCGGATTGGCCGCCCATCTCGGCGTAGAAGACGGTCTTGTCGGTGATGACGAAGAGGGTGTCTTCCTGGGGGTGGACTTCTAACACGGTGGCTTCGCATTCGTCGTTGTCGAAGCCGAGGAATTCGGTGACGGCTTCGGTGGAGATGTCGAGGGCGCGGACGATGGTGGATCTTTGCGCGGCGCGGGAGCGTTCTTGTTGCTGCTCCATGAGCTTCTCAAAACTCGACAGGTCAACTTTGAAACCAAGTTCGCTGGCGAGAAGGTCGGTTAAGTCGATGGGAAATCCGTAGGTGTCATACAGTTGGAAAGCTGATTCTCCCGAGATAACAGGGGCTGCTTTCATCAGAGTTTTCCAACCTTCGTTGAGAAGCTCATCGTATGGCCCGTCATATACGCGTGACTTGTCGGCAGCGTTGATGAGGTGAATCGAACTCATGTCAAACTCGGCAGGAAAATCTCCTTCGTTTGTTTCCCAGTATGCCTGGCTTGCTGCTGAAGCGACCAATAGTCCCGATTCTTTAGCTGCGAGCGATAAGGCTGAGTAACAGGCGCTTCCTCTGAACAGCTTCAAGCCCCTATCAAGTGTTTGGTTGAAACTCGTTTCTTCCTGCTCAAGCGTGGCAAGGACGACATCCTGGCGGTTCTTCAACTCAGGGAAAACTCCGCCCATTTCGCTAACAAGCGTTTCCACGAGCGCGCCGAAGAATGGCTTTTCTCCGGAGAAACCAAGCTGGCGGCCGTAGCGGACGGCGCGGCGCAGGATGCGGCGGAGGACGTAGTTGCGGCCGTTGTTGCCGGGCATGATGCCGTCGGCGATGGAAAATGAGAGGGTGCGCAGGTGATCCGCGATGACGCGGAAGGCGATGGCGGTTTTCATTTCCTCATCGAAGAGGGAACGGTCGGCGCCGAGGGCAGGGTAGATGTTGACGTAGGTTTTCCCGCTGAGCTCTTCTAACTTGCGGAAGATGGGTTGGAAGACATCGGTGGCGTAGTTAGAAGGCTTTTTCGAGAAGTCGGTGAAGCCCTTGGTGTTCTGGATGATGGAGCAGGCGCGCTCGAAGCCCATGCCGGTGTCGACGTGTTTGGCGGGGAGCTCGCGGAAAGTGCCGTCGGCCTCGGCGTTGTATTGGATGAAGACGAGATTCCAGATCTCGATGCAGAGGTCGGAGTCGTTGTTGACGAGGTTGCGGCCGGTGACGGGGTTGCCTTCGGGTGTTAGATCGACGTGAAGCTCGGAGCAGGGGCCGCAGGGGCCGGTTTCACCCATCATCCAGAAATTATCCTTCACGTTGCCATTGACGATCTGGACGGCGGGATCGCAGCCCTTGGAAAAGAAGAGGGCGGCCCAGATGTCGTAGGCTTCCTGGTCGAAACTTCCGGGATCACCCTCCTTCGGCGCATAAACCGATGCGTAGAGGCGATGAGCAGGAAGCCCCCAGCGTTCGACGACGAGTTCCCACGCCCAGGCGATAGCTTCTTTCTTGAAGTAATTTCCGAACGACCAGTTGCCCAGCATCTCGAACATCGTGTGGTGGTAGGTGTCGTAGCCGACATCCTCGAGGTCGTTGTGCTTCCCGCCCGCGCGGATGCATTTCTGGGTATCCGCGGCGCGCGGCGGATCGTAGGGCGCTTTCTCGACGCCGAGGAAATAGGGCACGAAAGGGTTCATCCCCGCGTTCGTGAAAAGCAGACCCGGCGACTGCGGCAGCAGCGAAGCGGAGGGCACGATGGTGTGTTGTTTCTCACGGAAGAAATCGAGGAAAGACTGGCGGATCTCAGAGGCGGTCATGGTGCGGGCGGGAAATTGGCCAAAGCGGCGGAAACTTGAAACCCTAAACTTTAAACCCTAAGGAAGAGTTCACCGCAAAGGCGCGGAGGTCGCAGAGGAGGCGCAAAGCTCGACTAAAGATCTTCTTTGAGGTTTAAAGTTTAAAATTTAAGGTTTCGCGGCTACTGGCACGTTTCGCGCTTTGTATCCCGCCATTCCCGTGGTTAGCGGATGGGCTGCGGCGGATTCATGCTCTCCTTCGGGGGCGCTGGGTTCGCCGCAGCGATCCCACCCCTTCTTTCTCTTGCCGCCGCTTGGCTCCTGTGTTTTTCTCCGCGTCCCCGCTAGCGGGAGAAATCTTATGGCAAACAAGGATGTTACGGACCCGGTGCGGATGGAGAAGATCGTCTCCCTGTGCAAACGCAGAGGCTTTATTTTCCAGGCGGGCGAGCTTTACGGCGGCCTCAACGGCTGCTGGGACTACGGCCCGCTCGGTGCCGAACTGAAACGCAACCTCAAGGACTACTGGTGGCGCAAAACCGTCCAAGAGCGCGACGACGTGCTCGGCATGGACGGCGCGATTTTGACGATGGAAGCCGTGCTGCAATCCTCAGGCCACATCGGTGGATTCAGCGATCCGATGTCCACCTGCCATCAATGCAAAAAGCATGTGAGGTTCGACCAGCTCCGCACAATGGTTGCCGAGTCGGAATGGGCTCAGTCTTTAGCCGCTATCATGACAGTGACCCATCCGGGCGATCCTGCGGGCGTTGCCGTCGATGGTGAAACACTGAAAAGATGGGGAAGAAAAGAAGGCAAGAAACTAGCACCCGGCCTTGCACTGGTGCGAACCCCTGATATCACACTCAGTTTTTTCCTCGAAGAAGCTGCGCGCCACCAGCCAATGGATCCTTGGTATTTTTACCAACTGATGGCCACGGAGCAATTTGCCCAAACCGGTGCCGTAAACCCTTGCCCCCATTGTGGCGGCATCCTGACTGAGCCAAAGCAATTCAACCTGATGTTCCAGACAAACTTTGGTGCGACTGGTGATGATGTGGCTTACCTCCGCCCGGAGACGGCACAATCCATCTTCTGCCAATATAAAAACATCCTCGATTCCAACCGGGTAAAACTCCCCTTCGGCATTGCACAGATCGGAAAGTCGTTCCGAAACGAAGTGAACCCGCGCAACTACATCTTCCGCTCCCGCGAGTTCGAGCAGATGGAGATCGAATATTTCTGCCGCCCTGAGGACGGCATGCGCCTCACCGATGAATGGCTGGAAACCCGCCTCTGTTTCTATGAGGAAATCGGCATCCCGCGCGTAAAACTCCACATCCTCGATGTGCCGGATGGCGACCGCGCGTTCTACTCGAAGAAAACCTACGACATCGAGTACGAGTTCCCCTTCGGCATCCAGGAGTTGGAGGGCGTCGCCTACCGCACGGATTACGACCTCGGCGTCCACGCGAAGGGCTCCGGCCGGCCGCTGGAATACTTCGACGAGGAGACCAAGGAGCGTTTCCTCCCCCACGTGGTCGAGCCGTCCGCCGGCTGCGACCGCACCGTGCTTGCCCTCATTTGCGAGGCCTTCGACGAGGAGGAGCTCGGCACCGACGGCAAGAGCGACATGCGCACGGTCATGCGTTTCATGCCCTCCATGGCGCCGATGAAGGCCGCCGTTTTCCCGCTGCTCAAGAAAAACGAGGAGCAGGTTCGCATCGCCCGCGAGATCCAGAAAACCATCCAGCCTTGGATGAACGTATTCTACGACGATGGCGGTGCCGTCGGCCGCCGCTATCGCCGCCAGGATGAGATCGGAACTCCGTTCTGCATCACCGTCGATTTCGAGACCCTCGGCGAGGAAAACCCCGATCTGAAAGGCACCGTCACGATCCGCCACCGCGATTCCATGGAGCAGGAGCGCCTGCCGATCGCGGATCTGCTTCCGTGGTTGCTCGCAAGGGTTAGGTAAATTAGGTTTGCCGATTCAGACCCTTGGAGTAATCATGAGACCATGATTGCAAAGGAAGAAATCCGCAAACTCCCCATGCAGGAAAAACTGGCTCTTTTGGAAGCGGTTTGGGAGGAAATCTCCCCGGAGCCGGATCAGGTCGAGGTTCCGGAGTGGCATAAGGAACTTCTCGATGAGAGGGAGTTAGCCCTGCTTGAAGGACGTACCGTCGTCTTGGACTGGGAGGATGCGAAACGCGAAATTCGTGCGGCAACCCGATGAAGGTGCGGATTCTTAGGGAGGCAAAAAACGACCTTATCGACGGATTTCGTTTCTACGAGAGGCAGGAACAGGGGGCGGGAGATTATTTTCTATCAAACCTTGAATCCGACATCGAGAGCCTCGCACTACTCGGAGGCATACACCCTAAGCCCCATGGAGATTTCCACCGTTGCTTGTCAAAATGATTCCCGTTCTTGATTTACTACAGCCTATCCGGTGAGATTGTTTTGATCCGCGCCGTGGTAGACTGCCGCAGAAAACCTGCCTGGATTCGCTCAAAAATCAGCAAATTGGAAAGAAATGATGGCAAGTCGTCTTCCGATGAAGAAACAATTTGAAGTTGCATCCCTCCCTTTCCGCATGCATCCAAGGGGCGGCTAATCACCTTACAATCATGGCAGACAAGGAAGACAAGAACGAGGAGAACGTAGGCGGAAAATTCTACGTGGACAGCCAGTGCATCGACTGCGATCTCTGCCGTGAGACCGCGCCTAGCAATTTCACCCGCGCGGACGACGAAGGATATTCATTCGTGTTCAAGCAGCCGGAGAATGCCGAGGAGGAAGCCCAGTGCCGCGAGGCGATGGAAGGCTGCCCGGTCGAGGCCATCGGCGAAGACGGAGACAAGTGATGGCCATGGCCGCGCCACGGAAACAACGGAATACAAAACCGACCCGGCGCGAGTCCATCCACGATGAGCTGACCAGCGAGTGGCTGGGCTGCGACAAGCCGCTCAACCCCAACAAAAACGTCACCGCGGCGGGCGATTGGGTGGACGAAATCCTGCGGAAACAGTTTTTCGCCGACAACCTCGACGAGGAGGAGGTGAAAGCGGCGTGGAAGGAGATCGCCGGGGATTTCATCGGAGCGAACACCGAGCCGGTATCGGCCAAGGAGGGCAACCTCGTCCTGCGCGTCACACAGCCCGCCATGCGATTCCACCTGGAGCAGATGAAGCCCGAGCTACTCAGGAGAATCCGCGAACGCTTCGGTGAAGAGAAAATTAAGTCCGTGAGGTTCACCTTGGGGTGAAGAGCAGGGAGAAATTTTCACCGCAGAGCCACAGAGATCGCAAAGGGACGCGGAGAAGATCAAAATTAGGATTTAGAGTTTAGAATTTCAAATCGCATGTTCAAAAATCTGATATTCGATTGGTCTGGCACCCTTGTGGACGACATGGGACCGGTGATCGAGGCGACCAACGCCGTGCTCGGGAAATACGGCATCGCGCCCTACGACCGGGAGGGTTTCCGGCGCGGCTTCCGGCTGCCCTATCGCGAGTTCTACGCAGAGATCCTGCCCGGCGTATCCCTTGAGGAACTGGAGGCGCATTTCCGTCCCGCCTTCGACGCAGCGATCAGCCCGGTGACGGTGCTTCCCCACGCGCGGGAGAAACTGGAATGGGCGCGGGCGCGCGGACTGCGGATGTTCGTCCTCACCTCGATGGACGCAGATGCCTTCGAACGGCAGCTGGACGAGTTCGGGATGCGGCACTACTTCGAGGAAACCTACGCCGGCGTGCTCGACAAGCGCGACCTGATCGGGCGGATCATCGAGACACACGCACTAATCAAACAGGAGACCGCTTTCATCGGCGACATGACGCACGATGTGGAGACCGCGAAGCACGGCGGGATTTCTTCGATCGCCGTGCTGACCGGATACCATCACGCGGAGGTTCTCGCCGCCGTCAGACCGGACATCACCGTCCCGGATCTCGGTGTCCTCGTGGAGATGCTCGACAAGCGCAAGGCGGATCGCCCTATCGCGACCGTCGGTGCCCTGATCCATGATGGCGCGGGAAAAATCCTGATGATCCGCACCCACAAGTGGAGCGACCTCTGGGGCATCCCCGGCGGAAAAATCGAACGCGGTGAAACCAGCGAGGCAGCATTGATCCGTGAGATCCGCGAGGAAACCGCGCTGGAGGTTTCCGATATCCGTTTCGTGATGGTGCAGGATTGCATCGACTCCCAGGAGTTCATTCGCCGGGAGCATTTCATCCTGCTCAACTACACCGCCAAGGCCAGATCACATGACGTCACGCTCAACGAGGAGGCCGAGGATTTCCGCTGGGGGACCGTGGAGGAGGCCTTCGCGCTCGACCTCAACT
>JAYTOE010000196.1:0-18555 GCA_043747935.1 Akkermansiaceae bacterium
TCGACCCCGCGCACCGGGCCGTAGGGAGTCTCCACGTTCGAGTGCAGGAAAACGCCTTCGCAAAGCATGAACGCGCCGGAGGGATCGGCGGTATAGGCACTGATCGCATGGTGCGTGTCGTGGGAATCGAAACCGGTGAGCACGACCTCGCGGACATCCGCCTTGTCGTCGCCGTTCGTATCCCCAAGGAACATCAGGTGCGGCTCCTGCGAGATAAACACGCCGCCGGGCGCGAACTCGAAACCGATGGGAAGGTGAAGCTTGTCGGCGAACACGGTTTCCTTGTCGGCCTTGCCGTCGCCGTTGGTGTCCTCGTAGATGAGCAGCTTGTCATTGGGCAACGGATCGCCAGGACGATAATGGGGATAGGTCGGCATCGTTGCAACCCACAGGCGCCCCTTGTTGTCGAAGGAGATCTGCATCGGATTGGCAAGGTTCGGGAATTCCTTTTCGGAGGCGAAGAGCTTTGCCTGGTATCCCTCGGGCGTGGTGATCGTCTTCTCCGCGTCCTCGCCGTATTTGTATTCGGTCGATCCGTTCTGCTGATAGTTCGTCTCCACCGGCGGAAGCGGGTGTGTCGCCTTGTCGGCGGCGGCGAGATCGAAGGATTTTCCGCCGACCTTCGCCCAGATCGCCTGGTCGCGAAGATCCGTCATCTCGCGGATCTTCTTTTTCTCGTCGGGATAGTTCTTCGGTCCGAAGGGATTGTAGCGGCGGCCGTCGACATGGACGCCGTTGAGCATGCGGAAATCGTTGAACCAGAACCATTCCTTGTCCGCGATGACGGCGAGGATATCCTTCGGCGCAGCTTTGGTTTTCACCGGGGCGCTGCCGTAGATCTCCTCCGTCAGCATCGCGGAAAGCAGGCGGTATCCCTCATCGTTCGGCAGGAAGCCGTTGCTGGTGAAAGATTTTTCGAGAGTCGAATAGAGGCCGTGGGTCTTGCTGTAAACATCCACGAACTCGACGCCCGTCGCCTTCGCCACCTCGGCCATCGCCTGGGTGTAGAGAGCGAGGTTCGCGTTCTCGGCACGGCCATCGGGAAGGTCGCGCGATTTGGAAAGGTTCTCGAAGGCGATGGGTGAAACGAGCACCAGCCTCGGCGCGGCCTTGCCGTTGTATTTCTGTGCAAGCGTGTGCTTCACCCATGCGTCCAGTTCGCCCTTGAAGTTGGCGAGCCCCGTCGGGCCGTCGAAGGATTCGTTGTAGCCGAAGAATGCGATCAGCGTGTCGGGCTTGATGTCCGTGAGCCATTGGTCGGGAGTGGGGTGAAACCCGTCTCCGGCGTGAGCCTGGTGCTGCGGATGGAATTTTTCCGCGCCCGGGAAAGCCCACTGAGACTTGCGCGAAGGATGCGGGCGAAAACCCGGGGTGTCGCCGGGGCGGCACATGTTGCGGAGATACAGGTTTTTCTCCGGATACGACATCTGAAGCCGGGCTTCCAGATAGGGATGATCCGACATGCGCTCACCGAGACCGTTTCCAATCAGGACGATGCGCTCACTCTGCGCAGGGGCTTTCGGTTCAGCCGACGCGGGTAGAATCGCCGCGAGGGCGAGGGTGGATAGGATCAAGGTGCGGATCATGTGGTATTTTTTGCGGTTAGCTTGGCAAATGTCTGTCTTTTCTACGGTTGCCTCTCGGCGCGTCGATCATAAAAAATCGGGAATTGTGGACTTCCTTTGAGAGGATCGCAGGTGTAGGGAAAAGGGATGGAATTCAAGTCCCTTGCCCTTTTGATCGCGGCGCTCGCGTCGATCGGATGCAGCTCCACGCCCTCCGATTCGATCGCCATGGGCGGCTCCTCCCGCATTCTTGTGCAATTGGCCGGCAAGCAAGCTTCCGTCCCCTCCCCTAGCCCGCCACGACTGCCGCTTTCCACCGTCTTCAAAGGCGAGGCGAAGTTTCACGCCGTCGTCGCGAAGGCAGAGCGGGAAGGCTGGCGCAAGATACCCATCGGCGAGCGGACGGCCAGGGTCGCACGGGAAATGGCGGGAACTCCCTACGTGAACTACACCCTGGAAGTGGACGATAAGATCGAGTCTCCGGTGGTGAATTTCGGAGGAATGGATTGCTGGACGTATTACGAGAACGCCCTCGCGATCTCCCGCATGATCGCCTTCAAGCCCGGCCCCTACAAGCCGCAGGACATGCTGCACATGGTCGAACTCGAGCGTTACC
The DNA here is from genome assembly GCA_043747935.1 of Akkermansiaceae bacterium. Lineage (GTDB taxonomy): Bacteria > Verrucomicrobiota > Verrucomicrobiia > Verrucomicrobiales > Akkermansiaceae > Luteolibacter. The sequence continues at coordinate 2,182 of JAYTOE010000196.1, forward strand.
GCGACGGGAAATGCACGGGCAACTACCTCTCGCGGATGCACCACCTAGAGGAGGTTTTCCATGACAACCAGCGCCGTGGCTACGCCCTCAATATCACCTCCCGCATCCCCGGAGCCGTCCGCATCCAGCGCGAGATCAAGGAGATGACCGTGCAGTGGAAAAGCTACCGCTACCTGAAAAGCACCCCCGCGCTGATCGAGCCGATGGGGCGCATTGAAGCGCAGGTCTCGAAGCTCCCCGTTTACCACATCCCGAAAGATAAAGTCCGCACCGCCGAGAACTACCTCGCCAATGGCGACATCTGCGCGATCACCACGGACTCCCCGGGCGGCTACACCTCCCACGTCGGCCTCATCATCCGGCTCAAGGGGCGTGCCTATTTCACCCACGCCACCTCGGATCGCAGCAAGGGACGCATGACCATCATCGACCGCCCGATTACCGACTACGTCAACAGCGGCTCCAGTCACGCCGGCATCATCGTCTGCCGCCCCTTCGACATCCCACCCTCGCCACTCTGGCAAAAAAATGTCGCCGGGCAGTGAATGGAAATCACCTTCTGGACATCATTACCCGCAGACGACAATTTTTCCCCGCAACCTCAGACAAAACCCGGGGTTGGGGAAAAGCATGTTTCTCACCGGAAACCCACCTTTCAGCCATCCGATGGAGGAAACCCAAGCAACGAACCCGGATGACACCGACCAGGACATCGACCACGCGCTAATGGCCCGCGTGGCTGAGGGCGATCATCGCGCGTTCCGGCAGCTCGTCGAGCGCCACCAGGATGCGGTCGTCGGCACGGTCACCAAGATGCTTGGAAATTCCAGCGACTCCGAGGACATCGCCCAGATGGTTTTCATCCGCGTCTGGAAACACGCCCGCCGCTACAAGCCGGACAACAAGTTCACCACGTATCTCTACACCATCGTCCGGAACCTCGTTTACAACGAGTCCCGCCGCCGCTCCCGCAAGCGCACCGTCTCCTCCGACCAGCGCGAGGACGAGCACCACCTCCAGCACCCCGACGACCCCGCCTCCCAGCCCGATGTCACCCTGTTAGACAGTGAACTCCGCGCCGCCATCGACGCCGCCATCGAGTCCCTCCCGGAAAACCAGCGCCTCGCCGTCGTCCTCCGCCGCTACGAGAACCTCCCCTACGAGGAGATCGCCGAAGTCCTCTCCACCTCCGTCCCCTCCGTGAAAAGCCTGCTGTTCCGCGCGCGCACCACACTTCGTGAATCGCTGTCGAAATACATGGATGCTTAGGCATGCCCCACGCGGCAACGCCTAGAGCAATCCCCGACACTCCTGCCCGATCTCCGCGAGCCTTGCTTTTTCCGCATCGGAAAATTCATACGGCGTCACTTTCCCGATCCCCAGCGTTCCCAGCACAACGCCATCTTCGGAAAGAATCGGCACCGCCAGCGATCCGGAAACACCCGTTTTCCGCGCGTCCTCCTTCGCCACCCCGCCGAGATCCTGCTGGAGGTTGCACAGCTCCACCGGCTCACGCGTCGAAGCCGCCACGCCCGCAATCCCTTTCCCGAACGGAATCAGGCTGATCTTATCGAGAAGGAAATCCGGCACTCCAACCTGAGCCACCAGATGCAGGCACTCCTCTTCCGCCCGGTGCAAAGTTCCCGTCTGGCAACCGAACTCCGCCATCGCTTCCTGCAGTTTCGCTTCCGGTTTGTCCATGCGGAGAAAATGTAGCAGCCGCCACGATGTGTCCACAGGGATCTCGGTGAGAACATGCGGTTTAGCATCATTCACACTCTAAAAGACAAAACGCCCCCTCAGCTAAGAGGGGACGTTCGTGAATCGAATCTTACGCCGGAAAAATGTGTATCGCTAACCTACCGACGGCGGCGGAGCAGAGCGAGCACTCCCAGCGATCCTAGAAGAGCTGATGTCGGCTCCGGTACGGCTGTGATCAGCAGGTTGTCATAGGTATGGAAGGTGCCGTTGGCACCGGCCGTGGTTCCACCGGGATTCGGTAGCAGCTTGCGGATACGGAAATAGGACTGATCGGTGAATCCGATGGTTGTATCGGCGATTGTGTAGGATTCCGGCCGCCATACTCCGACATCTGCCGGAGTGTTGCCGTTGAACGTATCCAAAGTCAGAACGGCATTGGTTTTGCCACCGGTCGTGCCTGACGTTAAAAAGCCGATGTTGTTGGAAAACTCTACGACATGCACGTAATTGGCGGTAACTTGCTTAATATCAAAAGAAAATGATACCGAGTTCATTGCCAATGTCGCAAGAAGAAGGGGCGTCTCATTGAGCATCGCACCATTCGACGAACGAACCCTGACAGCCTTTCCTGCATTCGTGGCGACACCATAGGTGCCACCGAAGCCACCTTGGTCACGAATCACGTTGCCTCCCGACGGCGTTAACAACATGGTTATATTGTTGTTATTCAGGCCAAAGCCCGCCCAACCTGTCAAAGGCGCGTTCACCGCACCACTGATGTCAGTGTCGGTCATTCCTGTGGTTTCCCAGGATTCTGACAACAGGATGGTCGCCGCTTGCGCGGAGCCGATAGCCATTGCGAAAGCCGCGATGGTGAGTGGGATTCTTTGTGTTGCATTCATAGGATAGTTTTATTTCTTGATACCCAAATCCGTATACCATGGGGAAGTCCATGCTTACGCATTGATTTACCCTTTATGAGCATGTACTGCGCCCCGGCAATCAGATTCTAACTTCCACAGGGGAAAACTCATCAATCCTCTACACCCTTATGGGGGTTAATTTGCCGGATGGTAAATGGGAGATATCTCCGCCCCCTATCCCGCCACCAGCCCGATGGTGCCGCCGGGGATGAACTCGACCTTGGAGTAGATCTTGCGGTAGTAGTCCTTGCCCTGGCTTACGTTCGCGGCCCAGCGGATCACGTGGTTCACCCAGGGCGCGCTGTCCGTCCTGAAATGGGCGACGGAGGGTTCGCGCCAGGCGAAGTTGGGATCGGGATACCCGCAGATGAGCGAGACATCCTCCGGGACGCGGATGCCGCGCGCGGCGAGGAACCGCTCCAAGGCGGCGAACAGGACGGTTTCATCCGTGATGATCGCGGTGGGCGGCGTGACCCGGAAAAGCGCTTCGAGGCAACGGTGGAAGCCCTCTTTGGTGTTTTCCCAGAGCGGGAAATGGAAGTCGCCGACCGGGATGCCGCAGTCTTCCAGGGCGTTGAGGAAAGCTTGTTCCGACAAGCCCGGCACGGGCAGTTTGCGCTGCGGGCGGGCGAGCAGGACAATGCGGCGGTGCCCCATGGCAGCCAGCTCGCGCACGGCCGCATCATAAGCCGGGGCTCCATCGGCCCGGGCTCCCGCGATGTCAAATTCCCGGAACTTTCCGAACAGACCAAACACCGGCTGCGAATACCCCGCGAACCATTCCAGAATTTCGCGGGAACCCGCTTGCACCAGCCATACATCCGCATCGCACTGTTTCACGAAGCGGGCGAGCCGCGCCACATCGGTGCCGATCTCGATGCAGGTCTTTTTGACATAGAACGGGAAATGCCCGGCCTCCGCGAGTTCGTGGCGGATTTCCAGCATGTAGTCGGTTCTGGCTTCCGCCGGCTCGTAGAGCATGGTCGCCACTTTCAGTCCGTGCCGCACGGTTCCGGCCACTGCCGGGTTGATCCCACGCGCGCGCCTCGCGCCGCGCGCCACGAGCAGACCCTCATTTTCGAGCTGCGCGAGAGCCGCTTCCACCGTCTTGTGGTTCACTCCCAATTCCCCTACCAGCGCCATCGCTCCCGGCATTTCCCCGCTGCGCTCTCCCCGGCGGATCTGCTCGCGGAGATGACCCGCTACCTGATCTGCGGCGGAATGGATGCGGATTTTCGACATACCCTACTAACCCCCAAAGCGGTTCAGATGTCGAGCCATTTCATCCTCGCCATCCGATCCCACAGATGGGACGAGTTGTGAGGTCTGATCATGGAACGCTCAAAAATTTCCCATTGAATCCGCATCATTTCGTGTCATTACTCAATAAATACAGGTTTAATCGTTTATGAAGCGTCACAGATCACAACTTCGCGGGCAGGAAGGTTTCGCCCTAGTGGCGACCCTTTCACTGATGATCCTCCTCACCGTGCTCGCGGTGGGTCTGCTCAGTCTTTCGGGAGTGACACTCCGTTCCTCCGCGCAAGGCAGTGCTCAATCCGAGGCTCGCTCCAACGCGAGGCTCGCGCTGATGATCGCGATCGGAGAACTGCAGAAGGAAATGGGGCCGGACATGCGGATCTCCATCACGGCCGACCAGCGAATGGAACCAAGCGGCGATGGCAGCGTGACATCCTCCGTCACCGGCAAACGCCACTGGACGGGGGTTTTCGATTCCTGGCCGTCTACCTCGGATAGCCGCCCGACACCCGCTTTCCGTTCATGGCTCGTTTCGGGAAGTAATGTGGCTCTCTCTGATGTTGAAACTGCAGTAAGCGGCACGGACGGCATCGAACTCGTGGGTGCGGGTACCGTCGGCACCGGAGATGGAAGGGTCAACGTGCCTGCGACCACAATCGGCACCGGTAGCAACGCGGTTCGCGTGGCATGGTGGGTTGGTGATCAAGGGGTAAAAGCCGCCATCGCCACACCCGCGCCGACCAAAGAGACCGCTCTGGGAGCGATACGCGGCGCACAGCAGGGAGCTCCGCGCAACGCCCTAGAACTCGCCTCCACCGGTTCCGTGAAACCGTTCGCCGCGCTCGCCAACGATGATCCCCGCACACAGCTTGTGACGAGCTGGCAACAATCCGGCTTTCTCGCCTCGAATCCCACCGCTTCCTTGCCCTTGTTCCACGATCTCGCCCATTCCTCCAGCGGCCTGATGACCAATGTCCGCGCCGGTGGCTTCCGCAAGGATCTCTCGATGAAGCTGGAAAGTTACACCGGCGCTCCTGATCTGACGAAACCCGAGAATGTTCTCTATACCGTAAAAAGTCAGATGACGAATAAGAATGAGGTCGGTATCAATTTTATGGAACTTTGGGGCTACTATCATCTTTATAAAGATCTGAAGTATGGTGGTGGATTAAATTACACCACAGGGGGAGTTGTTCCTAGTGGTGCACCCTATGTACAGACCAAACGGTCAGAGCAAGAGATCGCTGACGATCTGTGGGACAGGTTCAAGCATCCGATCACGATCAACTACCAGACGGTATACTCCTTCGAAGTCGCCCCCCACCCGGATGAAGCCGCGAAAAACGTCGTGTGGCTGAATTTCGATCCGGTTGTGACGCTCTGGAATCCGCTCGATGTAGCCGTGGACATCCCAAAGCATGCAACTTGGAATTACCTCTACTCATTCTGGATGATTCCTTACGATATCAATATCTCGATCAATGGTGGCCCCAAGCGAGCCTGCTCTATTCTCCAGACATCGAACTGGAAAAATGATGCCAACTTCTTGAAATTGAATGCAGGGGTAGTAGAAACAATCACCCTCAAGCCTGGCGAGGTGTTGAAAATATCCCAAGAGGGGGGCACTATCTCTAGGAATGATCGTGATCAAAGTATAGGTGGCTTTCAGGGCTTCAATGGTAAGAAAGGTTTCAATTATGGAGGTGGATACCGGGTGCCGTTACTTGATACGAGTTTGCAACGAATCGTAGTTTCAGCCAATGATAGGATTTCCTACTCTGCCACACCGAGAACAGGTAGCGAGGGAAGTAACTCACAACGATTTTCCCTCACACAGATCAACCTAGAACTAGGGGGAAGAGGCGCTACCAACCACGGATATATGTCAGTCGACAGCCGGTCAAATTATGCACGTGTGCAAGTCGGAGAGGTTAGAACCGTGAATGACCAGAAAACCATGCCAAACCTACTGGACATTAAAGGGAATGTGCATCCTGAAGTTTATCCCAGCATCGAGGGGCCGACGATGACACGCGAGCTCACCGCATCTGCATTGATGAGCGACAAGGCAACTTTCATGATCCATACCTACTTCGCAAAAACCGAGGAAGAAAATTTATCGGGGGCAAGGATGTTCTCACGCTTCAACCCACGTGCCTACAGCCTGGATTTTTACGACTTCTCCAAACAGGAACGCGATATGTTGCCTTTTGAAACCAAGATATCGGGGCTGACAAGTTGGCTGGACGCTCCCCTGGATGAATCGATCAGCGGCCAAGGATACTTCGGCTCAAGCTTGGGTGCGCAATTTGGATCAAACTTTGTCACTACACACTCAGTCCCTCGCCAGCCCCTTGTTTCTTTGGCTGCCCTGCAGGATTCATTTGCAAATGGATTCAACATGGCTTCCAAGGCAAAGATCAACGGTCTAGTTCTCAAGGGGAGTAGCGCTTCAATGAGTTATCCGCTTCTACCACAGATTTCCCATGCAATCGGCAATTCCCTAGCTCCATCAGTGATTCCAATGGATCAGACATCTAAAAACGTCTCTGGTTACCCGCACCCACTTGCCGACCACTCCTATCTGGCTAACCGCCAGTTGTGGGACGACTATTTTTTCTCAGGCATCACCCCGCAATCCACACCGGCATTTACGCAGGATCGCGACCAGAAAACCGTGGCGAACGACTTTTTCTCCGGGGCAAAAGATCTGCCGGTCGCCCGTTATGATCCCGCACTTGGAGGGCAGGACAGCACCCAGTTGGTGAACTCGTTTTTCTCCGGAGTCTTGCCGAACGATACTGCAATCAACAACGTCGCCAGCTATCTACGGGTAGACGGCTTGTTCAATGTGAACTCCACTTCCGTAGAGGCTTGGAAAACCGTGCTCGGCTCCTTGAAAAACCGCCAGATCGTTGTGCGGAGCGAAAGCGGGGTGGAATCCATCGCCGCCAAAAACGACAAAACCCCCATCGCAACGGTCGGCGCAGCGCGGGATATCATCACCAAGGACGAGCCTGCGATGAATCCTGACCAATGGTACGGTCGCCGGTCTCTCACCGACGATGAAATCAGCAGCTTGGCCAAGGGAATCGTGAAGGAGATCCGCAAGCGCGGCCCGTTCCTCAGCCTTGCGGATTTCGTGAACAGGAGAGTTGGTTATGACAAGGATCTCGCAAAATCCGGGGCGATCCAAAGCGCGCTGGACTCCAAAGACGTCACCATCAACAAGAACAACAACACGAGCCGTTCCGTAGCTGAGGGCAATGCCGCACGCTTCGCGTTTCCCGAGGCCGAACAAGGTGCCATTGCATACGGCAGCCCTGCAGTGGTGAAGCAGGGCGACATTCTGATCCCCATCGCACCGGTGCTTTCCGCCCGTTCCGACAGCTTCATCATCCGCGCATACGGTGAGGCGAAGGATGCCTCCGGCAACGTATTGGCCCGCGCCTGGTGCGAGGCGACCGTCGAGCGGAACCGCAGCTACATTGATCCGACAGACAAGGCCGAGACGCTCCCCGCAGCGCTTACGCAAAATCCCAACAAGACTTTCGGCAGGCGCTTTGACATGGTTTCTTTCCGTTGGCTCAACTCCAAAGAAATCTGAAAAAAACAACCCGATGATCCGCCTTCTCATCACTATCACCCTGCTCTGCACTTTTTCCGCCTTCGCAGAGAAAGCCCCCAAAGCGGGTGCCGAAGTCCGCTTTCTCGCGGAAAGCATCCCTCCCGACCTCGGGCAGATCGTGCTTGCCACGGCGGAGGCTCGCTCGGATCCCTTCGATCTCCCCATGAACAACCTTTCACGCCCTCAGGAACCGCCAGCTAGGATATTCAGCGTATGGTCTTTGGATAAAAACCTGTCGCTAAGCACGATCAAGCTTCCCGAGGAGGGGGATGCATTCATCGTGCTTTTGCTCATTTCTTCCAAAGGCGGCTACGAACCGGTGATCATGCCGGCGGAAAATCCCTCATTCAAAGGGGGGGACGTCTATTTCTACAACAACGCGAAAGAACCGGTTTTAGGCCTTCTTGGTAAGACCAAGTTTGCGCTGGTTCCCGGAAAAGGAACCATTGTGACTCCAAGCGGATTCGGAGATCAGAAATTTTACCACGTGATGCTTGGTGTAAGGGAGGCGGACGAAAACAAGGTGATCAGGTCGATGAAATGGCCCGCATCCAAGACGATGCGGAATTATGTGTTCTTCTACACGGATCCGATCAGGAAACGGGTCACTTATCGCGCGGTCGATGAGTTTTTGGAACCGGAGAAACCTAACCCATGAAAGACTGCGCACGACTTTGCACTTCACGCGCTCATCATATCCGTCTGGGATTCGGCTTTCCCGTGAAGAGGATTAGATTACATTACGGATGGCTACGGATGAGGGAAATTTCCAAGTGACTCGAACCGAAGTTTCCTGAATCGATAATCTACCAGATTTCTCTAATTTAAAAAAAGCGGCATGCAGAAAACGAAACATGAAAATGCGCGCGCTCGGGGCTTCGCCCTCGTGGCGACCCTTTCACTGATGATCCTGCTCACTGTACTCGCGGTGGGTCTGCTCAGCCTATCGACGGTGTCGCTGCGCTCCGCCTCGCAAGGCAACGCCCAATCCGAGGCACGCGCGAACGCCAAGCTCGCGCTGATGCTGGCAATCGGGGAACTACAGAAGGAAATGGGACCGGACATGCGGATCAGCGCCGAGGCTGCGGTCCTCGACACGAACGAATCGACCGAGAGAATCGACGGCCTGGCGCAATCCCGCTGGCTTGGCAGCTTCGATGCGTGGGGCAACTGGCTTAACGCGGAATACACCCGGCCCGGCGGGAGCACATTGAAGATCCAGGACACCTATTCCAAGGGCCGCAGCTCCATGTTCCGCCGCTGGCTGCTCTCCATGCCGCCGGGAGCGGAGACGGATTCCGGCGCACCCTACTCCCTGTCCGGATGGAATGACTCCAACTCCGTCGTCATGGTCGGGAAAGGCAGCCTCGGCATCGACCCGGAGAAGCCGATGCCCGGTGACGAATTGGACAAGGTGACGCGCGCACACCTCGTCAATGTGGACAAAAGGGGTAGGCACGCCTGGTGGATCGGCGCGGAAAACCACCGTGCGAGAATCGATCTTGCGAAGCGTCCGCGATCCATGGATGCCGATGAGTGGCAGGCCGCGCAGGGAGACACCGCCGAAGTGGGTGTCGGAAAACTCGACGGTTTCGGAATCCTGGATGAGGAGGAGGCGCTGGGAAACCGCCTGCTAACGATCGGATCGCTGCGCCCCGCGCAAATCGACGAAGCGCTGGTTCGTCGTCATTTCTTCGATCTCACGGCCCACAGCCAAGGCGTTCTTGCCAGCGTCCGCACCGGCCAGCTCAAGAGGGATCTCAGCCTGCTCTTCGAAAAAACCGTAACCGCCTCTTCCCCCCTGCCCTCCCCTTATCACTTCAATGCGAAGGACATCCGGGAACCATCGATCCGTCCGTTTAGCCCTGAACTCGCGGCCAAGAGCCCCGTCATCCCCAACCGATATTTCGCATCCTGGACAAACATGCGGCATTACTACCGGATGTACCGCTCCGGGAGTGACGCAACACCCACGGAACAGGGCGTGGCCGGTGCCCTCAGCTGGATCGGTAGCAATCCATATTCGGATTTCTCAACCTCCAGCTCGGTCAAAATCGCAAATCCCCCATGGAACGGATCGAACCAATACTGGCGGGCACCGATCCTTGCGAAGTTGACTCTGGTATACAGCCTCGTGGCCAAGCCAGCCACTGCTGGCAAATACAATTGCCTCCAATATTACAGCCCGGTCTTCACTTTCTGGAACCCCTATAACACAGCGCTTGTCTTGCCTACGGGCAAGATGTCGATCTCAAGCAAGGCTTACAGGATGTGGCCGACGAACTCGAAATTCTACCTGAACGGAGTCTACAAAACAATGAACGGTTATGCGGAAGCCAAGAACTTCACCGCAAGGCTGACTTCCGGGGGATCCGGTGACATCGTTTTCCAACCCGGCGAGTTGAAGGTTTTCTCGATGAAAGCGACCATCGACAGCTCGGTGGCCGGAGGGCTTACGACCGATCTCGTCCCAGGATTCGACCCGAATGTGGTCGTTGGGGATGAGCGGAGGTGGACGGTTGGCAGCGGAAAAAGTGCGATCACGACATTTTCCCAGGCGGATAATCCGGGTGTCTCCTATGAATTTTCCTGCGCCCAGTGGGGCGGCGGCGTGAACATGGGGAACACGCCGGGCGCGATGTTCATCGAATCGAGGTTGGCGGGCGGTTCGGGCGAATTGCCGATGACCTACAGCAACGACTGGTTCCAGAGGAGCCCTCACATCCCGGACCAGACCAACACCCCGATCACTCCACCCGGTGTAAGCAACCTCGCCTCATGGGAGTTTGACGGCAATCCGAAGATCGTGGCCTACGCGCAAATGGCGATCAAAGGCCTGTTCCAGTTCGATTACCCCAGCATAGGGTGGGAAAATGATTGGCGCAGCCGCAGTTGGATCCAGTCCCCGCCATTCTATTTCGGGAGCGGGATGTACATGTCGCTGGATGACACGATCGCCCACACGCAACGCCTCGACTGCCCTTATATCGTCAACTTCGGGCCGACCACGACATTCGGGGTCAGCAAGGTCATCGGTCACATTGGAGAGAAGGCGTTTCTCGGATCGGGCGCTCCCGCATACGAGCAAGTCACCTCCGCCGCCATGCTAGAGCTTCCCACCGCCCCGATCGCCAGCCTCGCGGGCTTTTCAAACATGCGCATCAATCCCGGCTGGCTCAAGGCAGATCAACTCAGCCCGAATTATATCGGCGGCTTCGCTGGAAACGGCAGCAGCGTGGCGAAATGCTCGCTCTATGCCGCCGAGAGCAAGCGTGTCGCCTATCAAAGCGGAGTCACCGGCCCGGGAATCGGCAACTCATTCATGCACCCGATGCTGCCTAGGAATGACGTTTACAAGTTCATCGACAATTCCAGGAGCAGGGATGTCATCGACCGCACCAAGCCCAACGTGACCGAGGAGGTCAACACCAACGCCTATTGCGACTACTGGGATCACGTTTTCCTGCTCAACGATTCACTCTGGGACGACTATTTCGTCTCCTCGCTGGCCGACCAGAAGAGAGGATCCAGTGGATCCAGCGGCCTGGATCTCGGTCGGAACGTGGACATGCTCGTCGCCGACAAGGGCATATCTAACACGCGCTACCTTTATCATTCCGGCGGCAAGCAGCCCGCCCAGGTGAAAACCGACCTCGAGGGGGAGGAAGGTTACCTGAAGGCTGCCGGGCACCTCGTGGTGAACGGCATGTTCAACGTGAATAGCACTTCTGTGGCCGCGTGGCAGGCTCTGTTCTCCGGGATCCGGGAAAGGCAGCTCGTTTACCGCGACGTCACCGGAACAATCCGCAAGATCGAGGTGCCCTCTGACAAAAGGATCGCCATCTCGCGTTTCGATACGGAGGTTTCCGACAAGGAAATGACCGACGCCGGAAAAGGTGTGACGATGCCGGACGGCTCCAAAGGCTGGAGCGGCGTCCGCTTCCTTGACGACGACCAAATCAGGAAACTGGCGGAGGAATGCGTCAAGCAGGTGAAGCTGCGCGGCCCCTTCCTAAATTTCTCCGAGTTCATCAACCGGCGCCTCTCAAACGATGCACTCGGCCTCATGGGAGCGTTGCAGGGCGCCATCGATTACGATGACAAGGCTCCCGACTCTCAGTCGATCAATTACCGCTACAAGAGCTTGCCGGTCATGATGATGAAAGCATCCGACCTCGGTGTTGCCGCCAGCGATCCCGACGTCAGCAAGAGGTTCAGCACCCCGGAGGCGGTTGAAGGATCGCGCTTGGCGGGCATTCCCGGCTACATCATCCAGTCGGATCTCCTCCGACCCATAGCCAACACCCTTGCGGTGCGCGATGACACCTTCCGCATCCGCGCCTACGGCGAATCGCTGGATGAGAAGGGCAACGTCCTCGCCCGCGCCTGGTGCGAGGCGGTGGTGCAGCGCGTGCCGGAATACAATGATCCCTCCAATGGAGCGGATGTACCTGCCCGCCTTATTGATCCCAACGGGGTTTTCAGCGACAATCCCGCACTTTCCAAGGTGAACGCCCTCTTCGGCCGCAAGTTCCGCATCGAGGATTTTCGGTGGTTGAACCCGTCCGAGATCTAGGGTTTGCTCAGCGACATCGCCCATGAAAATCGTCATATCCTGCTTGTGCCTCGGGTTGTCAGCCTCATCCTTGCTGCAAGCCCAAATTGATGGCACCGCCGCGCCTGGCAAGGCAAACGGGCGGATGGCGTGGTTTGTGCATACCAGCTTGCCCGACGGGCTGGAAAATCCCGTCAGCGTCTTGGTGGGTGAAAGCGTAATCCAGGTAATGCTTTCCAAGTTCGCACCGAGCGATCCCGTAAAGATACCCGCCGATGGCATCCTCCGCATCGTCCGCAAGGTAGCGAACCCGAAGGATCCGTTAAAGCCCGGATATCTCACCATCGGCCTAGCCACCGTACCCGCAACTGTGAGCCGTGCCCTCGTCATCCTCATGCCTGCGGACAAGAACCCGGATGGCCTGCTGTTCCGGACAAATGTCCAGGATCTTGCGGCCATGCAAGGCGGCGACACCATGTTCCTGAACATGACGAAGCTCAACATAGGTATCGAACTGGGAAGTGCGAAATTCGTGGTATCCCCCGGACAACGCAAAATCCACGATGCCCTCGGCACCGCGCAATCGGTGAGCTTGCCTATCCGCCTCAGCTACCTCGACCCATCACGGAAAGAGTGGGAGATGATCACCGCCTCAACAGTCGCCCTCTATGCGACCCGCCGAGAAATGTGCGTCTTCAATTGGGACGCCAAGTTCAACCGCGTGGATTACGAGAGTATCACCCTTCCCGCCATCGAGTGAGCGCCCGCGGCGAACCTCACCTCTTCGACAGTCGTGGTGATGCCCACACGCCGCGAGATCTGCATTTTTAGTGCAGATCCAATATACGGGAGCATCTCCTACCACGGCATCACTTTTCCCGTGGAATGAAATTCACTGCGCCGCAGCGACAACATCGGCGGCGGTCATGCCGAGCTCCTTCATCACCGTATCTCCGGGGGCGCTGATTCCGAAGCGGTCGATGCCGAGGGCTTTGCCTTCGGTGCCGACGTATTTCCACCAGATGTCGGTGACGCCCGCCTCGATGGAGACGCGCTTCGTGCAGGATTTCGGAAGGACGCTTTCCTTGTATTCGGCGGACTGGCGATCGAAGCGCTCGACGCATGGCATGGAAACGACACGCACCCCGTCGCCGAGCTGCTTGGCGGCCTCGACGCAATGCTGAAGCTCAGAACCGGTGCCGATCAGGATGGTGGTGAGTGCGCCCGTTTCTTTCACGGCGACGTAGCCACCGCGCATCACGCCGTCGCGGCGTTCCTGGACGGAAAGATGGTTCATCAGCGGGATCGCCTGGCGGGTGAGAACGAGAACGGACGGACCATCGGTGCGCTGCATGGCTGCGACGAACGCGCCCGCTGTTTCCTCGGCATCACCGGGGCGGATCACATCGAGACCGGGAATCACGCGCAGGCCGCTGACGGTTTCCACCGGTTGGTGGGTCGGGCCGTCCTCGCCGACGCCGACGGAGTCATGAGTAAAAATGAAGGTCGTGGGTATTTTCGAAAGCGCAGCGATACGGATCGCGGGGCGGACGTAATCGGCGAAGACGCAGAAGGTCGCACCGCTGGGGCGGAAGAGGCCGTCGTAGGCGATGCCGTTGCAGATCGCGCCCATCGCGTGCTCGCGGATGCCGAACCAGATGTTGCGACCGAGACGGTTCGCGCGAGAGAAGTCTCCCGCACCGGTGAGATAGTTTTTCGTGGAACCGAAAAGGTCGGCGCTGCCCGTGAGGAACTGCGGCATGGCCTTCGCCACTTCGTTGATGACCTTGCTGCCCGCCGAGCGGGTTGCGTCCTTGTAATCCGCAGGGAAGGCGGCGATTTTATCACTGAGATCGGATGGCACGGAAGCGGAGACGCCGTCGGTGAGCTCTTTTGCGAGCTCCGGATTCGCTTTCGCCCAGGCGTCGTAGGTCGCCTGCCATGCGGCGAACTTGGCGGCTTGCCCTACCTTGCGCCCGGCGAAGAAGGCTTTCGTTTCCTCCGAAACAAAGAAGTGCTCGTCGGCAGGCAGGCCGAGTCCGGTGCGGGCAGCCTCGATGAATTTCGCGCCGCCCTCGCCGTGCGCCTTCGCGGTGCCGGCGACTTCCGGGATGCCTTTACCGATGAGTGTTTTGGCGATGATGACCTTGGGCTTGCCGTTGTCGGCGGCCTTCGCGTCGGCCAGCGCTTTCGCTATGGCATCGAGGCAGTTGCCGTCGATTTCCACCGCGTCCCAGCCCTGCGACTCAAAGTATAGCTTTGCGTTCTCGCTTTGGGTCAGTTCAGCCATCGCGTCGAGGGTGACGTCGTTGCTGTCGTAAATAAGGACGAGGTTGTCCAAGCCGTTGTGGCCGGCATAGGCGATGGCCTCTTTCGCGACACCTTCCTGGAGGCAGCCGTCGCCGTGGAGGGCGATCACGTGATGGTCGAAAAGGGTGTGTTCGGCGGTATTGAATTTTGCGGCGGCGCGTTTCCCGGAGATGGCGAAGCCGACGGAGTTTGCGATGCCCTGCCCGAGCGGGCCGGTGGTGGCCTCGACGCCCGGGGTTTCGTGAAACTCCGGGTGGCCCGGAGTGATGGAGTGAAGCTTCCGGAAAGAAGCCACATCATTCTTAGAAACGGCGTAGCCCGAGAGGTGCAGCCAGCCGTAGAGGAACATGGAGCCGTGACCGGCGGAGAGGATAAAGCGGTCGCGGTTCAGCCAACGCGGGGCGTCGGGATTGAAATTCATGTTCTCACCGAAGAGGACGGCACCGATTTCGGCGCAGCCGAGCGGGAGTCCGAGGTGCCCGGAGTTACAGGCGTGGACTGCGTCCATGGCGAGTCCGCGGGCTTCGTTGGCGGCTGTGGCTAGTGCGGTAGTGTTCATGGTGGGGAATATTTCTGACGTTGTTAATTCAAACTAAGAGCATTCAGACTAGGAATCCCTCGCCGTATGGCAAGCACGCATCGGTCTATTTTCCTAGATCAACGCCGCCCCATTGAGAGAAGATCCGCATACCGGATCCCGCTACCGCCGAATAGATCCAGCGCGCTGCCCACCGTAACATCCACTTTCCCCCTGCCCGCCTCGGCGACAAGATGGACATCATCCATGGATGCCGCGCCGCCCGCGTAAGTGACAGGGAGCTTTCCCCACTCTCCCAACAAGGAAACAAGATCGCGGTCGATCCCGCCGCAAAGTCCCTCGACATCGGCAGCGTGGATGAGGAATTCGGCGCAAAACGGCGCGAGCGAATCCAGCGTCTCGGCGGTCACATCGAGTTCGGTCAGGGTCTGCCAGCGGTTCATGGCCACCGTCCAGCCGCGATCCGTGCGTCGGCAGGAAAGGTCGATCACCAATCGCTTCTTCCCGACCTCCGCTACGATTGCATCAAGGACGTTCGGGAGAAATTTTCCATTCGGATCAAACAGGGCGGAGGTGACGATCACGTGGCTCGCGCCGGCATCGATCCATTTTGCGGCGTTTTCTGAGCGTATCCCCCCGCCCACCTGCAACCCGCCGGGCCATGCGGCGAGCGCCTCTTTCGCAGCGGTTTCGTTGTCTTTCCCGAGCATGATCACATGACCGCCGGTCAGGCCGTCTTTACGAAAGGTCTCTGCAAACCAAGCGGGCGGCTTTTCGGAAACAAAATTCTCCCTCGGCGCGGTGCCATCGTCACGCAGGCTGCCCCCGACGATCTGTTTCACCGTCCCCTCGTGGAGGTCGATGCAAGGGCGGAAGTGGCAGCTCATTTCCAACCCACAATCGGTTCACAACCGCAGTGTTTGCAAGTCGAAGGAGGTTTCGCTTTCAAATACTGCGGGCACATCTTGCAAGAAGGTTTCATCGTTGCGGGATCGAATGGCGCGTTCACACGGCAGGAAACCGAAGCACCGGCAAGGCCGAGCAGTATCAATAGGCAGATTGTTTTCATTCGCATGGGGTTGTTACGGCATGATGAATTATCAGGACATGACGATATTGACCAGAACTAAAATCATGAGGCGGTGGCAGTCATGCCAGGGAGTGAAATCCGCCTAGTTGTCATGTTTACCACCGGAAAAACGGAGAACACAGAGGCTCTCCTGCCTGATTTGAGGATTTTCAATCTAGTTGTTAAATCCCAAATTGACACCGTCCGTGATTACCAAATTGTGACCGGGTGATTTTCGCGGGATGGCCGGGCTGATGTCGTGTTTTCATTCCATTGTGGTTGTAGGATTGCGGGATTGTTCCACGGCGTGTGGCGGGGCTCTGCCCCGGACCCCGGGATTTTTCCGGGGCATGGACAGAGGCTTGGGGATGCCGTTTTCCTAGCCTTTTT
>JAYTOE010000197.1:0-19900 GCA_043747935.1 Akkermansiaceae bacterium
GTCGAACTTCGGCAAAAGATCCTCCACCGGCACCGCCCTCGGCGCGGGCTGCTCGGAAAGATCCTCCTCGCCCCGGCAGGCCAGCGCTCCGAGGAAAAACACAGCCAGCAACCGGGATCGCGATGCGCCCGGCATGATGGACTTTTCCATTTTCAAAATGATTGTTCGGGCGCGTTTTCGATTCGCGTCGGCTGCTTCGGGTCGAGCATGAGGCGCTTGTCCTCGATCTTGATGCGCGCCATGCGCTGGAAACCGAGGTCGATCTCGGTATCGAAAAGAGACGCGATTTTCTTAAAATCCGGCATCACCGTAATCAGGAAACCCTGCGGCACGGTGAGCTGGCCGAAGCGGCCGCCGCGCGCGGGGATCGGCACCATTTCATGGAAACCGCCGCCGTGGAGGTGGATCTGCGTGGAGATGCCCTTGGCTGTTTCCGTCTGCTCCACCTGCAGGAACATCGAGGTCGTCAGCGGATGGCCGGCGATGTCGCGCTCGACGACCACCTCGGCGACACCTTCGCGCAGCCTCACGCACACCCGCTTCAGGGTCACCCATTGGGCGAGTTCGCCGCCCTGTTTCAGCTTCAGCTCGCGGGCCAGCCATTGGTTCAGCTCCGTTTCCGAAATCTGCACCGAATAATCGCCCTCGATCGATTTCGTAAGCACCGCACGCATGTCGCGCGGAGGGCTGGCGGGCTTTGTCAACGAAGGCGAAGAACCGCCGATGTCTGAGAGATCCTGCGGCATGGCGATATAGTAAAGCGCCGCGCCAACACCCACGAGCATCGCAAAAACGAGCAAGCCGACCAGCTTGCCGAGGCATCCGCCACTTTTTACATTCGGTTCTTCGTCGGCCATGAGCTTGGGTTGTAGAGGTTGCGGGATCGGGTTGGAAGCAGGGGTTTGGAAAAAATGAGCCGCTCAGTCGGCGGCGGGTTTCGCCGGGGCGGGCGCGTCGGCCTTCTTGGATTCCGGCTTCGCCTCGCTTTTCTCCGAAGGCTTGTCGGCTTTCGCGCCGGACTCGTAGGAAGATGAACGGTAATCCGTTTGGTAGAAACCGGAACCCTTAAAAATGATCCCGCCGCCCGTACCGAGCAGACGCTTCACCTTCCCCGCGCAATCAGTCTGCGGGCAATCCGTCAGCTTCGCGTCGTTCATGCTTTGGAAAATCTCGAAACGTTTTCCGCACTCCAGGCATTCGTAGTCGTAGTTTGGCATGGTCTTTAAAATTGCGGCGAAATCAGCATCGCCGTCACGCGACGATAGTGAAGCCTTTCAGTTCTGGCAACGGGGCAATTTCCTCCTCGGTCACACCCCTGATATGGTGCGCCACCGCCGAATCCTCCCGCAGGTCGCGCAAATACTCCGTCACCTCGCCTCGCTCCCCGGCCAAGATCATCTCCACCGTCCCGTCAGGCAGGTTCCGCACCGTCCCGAGCACATCGTAGCCCCGCGCCAGTTCCTTCGCCGTGTACCGGAACCCCACACCCTGCACCCTGCCGCCGTAAATGATCCGTCGCGTCGTCATCGCAGGGACACTGGGAGGAAAGCGCCGGATTTCCAAACGGATTTTGCGGGAGGTGGAGGAAACCTACTCCAGCCAGTTCTCAAACCTCAAGCCCGGCACTTTTTCGAAATCGACAATGTTGCGGGTTAGTAGGATGGCATCGTGTTCCATGACAATCCGCCTTTATTTCCTGCGTATCATGCGGCCCATAGCATCGGCTTCGCGGGACAACTTCGTGTCGCTAAGAGTCCCTGCTACGTTCCGCCAGCTTTTCGGCTTGTCCAACCGCTCGCTGATCTCGGCCAACCTATTTTCCACCGCCTCAAGCCTTTTGTTCATGACCGTATTCATATGCGCATCATACCAAATACAGTGATCATCGCAAGACGAGAATCCCCTCAATCCCTCTCGACCTCCACATCAGGCACATGGCTGAAGCTGATCCTCATCGGCGCGGACTCGCGGCTTTCTTGGATACCTCCGAAATAGACCACCTTCCGCCCGTAGCGTGCGCGGAGCTTGTCGATGGTTTCGTCCAGGCGCTTGTGTTTCTCGTTGTCGAAGGAGGCCATGGTTTCCGCCACTGTTTCGAAAAGCGAAGGCGTGTGGTTCGTCTTCTCGCAAAGCCGTGAAAGCACCACGCCGACTTGCAGGATCGGCCTGCCGGGCTCCGGGCGCTCGCGCCAGAGGCGATCCAACATGCGCATGAGAGCGAGCGTGGAATCCGTCTCCCCGGCGCGCACCTCGGCGGCCCAAGGATCGGATCGCAGGAAGGCGAGGTTCATGGTGAGGGAGCCGGCGAGGAGTTCGTGGGAGCGGAGCCGCTCGCAGGCCTTGTGCAACAGTTTGCATAGGATGGGCCAAGCCTTGTCGGGATGGCGGCTGTCCGGTGGCAGCACGTGGCTGTGGCCGATGGTTTTCCGTGCGGAAACCAGATCCGGAATCTCCTCCCCCCGCAGAAGATGCCAGAGCCGATCCCCCAAGACCCCGCCCCACACGCGACGCAGCACCGGCTTGGAAGCCGTGCAAAGCTCCGCGACCGTATGGACACCGGCAGCATGCAGGCGCGTTTCCATGCTGCGGGCGATGCCGTTGAGATCGCGCAGCTTGAGCGGGTGCAACACCTGGGGCAGGTCTTTCTCCTCGATGATGAACAGCCCGTCCGGCTTCTTCATCTTGCTCGCGGTCTTGGCGAGATAGCGGTTCGGCCCCGCTCCCACGCTGACCTTGATGAAAGGCGAAACGTCACGCGCCACGGTTTCCTTGATGCGCCGGCCGATCGCCTCGACGGTCGCGGGTTCGCGGAGGTTGTAAGGCAGCCACGCCCACATCTCATCGATGCTGAGCACGGCCTCCACATGGATACAATCCTCCACCGCCTCAATGATGCGGTGATGGTAGCGGATGTATTCCGGCGGCTTCGACTCCACGATGGCGATGCCCGGACACATCACCCGCGCATCGCTGATGCGGGTGCCGGTTTTCACCCCGAACGCCTTCGCCTCGTAGCTAGCGGCGATGCAGCAGGAGCTTTCCGCCATCACCGGAGCCACCCCCACCGGGCTGCCCCGCAGCGCAGGATCTAGGTGCTGCTCCACCGACGCGAAATACGAATCGCAATCGACAAACAGGGCGGTGAGAGGCTTCGGCACGGCCATAAGCGATGCCCCCGAAAACCCGACTGGTCAATCCGTAAAATGTTCTCTTGAACAGTTTTTAAAAATAGGGATAAATGGTAATAATTTCGCACCAAAAAATCATTGACCCCCAAACATCAGGCGGAGCAATTTTTCACCATGAAAACCGCACCAGCCAAACCGCGCCGGGGTCGGCCGTGCTCAGAACAGCCCGGCACGATTCGGATCAGTCCGCGATTCCCGGCGACCACCGCCGCCTTGCTGGAAAAGGCCTCGGCGCTGCGGGGTGTGAGCGTCACCGGGTTTGTCTTGGAAGCGGCGCGCGCCGCTGCGGAGCGCGTGGTTTCCGAGGAAACCCGCTGGCAGCTCGGCGAGGCCGAAACCCGGACGATACTCGGACTACTGGCCAAGCCGCCCAAACCCAACGCCGCCGCCCGCAAGGCCGCCGCCCTCGCCGCCTCCGTTGTCACGGTTCGTTCTTGAGCTGCTCGACGCCTCGCACGACCGCAAGGGTTTTGCATCGGGCATGGAAAGCATCGACCGGTATCTGCGGGAGACCGCGCGCGGCCATACGGACAAGGGAGTGAGCCTGACCCGCGTGCTGGTGAGCGCCGATGCAGCACCGCCGAAACCGGTTCTCGGTTATTTCTCGTGGCGTTTTACGAACGCTTCGGTTTCCGGAAAATTTCCCCCGACGGGCGGCGCTTGTTCCTGCCCGCGCGCTCGCTGGCGGAGTGTTGAGAACCCGGCAAGCCTGGAATTTCACCACGGAGGACACCGAGCCGTTGCTTGGGCATCTAGGTTTCAAACCAGCTCCTCTGTGTTCTCCGTGTCCTCCATGGTGGAAATTCTTTTTGGAATCCTTCACTCCACAAAATTGGATTTGATTGGCATGGCGGATGCAATCCGCCGCCACGCTCACCCCTTCCGCTTCGCCTTCTTCCACCCGTAATTCACCTTCTTTTGCGGCGGCATGACCGGGGTGGCGTTCTTCAGCGTGGCGATCTGGTAGCGGAGGTGGACGGCTCGTTCGAACACCAGCATGGATGAGGCGGCACGCATTTCCTGCTCTAGCTCAAAGCCTGCATTTTGCCTGCCCCTATCGACATGTCTATTTCGTCACTCTCCCAGCATTGTGCGGGAATCACCCTGACGGCCCTACTCATCGCGTAACCATGAAAAACACCACCATTCACGATGACTGCGCCGTTGAATACGCTGCCGGTGCCAGAGTTAGCGATGCGGAGCGTTCCGTTGCCGCTCTTGATCAAAGTGGTCCCTACGGATCCGGTGACATTGGTTGTGTAGGTCTGGTTGCTGTTGCTCGCGAATTCGATGGTTCCACCGGTGACGTTGACGGTGCCGCTGTGAGTGACGGCGCCAGTGAGTCGGAGCGTACCGGCACCCGCCTTCGTCAATGCGCCAGAGCCGCTGACATCTCCAAAGCTGAGAAGCGTGGTGGATGTAGGTTCCTGCTGGCAGATTGGCATTCGTCACCGACTGTCCGACGACCAAGCCTGCAGTGGAAGCCACCGTGATGGTATAGACGCCCTCACCGCGTGCGGTTCCAGCCGCCAAGCTGATGCCGGTGGCACTCGATGCCGCGGCACTGGAGCGTCCGGTCATCGCGTAGTTGCCCCCATTGAGGACGAGCTGTGAAGCGGCGCTGAATCCGTTCGCAAGATTAGCCGTGCCTCCCGTGACCGCTTGGCCAGCGATGATGCTGTAATCGGTCGAGACCGTGCCTGCGGTGACCGTGGTACTACCCGTGTAGGAGTTCACTGCTACGGGACCGCCGCCGGTGAAAATGAGGTTGCCCAGTCCTGTTTTGTTCAAAGTTCCTGCTTCGCCGGACTTGTTGACGAGCTGTGCGGAAGGAGTGACGATGACCCGGCCAGTGGCACCATCGGCATTGATGGTGTGGGTTCCGGTTTGCGCCAGCTCGATGTTGAAAGGCTTGCTCGTATTATACTGCATGTCCTTGGTTCCCGAGCCGATGTAGCTGCCGAAGGCCGCACCGTTTTGTAACACGAGTGTCGCGTTCGAGAAGCTTGCAATGGTACCGCCGTTGAACTCCAAGCGGCCATTTGGGGCCCAGCGATTGGTATCGAGGTTCTGCCCGTCAAAGTTTCCACTCCCAATCCGGGCAGACCGCATGGTGCCGCCATCCAGAATGTAGCTACTGGTGTAGAGAGCCGAGTTCGCCAAATTATCAGCTCCAGGAGCGAAAACGAATCCGCGATCCGTGCCGGCATTGACATCGACGATTCCAGCGGTCTGCCGGACCGTGGTGTTGCCGCCAATGCTGCCGATCGAGTATTGCGTCTGGATCGTCATGTTGTAGCCGGACGTAAAGAACTGGGCAACACCTCCCGTGGCAGCAGTCACGCTGAACGGACCCGAGGCGACCGAAGTTGCGACAAGCTTGGTTGCTGCATTCGCCAGACTGGTATTGACGATTCGAATGTCCGAGCTTCCCGCTCCCGTGTCGGTGATGGCCACGGTCAAGGTCAGGCTTGCACCGTCTGAGAGTTGGAAAGCCGCGAGGTTGGCCGTATTGGCGAAATCCAGCGAAGCCGCGGATTGATTCGTGGACAAATTGATCACCCCCGTGGCACCAGCGCCGGAGACGATCAAGGCATTGGAGGAACTCGTTGTCGCCGTGAGCGGACCGGCAGCATTCCCTGTGGCATTCGTATTCCAGTTGGTGAGCACGCCGTTCCAGCTTCCGCCGAAGTTCCCCAAGGTGTTCCCTGCGATATCTGTGTCCCAATACAGCGTTTGGCTCTGCGCTGCGGAAGAGAGCGCGAGGGTGGTGGCGATGGCGGTGTGGATACCAAGAGGATCGGCACGCGTTTCGCCCCCTCCGTTTCCAACGCATTTCCCGTTCACCCCAAGTGTCGGCGCAATGCGTCGCAAAGCCTTGCGATTTCATCCGCAGGCAGCGGGACTTGGAACGGATGCCGCCCGGCCTCACAGTCCTCGATCTGCCGGAGCAGTCGCGTGACATCCTGCTTCGCGTCGTATTCCGCAACCGGAGTGGCACGGAGTTTCTCAA
Source organism: Akkermansiaceae bacterium (assembly GCA_043747935.1). Classification (GTDB taxonomy): domain Bacteria; phylum Verrucomicrobiota; class Verrucomicrobiia; order Verrucomicrobiales; family Akkermansiaceae; genus Luteolibacter. Next base: position 6,202 of record JAYTOE010000197.1, read on the forward strand.
GAAACCGCGGAATGACCCGCGCGAGGATGGCGAGATGCTTGATGTCATTGCCCGCCTCGCCTTCCGGCCGGGTGTTCGCGGCATGCAGTTTGCAGATGAAGAGCGAGCAGGGATCCAGCAGGACAAGATCATCCGAGGGGCTGAGTGGAGTGCCCACCGGAGCATTGGCGATTCCGGAATCCAACCCGGGAAGCCGTTCCAGAACCTCAACGGAGGTTTTGAAATTCCGCCAAGTGATGGAAGCGGCGAATACCCGACCCATGTGAGGCGCATTCTTGCGGGTGGCCGACACCACTCCACCGAGGATGGCTCCGTCAAGCTGCATGATTTTGGTAAGAGCCAGACAAGTCATCTTCCGCCCTCTCAAGTCGATGTCCTTACTGAAAATCGGCAAATCGAAGTGATGGCGCTCCTTTTCATCGAGAAACAATTCCGCCCAAGCGGACACCGCCAGCCCGCCGACCAGCACACTCTCATCCTCGCTATCCGCAAGTGACTTGAGGAAGGGGAGGTAGTCCTCCAAACAAAACGGACGCTCGGCGCTAGGCTGCATGTCACCAAGGCAGTCGCACCGGTTTGAAGGGAAATCTCGCGGGAGCCTTGGGAGCCACCCGGATAACCACATCGGGCGGCGGCGAGTTACGAAGGTGCTCCAGCCATTGCCGCGCTTCCAACGAACATCCGAAAGCCACCCGCTCCTCCGCTTCCTGGCGTTTGAACTCCGTCATCGCCGGATTGTCCCATTCCTCCACCATGGAGACAGGTGGCTGGGGATGTTGAAGAGTCGGCTTCATGGTGCTGAGGAACGCCATAACCATCACTTAAACCGTCAAAAATGGCGAGGAGATTTTCCGTCACCGCCATCGCGTGCCTCATGACCGCCGCCGCGACGAATCCCACCGGCGGATTGGAATACAACTTCGAATTTACCGGTATCCGAGACCCATGCGAAGATCTCGGCTATCGGGAGCGCTTGGATTTCTTTTTCCCGGCGTATTTCACCTTCTTCTGCGGCGGCATGACCGGGGTGGAGTTCTTCAGCGTGGCGATCTGGACGCGGAGGTGAGCAGCGCGTTCGAACCAACCTAATGGAGTCGAAGCTTACAAAGCTGGCGGAGATTTGACAGGGTGGCGATCAGGTCGCACAGAATCGATGAATTCAATGTCATTCATAAACATCCTTGCGATGTCCGACCCGAACCACCAGGACGACCAATTCCTCATCCCTGATTTGGCAAATGATGCGGTAATGGCTCGTTCGGAAGCGCCACAGGTCGCCGAGGTCGCCTTTGAGCGCTTTCCCGAATTGGCGGGGGTCACCGCAACCCGTGATGTTGGAATCCAGATAGGAGAGGATGCGCCTCTTTCCTTCGGCACCTACTTTGCGTAGGTTTTTCAAGGCCTCATCGGTGAACCTATAGTCCCAGCTCACTTTTCACTTCGGCGGGTGTGAGTATGCGTTTGGAGGTTTCCAGAGCTTTCATACCGAGGTAATAATCCTCCAGATCCTCCAGATGTTGCTCGATGGCTTGCTGGGCAAAAAAGGTTTCGGAGCGTCCCGTGCGCTCGGCCAATGCCGCCAGTCGCTTCTCAAGATCAGGTTTTAAAGGAACCGCTAGCATGGGGGTTAGGTTACACCGCATGATGTCCCAAGCAAGCCGGGAGTTCGCCACGCTCACCCCTTCCTCTTCGCCTTCTTTCCGGGGTATTTCACCTTTTTCTGCGGCGGCATGACGGGGGTGGCGTTCTTCAGCGTGGCGATCTGGTCGCGGAGGTGGGCGGCGCGCTCGAACTCGAGCTTGGATGAGGCTTCGCGCATCTCCTGCTCCAGCTCGGCGATGACGCGGAGCTTGTCGTAGGTGCCCTCGTCCTCGGCGACGAGAGAGGCGTTGAGCTTCTCGGCGTGCTGCCTGCCTTTTTCGTAGGAATGCAGGCTCTGCTGGACGGAGCGGACGACGGATTGCGGGGTGATGCCGTGCTCCTCGTTGTGCGCGATCTGGCGGGCGCGGCGGTATGCTGTGATGTCGATCAGAGCCTGGATCGAATCCGTCAGGACATCCGCGAAAAGGACGCACTCGCCATTCAGATGGCGGGCGGCGCGGCCTGCGGTCTGGATGAGGGAGGTCTCGTTGCGGAGGAAACCTTCCTTGTCCGCATCGAGAATGCAGACGAGGGAAACCTCCGGGAGATCGAGCCCTTCGCGGAGGAGGTTAATGCCGATGAGGATGTCGAAAGTGGCGGCGCGGAGCTGGCGGAGGATCTCGACGCGCTCGATGGCATCGATGTCGGAGTGGAGGTAGCGGCATTTAAGGCCGGTGGAGGAAAGATAGTCCGCGAGATCCTCGGCGGTTTTCTTGGTGAGGGTGGTGACGAGGACGCGCTCGCCTTTCTCCACCCGCTGGCGGCAGAGCTCGATGGTCTCGTCGATCTGTCCCTTGAGCGGGCGGAGGGTGAGGATGGGATCGAGCAGGCCGGTGGGGCGGATGATCTGCTCGACGACGAGCGGCGTGCCGCCTTTCTCCGGATCGAAATCGGCGACAGGCTCGGCGTTTCCCGAGGGCTTGACCTTGATCTTCTTGAAATCGATAAACGCAAAGCCCTCCTCGCCGGGCTTTGCCTTCACGGGGATGAACTTCCGGTTTTCCGGCCGTGAGTTCACGATCTCGAACGGCCCGGGCGTGGCGGATACATAGACGCGCTGGCCGGTCATTTCCATGAACTCGTCGAAGCGCAGCGGGCGGTTGTCCATCGCGGAGGGCAGGCGGAAGCCGTGCTCGACGAGGGTGGTCTTGCGCGATTTATCACCCTCGAACATGCCGCCGATCTGCGGGATCGTGGCGTGGGATTCATCGACGAGCAGGAGGAAATCGCGGGGAAAGAAATCGAGCAGGGTGTGCGGGCGCGAGCCGGTCGGGCGGCCTGTTAGATGGCGCGAGTAGTTCTCGATGCCTTGGCAGAAACCCATTTCCGACATCATCTCCAGATCGTATTCCGTCCGCATCCGCAGGCGCTGCGCCTCGATGAGCTTGCCGCCCTTTTCCAGCTCATGAATGCGCAGGTCGAGCTCCTCGCGGATCTTGGTGATCGCGATCTTCAGCTTGTCACCGGCCGTAACGAACTGCTTGGCGGGGTAAAGCGTGTGCGTTTCCAGAACCTCGATCACTTTCCCGCTGACCGTGTGGATCGAGGTGATGCGCTCCACCTCATCGCCGAAGAACTCGATGCGGATCGCGGTCTCATCGAGGTAGGCGGGATGCACCTCAACGACATCGCCGCGCACCCGGTATTTCCCGCGACCGAAGGCGATGTCATTCCTTTCGAAAAGCATCCCGACAAGCGCGTTCAGAAACTCCTCGCGGGTGATGCGCTGGCCGGTGAAGACAGGGAACATCATGCCCTTGTAATCCTCCGGCGAGCCCAAGCCGTAGATGCATGAAACGGAGGCGATGACGATGGTGTCGTCGCGAGTGAGCAGCGAGCCCATGGTCGAGAGGCGCAAGCGTTCGATCTCCTCGTTGATCGAGGAATCCTTCTCGATATAAGTGTCGGAGCGCGGGATGTAGGCCTCGGGCTGGTAGTAATCGAAGTAGGAGACGAAATACTCGACCGCGTTGTGCGGGAAAAAGTTTTTGAACTCGGAGTAGAGCTGGGCGGCGAGGGTCTTGTTGTGGCTCATCACCAGAGCGGGCTTGCCGTGGCGCGCGATCAAGTTCGCCATCGTGAAAGTTTTTCCCGATCCGGTGACGCCAAGCAGGGTCTGGTGCTTGTTCCCGGCATCAAGGGATTTCACCAGCTTCTCGATCGCCTGATGCTGATCGCCCTGGGGTGAGTATTCGCTGGAGAGACGGAAAGGCATGTGGCTGGGAAGATGGGGCATGATGCAGATATTTCCAGCGGGGAAAATCATCCAGAATACCTTACGGTAGTGCGAAAATCTTGGAGAGCAGATGCGCCCAGCAATGGGCGGCGGTTTATTAAGAACCGCGTGTTTGCTCTTGTCGATAAGCCGGTGACCCTCAATTTTCGGGACATGTCTGATGCGACACTGAAACCTACCGAACTCGCTCTCGAGCAGTCAGGGCTCGAATTCCTGCGGTTCGGAAAGTTCCGCAAAGCACGCGATGCCTTCAAAGCCCTCAACAAATCCCAGCCTTCACGCGCCCTTCCGCTTCTGATCGAAGCGAACCTCGGACTTGCCAATGAAATGATGGCCAAGGGTCTCGTCAGCGAGGCGAACCAAGTTCTCGCGTATCTGAAAACCATAGCTCCGGCCTCCTATAAACTCGATCCCACCCCCACCTCGAAGGAAGCGAGCCGCGACGCGTGGTCAGCGATGGTTCCGCTGGCCGCCCAGCGGCTGGAATCCTCCACCCAGCCCGAAGCCCGAGTCCGGGCTGCGGATGAAATGATCCTCGGAGCCGAATCACCGGAGTTCCCTGGCCACTCCGATGCGAAGGCGATTCTCAGCGCCTTGGAAATCGGCTACGGCGCAGCGTTCACGGAGCAGACCGCACCATTGCTGCGCACCATACCCCGCTCATCGCCCTTCAGCCACTGGGTGTTTTTCTTCAAGGGTATGACGGCTTTTGAATCCGGCGATCATGCCCGCGCCGCCGATTATTTCCGAAAAGTTCCAGAGAATTCCCTGTTGCAATCTTCACTGCCCGCACTGTTGACACTCTGCGGAGTTGCTGAGGCTCCACAGCCCGCTCCACAGACCGTGCGCGCACTGTGCGCGTGGGCAGATCATCCCTCTGTGGCCGAGCCGCTTCTACTGGCCGAGCCGCTCTGGCGTAGCAAGCGTCGGACTAAGGCATTCACCCTCCTAGCGCAAAAAATACCGAATCTGATGTGCTGGGGGGCCCGAGGATTCAAGGCGGATCTCACACGGTTTTTAACCTCTGAGTATGCTAATGTCCGTTCTGAAGACTTCGGTTTCGGCAAAGCCCTGTCCGAACAAGCCACCACCAAAGCTTACAGCCGCGCCAGCGCGGCGTTTGACCGAGCGTATTTTTCTGTCGAATTCGCGGACTTCAGCAGTTGCGCCCACGGTCACTTCAGTGAAGCGCTGGCCAGGCTCAATGATATGCCCCGCGTGGTGCCGATCAGCCCAGCTATGCTTTCCCGGATTTTCACCCGTCTCGCGGAGCAATACATCGCTTCCGCAAAAAGTGACCCAGAGGATGCATGCAGCCCGCCCAATGCGAAAAAAGCCTTGGAGCAGGCCATCAAACATGACCCCGATCATCTCCACGCGTGGCTGATGCTGTGCGACCTGCTCTCGATGGGCAAGGACACCTCCGCTTACCACCGCTTTCTCGATGATCTGACCAAGCGTTTCCCCACCGAGAAAGAGGTTCTCATCCGCAACGGAGATTGCTGCATAGGGCGCAGTTCCCACACCAAAGCCCTCCGTAATTTCCAGAGCGCCGCTGAATTCGATTCGGTCGATCCCCGCATCGCCCGTGGCATCATGCGGGCGCGGCTCGGCATCGCGGAGGCCGCCTATCGGAAAGGCGATCCTTCCAAGGTCAACTGGGATCTCATCGATTCCCTCGCATCCTCCAACCAATCCTGCCCCGAGTTTTCGCCATGGCGTCTGCGCGCTCGACAGATTGTCATGGAAGTTAACTACATCGGAAGAGAAGAGGTTTTCGTAAATCTTACCGCCGCCGCCCTGCCGCTGGCTCCGAGTCCTTTTCTGTTTGAGACAGCCTGCCGCATCGAACTGTCACAACATCGTATGATTTTCAAGCCTGGCATCCTAGATAAAATGTTCCCCTCCCGTCCAGGCCCGCAGTCGCTCGCGGATTTTCTGGCCGTGATCGATGAAGCGGAACTCGCAGAGGATGGGGAGCCATATGACTTCGCCCGGAACGCCGCCCGCGCGATCTTCGCGGAGCATCCCGTGCGGCTGCTCGAAACGGTTAGAGAACGGAAAGATCTCACCGCGCTGCTACTCAGAATTTTCAGCACTAGGATGCCCAGCCTTGGACTGGCCTCACCCGTCATCGAGAAATGGCTCGCCCGCGATCCGTTCGACCCAATCCTTCGTTGTATCTGCATCAACTACCATTTCCCGTGGTTGAAGAAAAAACCTAATCAGAACTATTTCGACATCGCGGCAGAAATCAACGATTCCAGAGACCCCGACAACCTGCGCCTGCTCAAGTTACTCGAAAAAAACAGGATGCGCTCCGGCTCCGCGAGTTCGAGGGGCAATCGTCGAAACAAAGCACCAAAAATCGATCTCGATTACGATCCCCACGGAAAAAACGGTGAATACTACGAGGAAGACGATGATGATGAAAATGAAGAGGATGACTACCGGGACAATGTCTTCGCAGCAGTCGAAAAATCCGCAAAAAACATGAGTTCCGACGAGCTGCTCCGCGCCATTTCCGGTATCCTCGGAGACGGGCCGGGCGGATTCAAGAATCCCGCGCCAAAAATACCCGCAACCGGGAAGCCGCCGGTGAAAAGATCCGCGCCGGGTTCCGCTCAGCTAGATTTTGAATCGCAAATCATTCCGCCACCAAAGCCATGAACCCCTATCTCATCCTCAATGTCCCCGACGAAGCCGATGACGAGGCCATCCGCCGCGCCTATCTCGTGCAGCTCCGCCGCCACTCTCCAGACACCGATCCAGTCGGCTTCGGCCGAGTCCAAGCCGCCTACCAGAGTATCAAGGACATTGATGCCCGCTGCCGCTGGTGGTTTTTCGAACGCGCCGAATCCATAGAATCCCCCATCGCCCTGCTCATCGACCGCGAGCGCACTCGCCCACATACCCCACGCCCGTGGAAGGAACTCCGCTCCTTCCTTCGCCATTCCACCACCCTGCGCTGAACATGCCCTCTCCCCAAAATCCCGAAGACTTTTCCTTTCTTCCCGGTCGATCAATCGACGAACCGATAAATTTCCATCGGCTCGATTTCTCCGAATCACACGAAACGGGCGATGAGGACGACGAGGAACAGGAAAACTGGAATGAGGACGACGACTCCGCATCCAGCCTCGCCCCATGGAAGGCAGCGCTCCGCGATGACTTCGAGGCATGGCTCGACACGTTAGATGAGATTCCCGCCGAACTCGAAGAGGAGCAAGAGCCGGACGACAACCCCGACCTCGCCACCGTCTTCGGCGATCTTTCCTCACTGGCCTTGGAAAGCCGCAAATCCAACCGCCGCACCAGCGATGCCTTCTCGCAGTGGAACGAAGTGCTCGCCGATTTCCAAAACGAACTCAAACGTCTCCGCGAGCGCGAGCGAATCCTTTTGGAAAGCCAGCCGCCCTCTGATCCCGTGCCCGCTCCGCTCGCCGCATTTCTCGTCGATTTCCACGATCGTCTTGCCCGCGTTGCCGAGGCGCAGACCCAGATGCCCGCCGCCCGGCTCGGCCTGTTCGGGGATGATACCGCATGGAAAACCGCATGGAAAAACCAGCGCTCCGCCCTCGACATCGCGCTTTCACACCTCCACACCGTCCTCAAGGAACAAGGATTCCAGCGCATCCAGACCATCGGCCAGCCCCTCGAACCCACCCGCATGGCCGTCATCGAAACACGCCTTGATACCGGGAAACCGTCCCACACCGTCATCGAGGAAATCGCCCCCGGCTGGCTCCTCGGCTCCCGCGTCCTGCGTCCCGCCCAGGTTATCGTAGCCATTTCCTCCCCGGATTTTCACCATTCCACCGACCTAACTTCGTCCCACACATCACCATGAAAGCACCCATCGTAGGCATTGACCTCGGCACCACCAACAGCTCCATCGCCGCCTTTATCGACGGTGCCATCCGCGTCATCGACATCCAGGGAAGCCCCACTATGCCCTCCTGTGTGGGACTGGATCCCACCGGTCGCCTTATCGTCGGCACCCCAGCACGAAACCAAGCCATCGCCGCGCGCGACGCCACCATTTTCTCCGTGAAACGCCACATGGGAGAAGACATCCGTCTCCCGCTCGGCAACAAGGATTATAGCCCAGAGGAAATCTCCGCCCTGATCCTCGGAGAACTCAAGCGCGGAGCCGAAGCCGCCCTCGGCTGCTCCCTCACCGAGGCCGTCATCACCGTCCCTGCCTTTTTCAACGAACGCCAACGCCTCGCCACCCGTACCGCCGGCGAACTCGCCGGATTCGATGTCAAACGAATCCTCAACGAACCCACCGCCGCCGCCCTCGCCTACGGAGCCGGACAATCGACCGATGAGAACCTGCTCGTCTATGACCTCGGCGGCGGCACCTTCGATGTCTCCGTCGTCGTTTCCGAAGGCGGCATCGTCGAAGTCAAATCCAGCCACGGGGACACCCAGCTCGGCGGCGATGATTTCGACGGACTCCTCGTCGAGCACGTTCTCGAATCCTTCCGCTCCCGCCATGGCGTGGATCTGTCCCAAGATCCCGCCACCTCGCGCCGCCTCAGGTTCGCCCTCGAAGCCGCCAAGCGCCGCCTCTCCGATGAACCTTTCACCAGCGTCCGCGAGGAATACATTTCCGGAGACCTTCACCTCGACCTCGAAATCGAACGCCAGCTCTATGAAAGCCTGATCGAATCGCTCATCGCCAAAACCATCACCTGCGTCGGCCAAGCCCTCAATGATGCCGGGCTTTCCGCCAACCAGATTGGTAAAATCATGATGGTCGGAGGCTCCACCCGCACCCCCCTCGTCCAGCAGTGCCTCCGCGAGCGCCTCCGCCTCGAACCCCGTTGGGAAATCAACCCCGATCTCATCGTCGCCATGGGTGCCGCCGTCCAGGGAGCCAATCTCTCCGGCCACAAAACCGACTCCATCCTGGTGGACATCACCCCCCACACGTTCAGCACCAGCACCTATCAGGACAGCGGATTTTATGGGGAAGACGGCCTTGTCTGTGTTCCGATCATCCCCCGCAACAGTCCGCTTCCGGTGACCAAGTCCGACGTATTCTTCACCATTCATCCCGGCCAGAAAACGGTCAAAATCACCGCCTATCAGGGTGAACACCGCGAACCGGAATTCAACAGCCTGGTCGGTGAATTCGTCATTGAGGGACTCGATCCCAACGCATCCGCGAGTTCACCCATCGTCATCGGCTTCGGCCTTGACCTCAACGGCATGCTCCAGGTCACCGCCACGGAAAAGCACACCGGACTCAGCAAGACCGTCACGCTAGACACCCACAACCTCGCCGCTCCCGTCGATCTCGAGGCCTCCCGCCAGCGCATCTCCGATCTTCTCGCCGACTCCGGCGACGAGCTTGAATACGAGGAAGATTTCAGCGAGAATTCCGAAAGTTTGATCGAAACCTTCACCCCTCAGACAAGCACCGCCGCATCCGGAGAGCTACTCAAGAGCGCCAAACAACTCCGCCAGAACGCGGAGAACCTGCTTGCCAAAGAAATCCCCGCCGAGGATGCCGCCGAGATCAACGGACTCCTGGAAAAAGTGCGCCACGCGATCGCCGCCAGCGATTGGCCCGGCCTCGCCGCCACGCTCGACAGCCTTTCCGATCTACTATTTTACCTCGAGGATTAAACTCCCGCCCATGCCCTTCCCGTTTCCCACCACCCTGCCCCGCTGTCCCATCTGCAAAAAAACCGCCCCCTACAGCGGAGAGGCTCCGAATTGTCCACGCTGCGGGTGTGATCTCACAAAAGCCGCCGCCTCCCACGCCGCCGCCTGCCAGCACACCATCGCCGCCGCCGCCAGCCTGCGGGCGGGCGATTCCGCAGAGTCCCTAGAACACGCCGCCTATGCATGGTCTTTGTCACACCTTCCCGCCATCCCTCCGCTGGCCTGCCTTGCTGCCCTCAGTTCCCGCAATCTCGAAGACCTCGCACTCTGGCGCACCCGGTTGACTCAACATTGATTCCAGAGGGCAGCGTCTGGTGCCGGTTACCCCCCGTGATTACGAGGCGACAAACCGGGATTTCCGGTGTTCACTGTGGCGATGGCGAAGCGCAGTAGTAACATTCCGGATACAACCAACCCAATCTGGTTGATCGGGGCGATGGCTGCCTTTTTCCTCGTTTCCTATCTGGTGACAACTTTCACCATTTCCAAAGCCACGGAGAAACCGGATCAGCCCGCCCAGACAGCGAAACCGAAATCCTCTCCTCAGTACGATCCCGCACTGAAAACGAAAACCGGTGAGCGGGAGACTCGCAACCGCCTCGACATGGCGGCGATCGGCGACGGCGCAATCCCGAACCAGCGGGTGCTCGTCTTCAAGGACAAGGCCGCGCTCGAAGCCTTTCTCGCGAAACTCGGCGGCGGCGTGAATCTGCTCGGACGCCTCGACAAGCTCAACGCCCTGCACGTCGGTTTCGGCAATGAGGACGACCTGCTCGCCTTGTTGAATGGCACGGAGGAAACGGGTCTCGTCTATCCGGTGAACATCCCGGAGATCGGCACCGGCGCGCAAGCGGGCGCGGCTCCGCTCGGCAACGGTCTGCTCGAATGGCTGGGCGTGGCGGGTGATAATTCGCTTTGGGGAAAAGGCGTGAAGATCGCAATCTTGGATACCGGCATCGCCGACCACATCGCGTTCCGCAACGCCATCGAGCGCATTAACCTCGTCCCACTGCCCGCGAACGCCGCCGACCTCAACGGCCACGGCACTTCCGTCGCCTCGCTCATTTTCAGCTCCAACCCGCTCGCGCCCGGCATCGCGCCGGGAGCCACTCCCCTCTCCGTCCGCATCGCGGATGACAACGGCAACTCGAACAGTTTCCTCATCGCGCAGGGCATCATCGCCGCCGTGGATGCCAGGGCGGAGCTGATCAACATCTCACTCGGTGGTCACGGTCGCAGCGGCCTGGTGGCAAACGCCCTCGAATACGCGAAACAAGCCGGGGTCGTGGTCATCGCGGCCGCAGGCAACAGCGGCACCGAGGGCGTGATGCAACCCGCCGCCAGCCCATCGGTGGTCGCCGTCGGCGCGGTGGATGCGAAGAACCAACCCATGGCTTTCTCGACGACCGGCAAAGAGGTCGCGGTGGCCGCACCTGGCTACGGGGTGAACGCCGCCTACCCGGGAAACAAGGCGGCCTCGGTGAGCGGCACCTCGTTTTCCTCCCCTATCGTCACCGGAGTGATCGCAGCCACGATGAGCCAGGGCGGTTCGCAGAACCTCAGCGGCACCGCCGCACTCAGCGCGGTGAATTCCTCACTCAACGATGTGGGCCTTCAGGGCAGCGATCCCGCAACCGGCGGCGGCGTCCCCGACATGTGGCGCATCCTGAACGGTAAAACGCCCGGAATCTACGACGCGGCGGTCACGTCCATCTATACCGAAACCACGAAACAAGGCTCGCAAGCGCAGGTGCTCGTGCAAAACCTCGGCACGGAAACCCTCGTCAACGCCGGAGTCACCGTGAACGTGAATGGCACGACCACCAACGCCAACATCACCACCCTCGCCCCCGGCGACACCCGCGTCATCACCGTGCCGCTCGGCGGCGGCGAAAGCTTGAACATCCAGAGCGGCGTGCGACTCTCCGGCGGCCAGACCGACCAACGCCCGTCCAATGACTCCCTTTCACAGAGCAGCCCCGCTCCTTAGCCTCGCTGTTTGCTGATAAACTCCCGATCCGAGTTTCATAAATATTGAAATTTCATAGTCCACGCTTGATTTTTCAATGATATTGCGCGAATATTTGCGGGCATGATCGAACGTCTAGCAGAAAAGCAAAAACTGGAGCGTCTGATGTCGACGTTTCCTGTGGTGGCGATTGTCGGCCCTAGGCAGTGCGGAAAATCGACTCTAGCCCGCCAATTCAACGCCGCACATTTCTTCGATTTGGAGAACCCGCGTGATCTGGCCATGCTGGAGCAACCTCAACTCGCGCTGGAAAACCTCTCCGGTTTGATCGTGATCGATGAAATCCAGCGCGCACCGGATCTCTTTCCGCTCTTGCGCTACCTCGTCGATCACCAGCCCTCTCAGCGCTACCTGATCCTCGGCAGTGCGTCGCGTGATCTCTTGCGCCAATCCTCCGAGACCCTCGCGGGGAGGATCGCCTACCATGAACTGGGTGGGTTGGGACTCGCGGATCTGGGCGCTGATCGCTGGCGCGACCTGTGGCTGCGTGGCGGAATGCCCAGATCCTTATTGGCGGATTCCGATGAAATCAGCGCCCTATGGCGGCAGCAATACGTGTCCACGTTCCTCGAACGCGACATCCCCCAACTTGGCATCCAGATACCCGCCCATACCCTCCGCCGTTTCTGGACTATGCTCTGCCATTATCACGGCCAGATCCTGAACCATTCCGAACTGGCACGCTCGTTCGGCATCTCGGACATGACCGTCCGCCGCTATCTGGAAATCCTCGAAGGAACCTTCATGATCCGCCTCCTCCAGCCATGGCACGCCAACCTCGGCAAGCGCCTCGTGAAACGCCCGAAGCTCTACCTGCGCGACTGCGGCCTTTTCCATTCCCTGATGTCCATCGATACAATGGCGCAACTCACCGCACACAACAAACTCGGCGCGTCATGGGAAGGCTTCGCCCTGGAAGCAAGCATCCGCGCCATCGGCAAGCGCCCCGAGGAATGCGCGTTCTGGGCCACTCACTCTGGCGCCGAGGTTGATCTCTTCTGGCAACACGGCGGGAAAAATCTCGCGGTGGAGGTGAAATACGCCGACGCGCCAAGGCTGACTCCCTCGATGAAAAGCGCGGTGGCCGACCTGGATCTTCATCATCTCTGGGTCGTTTATCCCGGCGACCGCGCCTACCCGCTGTCCGAAAAAATCACCGTCCTGCCGCATCGCCTGATCGACGGCGAAAGCCTTAAAATCTAGCACCCCAATGACTCCATTTCACAGAGCAGCCCCGCTCCTTAGCCTCGTTCTCGCGGCCTGCTCGACCACGCCCGCCTTCCACGAGGCGCAGAACCTCGGTGCGAAGCCCTTCAACCAGAATGACCTCGCGGGCAACGCGTGCGGCCCGGCGGCGCTGCTGAACTCCTCCCGCTTCGGCTCCCCCGCGTGGCGGAAACTTTCCGAAACCCCCGCCGTTCTAACAGACCGCGACCGGATCCGTGCCATCGCCCGCGGCCCTGCCATGCGCGAGTCCTCCTCCCTGCCCGGCCGAGCGCGCTGGAGCCGCGCCGGCATCAACCTCAGCGATCTCCGCGATGTGGCCAACGAGATGGCGAGCCCACTTTTCCTGCCGCCCATCTCCCAACAAACCCTTTTCCTGAATCCCGGCGAAACCCAGGAAGCCCACCTCCGTCGCGTCCGCTCCCTGCTCGCCCGCTCGCTCGACCAAGGCTTCCCGCCCATTCTCAGCGTGCGACGCTACGCGAAACGCGACGGCAAATGGACATCCGTCCAAGGCCACTTCGTCACCATCACCTCGGTTTCGGGAAACATCGCTTCCACGCAAACTTCCTTTCCTGTGAAATTCATCGATCCCTGGGTAGGCCGTTTCCGAGAAGGAAGCATCTCCATTTCAGATCGCCCGTTCCTAGTGACTACCGCGGCGGAAAACCCGAACCTCGAAGCCGTTTTCCCCGACGTCACCGTCGGCAAACGCCACGTCCGCGCGGGCGAGGAATCCATCCTCGTCGCCTCGGGTGTTTTGGGGAGATTCTAGCAGAAAATGCCATCGCGCCCGGCTGGCGAGTTCATTTTTGCCGCTTTCGAATTTCACCCTTGCCCGGCGGGGCGGCGGCGAGCGCGGGGCCGTTGTCGGCTGGCATGGACTGATG
>JAYTOE010000198.1:0-30708 GCA_043747935.1 Akkermansiaceae bacterium
TGTTTCAGGTTACTTGCCGACGCTCTTGCCTTCCTTACGGCGGACTTTCTCGCCGACGTAGCGGACTCCCTTGCCCTTGTAAGGCTCGGGCGGATAGAAGCCGCGGACTTCGGCAGCGAACTGGCCGACGAGCTGCTTGTCGATCCCCTCGACCTTGATCTTGGTGTTTTCGTTCACCGTGACGGTCAGGCCGGATGGGATGGGGTGGAGGAGAGGGTGCGAGCGGCCGAGGGAAAGGTCGAGATCCGATCCTTTCACGGCGGCACGGAGACCGACCCCGTGGATTTCAAGATCCTTGACGAAACCTGTGGTGACGCCGGTGATCATGTTGTTGACGATGCTGCGCACGGTGCCGTGGAGGGCGCGGTGTTCGCGTTGCTCGGTGGCGCGTGAGACGATGACGTTTCCGTCCTCGGATTTCAGCGAGATGCCGGCGGGAACCGCGAAGTCGAGCTTGCCCTTGGGACCTTCGACTTGGACGGTGTTGCCCTCGACCTTAACGGCGACTTTTGCGGGCAGGGAGATTGGTTTGAGTCCGACTCGTGACATGGTGTTGTGTAGTTCGAGTTAGGGGTTACCAGATGTTGGCGAGGAGTTCGCCGCCGAGCTTCTGGCGCTTGGCGGATGCACCGGACATGATGCCTTTCGGAGTGGAAAGGATCGAGATGCCCAGGCCGGAGAGGACGCGCGGGATTTCCTGGGAACCGACGTATTGGCGGCGACCGGGTTTCGAGACGCGCTTGAGATCGGTGAGGACGGGGCGGCCATCGACGAATTTCGGGCTGACTTTCAGCTCGGTGCGTTCGCCGGTGACGACTTCGTATTTCCAGAGGTAACCTTCCTGCTTGAGGATCTCGGCGATGTCGGCCTTGATCTTGGAATAGGGTGCGGTGAATGTCTCGTTGCCTGCACGTGCCGCGTTTTTGAAGCGGGTGAGGAAGTCGGAGATAGGATCTGTGAGAACTGCCATGGTAGTGGTTTCCTTTCGGTTGTCTGGGTAAGGGTTATGCGTTGGCGGGTTCCGCCGCGGCCTCCTCGGCCTTCTTGGTATCGCGGAAAGGCATGCCCAGCTCGATGAGGAGCTCACGGCCTTCATTGTCGGTGGGGGCGGATGTGACGAAAATCAGGTCGAAACCGATCTGGCGCTTCACCTGATCGATCTCGATCTCCGGAAAGATCGTCTGATCCGAGATGCCGCAGGCGTAGTTTCCACGGCCGTCGAATGACTTGGGGGAAATACCGCGGAAGTCGCGGATGTTCGGTGCGGTGACGTTGATGAACCGGTGAAGGAACTCCCACATACGTGCGCCACGGAGCGTGACGCGTGCGCCGAGGGGCTCGTTCTCGCGGAGCTTAAAGTTCGCGACGGCCTTTTTCGAGAAAGTGATGGAAGGCTTCTGTCCGGTGATCTTGGAGATCTCCGTCACGGCGTCATCGACGGCCACCTTGCGGTCTGGGGCTTTGCCCATGCAAGAGGTGACGACGATTTTCTCAAGCCGCGGGACTTGGTGCGGATTGGTGTAGCCGAGCTTCTTGGTGAGGTTCGGAACAACCTTGTCTTTGTAGTGTTGCTGTAGTGCAGGTGTGCTCATTGGTTTCAGCGGGTCAGCGCGTGGTTTGTGTTTACGCTTAAGCGCGGGCGGCCTCTTGGAAGGCTTAGCCCAGTTTCTTTACGTTGGAAATGTGGACGGGAGCGTCCACGGTCTTGATCCCGCCGTCGGGATCGGCTTCGGAACGGCGGACGGCTTTTTGGACGGTGCGACCGCCTTCGACAACGACCTGGCCTTTGGCCGCGTTGACGCTGAGGACGGTGCCTTTTTTGCCCTTGTGGTTGCCGGCGATAATTACGACCTGGTCGCCTTTTTTGACGTGTGTCTTGATGCTGCTCATGGAAATGGGGAGGTTGGGATGGCGGTTAGAGCACCTCGGGTGCGAGCGAGACGATTTTCATGAACTGCTTCTCGCGGAGTTCGCGGGCGACAGGGCCAAAGATACGTGTGCCGCGCGGGTTGTTGTCCTTGTCGATGATGACGATCGCATTCGAGTCGAAGCGGAGGACGGAACCGTCGGGGCGACGAACCGGGAAAGTGGTGCGAACCACGACGGCCTTCACCACGCTGCCCTTTTTCACGGAGGCGGTGGGGATGGAATCGCGGATGTGGGCGGTGATGATATCGCCGAGGCGGGCGGAGCGGCTGCGTTTGCCGAGAACTCCGATCATCTTCGCGGTGCGTGCGCCGGTATTGTCGGCGACGGCGAGCTTGGTTTCCATCTGGATCATAATTTTATGGGGTAAATGCTGAAAATCTGAAATGCTGAAATGGCAGATTGCTGGTTACGGAAAATTTCAGGTTTTCAGCTTCTCAGTATTTCAGCGTTTGTTGGTTAGTGGGAAAGAATCTCGTCGAGCGCCCAGCGCTTGAGCTTCGAAACAGGCTTGGTTTCGATAATGCGGACACGGTCACCGATGGTGGCCTCGCCCTTTTCGTCGTGGACGTAGAATTTCTTCGAGCGCTTGACGATCTTGTTGAACTTGGGATGGGGAACGCGAGCGACGTATTCTACGACGATGGTCTTCTCCATTTTGTTGGAGACGACGACGCCGACGCGTGTCTTGCGGTTGCTGGTGGCGGCCGGTGCGGCTTCCTGGGATGATTCGCTCATGGTGGTGGATCGTTGGGATGCGGGTCGGTTGGAGACCCTGTCAGGCTCAGGCCTTTTCGTTATTGATGGTGTTGATTTGGGCAATCTCGCGGCGCACTTGCTTGAAGCGGGCCGAGTTTTCGAGGGTTCCGGCGGAACGCTGCAGGCGCAGGTTCATGGATTCCTGTTTGAGATCGCGGAGGCTTTTGAGGCGCTCGTCGGCGGAGAGTTCGCGGATGTCTTTGGCTTTAGTGGCGGCCATGGTCGTTACGTGGTGTGAGTTATTGGTGCGGGTTGCGGGTCACAAGGCGGGTGCGGAAGCCCAGCTTGTAGGATGCGAGGCGCATCGCCTCGCGGGCGGAGGATTCGGTGACACCGGCGACTTCGAAAAGCATGTTGCCGGGGCGGATCACGGCCACCCATGTGTCCACGGCACCTTTACCTTTGCCCATCCGGGTTTCCGGGGGACGGCGGGTGATGGATTTGTGCGGGAAGATCCGGATGAAAACCTTGCCCTTCCTTTTGAGGGAACGGTTGATCGCGACCCGGCAGGCTTCGATCTGGCGCGTGGTCAACCAGGCGCGTTCGAGGGTTTGGAGACCGAAGTCACCGAAGGCGACGGTGGTTCCGCGCTGGGCGTTCCCGGCGCGTGATCCGCGGTGGCTCTTGCGGAACTTGGTTCGTTTGGGCATCAAAGGCATGGCTTATTTCTCCTTGTGAAAATGGTTGTGAGTTAGGTGCTTTGCAGGCTGATCGAATTAGGCGGTGGGTGCGGGTGCGCCACCTTGAGGGCGGTTGTCGGGGCGGCGGTCTCCGCCTCCACCTTGGCGGCGGTCTCCGCCTCCACGGTTGCCGCGATCCCCGCGATCACCACGATCGTTGCGGTTGCCGCGGTCGGGACCCGGCTTGCCGTCGTCTTCCTTCTTGTTGACCCAGCATTTCACGCCGATGATCCCGTAAACGGTGCGTGCTTCAGCGAAGCCGTAATCGAGAGGAACGCGGAGAGTCTGAAGCGGCACCTTGCCTTCGCGATAGCTCTCGGAGCGGGCGATGTCGGCACCGCCGAGGCGGCCAGCGCAACGGACGCGGATGCCTTCGGCACCGAATTCCATGGCGGTCTGAAGCGAGCGCTTCATGGCGCGGCGGAAGGAAATCCGGCGCTCAAGCTGGACGGCGATCTGCTCGGCGACAAGTTGGGCATCGAGCTCCGGCTTGCGGATTTCGAGGATGTCGAGCTTGACCTGGGAATCCTTGCAAATTTTGCTGATGTCGGCGGTCATGATCTCGATCTCCTTACCCTGGCGACCAATGATGAGGCCGGGGCGTGAGGAATGGAGGGTGACGCGGACACTGTTCCATGCGCGCTCGATGACGACGCGGGCGAGCCCGGCGTTCTGGAGCTTTTGCTTGAAGTAGGCGCGGATCGCGAGATCCTCGTGCAGCTTCTTGGTATAGTCCTTGCCGCTGGCATACCATTTGGAGCGCCAGTCTTTATTGACGGCGAGGCGGAAGGCGATCGGATTTACTTTTTGGCCCATGGTGTTAGGTGGAGAGTGTGGTTATGATGTTGCGCGGTGCCTTATTCAGCGACGGCTGCGGTTTCGGGTGCCTTGTCGGCTTTTTCGGCGGCTTTCTTGGGAGCGCGCTTTTTCTTTTCGGGAGGAGCACCGACGAGGGTGATGGTGATGTGTGAGGAACGCTTGAGAATCGCACCGGCCGATCCCTTGGCGCGCGGCATGTGGCGACGAAGCGTTGGACCCGCGCCGATGACTGCTTTCTTGATGGTCAGGGTGCTGGTATCGAGCGAGAAATTGTTCTCTGCGTCGGCAATGGCGGTCTTGAGCGTCTTGCCGATCAACATAGCGGCCTTCTTCGGGGTGAAGGTCAGGATATCGAGGGCGTTGGAAACAGGGAGACCCTGGATTTCGCGGGCGACGTCACGCGCTTTTTTCGGCGAGATACGGACAAATTTGGTGGTGCTGGTGACTTCCATGGTCGGCGGTTCGGTGAGGGTTGGCGGAAATTAGTTTTGTGTGAGAAGGACGGCGGTATCGCCGAGACGGGGTGTATGATCTTTCGAGTCGATCTGTTCTACGAAGGCTCCGGAAACCCCTTGGCGGACATCCGCGAGGATGGCCTTGCCGTAGGATTGCTGGCCGCGCATGAGGCGGAATGTCATTCCGATCGTGGCGCCCTGCGTTTCGCCGAGATTCAGGACAAGCATGCCGCTTTCCTGGTCGAGGCTGACGATCTGCGCCTGCTGGAGGTCGCCGGTGCGGATGTCGGGGCGCGGTTTCTGGCGGAGACCGCTGATCGAGTCAAGCTCTCTCATTGCAGTTTCCACACGAAGGCGGGCGTCCGGGTCGGAAACCACGGCGGAACGGAGGTAATCCTGGATGGAAGAGGAAAGGCGAACAGCGGCGGCTTCGAGTTGGGTGATGCGCTCGTTCGAGATTTGAAGGTCGGCGGCGGCCTGGAGCAGGCGATCATTGCCGCCATCAAGGAGGTTTTTGCCGAGGGCTTCCAGACGCTCGCGCACTTGGCTGAGCTGGGCGGTGGATTCTTTCTCGGCCTTGTTCGCCTCGACGAGTGCGCGCTGGAGAGCACGGTTCTCGTCCCTGAGGTCGCTGACGAGATCCTGTAATTCCGCGACGTTGACCGCGTCCTCCTGGCCTTCGCACGGCACGACCATGGCCAGCAGCCCGAGGGCGGCGGCGAGAGTGCGTGGATGGAAGGATGAGAGCATGGTCGGGAAACTTTAAACTTTAAATTTTAAACTCCAATGAAGAGGCGTTGGGCCGCCTTGGAATCTGGTAGTAAAGTCTTAATTGAGGTTTAAAGTTTAATAGTTAGAGTTTACTTCTTACCGATGCCACCGTGGGCGCGGAAGATGCGGGTCGGGGCGAATTCGCCGAGTTTGTGGCCTACCATGTTTTCCGTGACATACACAGGAATGAAGGTCTTGCCGTTGTGGACGGAGAAGTTGTGGCTGACGAAGTCCGGGGTGATCATGGACTTGCGAGACCATGTCTTGATGGGCTTGCGGTCGGAGCCGGCTTCGGCGACAGCATCGATCTTGGCGAGCAGCTTCTGATCGACGAATGGGCCTTTCTTGAGGGAACGTGGCATAGGTGAGTAGGTCTGAGGTTTCGGTGAAAAGGGTTACTTCTTTTTGTTGTCGTGGCGGGACTCGACGATGAACACGCTGGAAGTCTTCTTCCGCTTGCGTGTCTTCTGACCCTTGGCGTGACCCCATGGGGAAAGAAGGTGCTGGCGGCCACCACCGGACTTAGATTTTCCTTCGCCACCACCGTTCGGGTGGTCGACGGGGTTCATGCACATGCCGCGGACGGTCGGGCGGACGCCCTGCCAGCGTGTGCGGCCGGCTTTTCCGGAAACTTCGTTCATGTGGTCGCGGTTACCGACGACGCCGATGGTGCAGTAGCAGCCTTCGTGGAAGCGGCGGATTTCACCGGAGCGCATTTTCACAAGAGCCCAGCCGCCATCGCGGTTGGAAAGGACGGCGCTCTGGCCGGCCGAACGGGCGACCTTGCCGCCGCCGCCGGGAAGCAGCTCGATGTTGTGGATCTCGGTTCCGAGCGGGACCTTGCCGAGCGGCATGGCGTTGCCGACCTTGGGGGCGACGTTTTCTCCGGAGACGATCTTCGCTCCGTCGGTGAGACCGGCGGGGGCGAGGATGTAGGATTTCACGCCGTCCTTATACTGGATGAGGGCGATGCGGCAGGTGCGGTTCGGATCATACTCGATGCCGACCACGGTGCCTTCGACGTCGCGCTTGTTGCGCTTGAAATCGACAAGGCGGTAGTGGCGCTTGTGCCCACCGCCGATGTGGCGGGTGGTGATGCGGCCGGTGTTGTTACGGCCGCCCGAGCGCTTGAGCGGGGTGAGCAGGGACTTCTCCGGCTTGCTCTTGGTGATCTCGTCGAAGGACGGGAGTTCCTTGTAGCGTTCGGAAGGCGTGTTGGGCTTGAAAGTTTTAAGTGGCATGACTCGCGTGCGTTGAATGGTTGCTGGTGGCATACCGCCGGGTGGGGCGGTTCGGCCGGTGGCTTAGATGAGGTCGATGGATTGGCCGTCGGCCAGGCGGACGACCGCTTTTTTGTATCGAGGTGTGCGGCCTTGGTCGGCGCGGCGCTTGCGGCGGAGTTTTCCGTCGTAGTTTGCGGTGCGGACTGCCACGACCTTCTTGTCGAAGATTTTTTCGACGGCCTGCTTGATCTCGAGCTTGTTGGCGGCGGGATCGACCTCGAAAACAACTTCGTTGTTCCGCTCCTGGAGGAGGGAGGCTTTTTCGCTGAGGCGGACGTTTTTGATGACCTGGTAGATGTCTTTCATGGTCGTAGGTGTGTGGGGAAATCAGGCGGTGCGTTGGGCGAGGGTCCCGACGGCGTCACCGACGAGGATGATGACCTTGGAGAGGAGCAGTTGCTCGACGTTCAGATCGGAGGCGGTGACGAGCTGCACCCATGCGACGTTGCGCGCGGCGAGCTTGGTGGCGTCGTCGAAATCACCGACGAGGAGAACCTTGCGTTCGGCCTCGGTGACACCGCTGACGGCGGAGAGGAAGGATTTTGTCTTGCCGTCGGCGATGGCGAAGGAAGGGGTGGTGAAGAGTTTTCCAGCGCGGGTGATATCACCGAGGACGCGGCGCAGGGCGAGCTTGCGGACGGAACGCGGGACACTCTTGGCGTAGGAACGGGGACGCGGACCGAAGACCACGCCGCCACCTACGAAGATCGGGGCGCGCTTGTCGCCGTGACGAGCGTTACCTGTGCCCTTCTGTTTGTAGATCTTCTTGTTGTTACCGCGGACTTCGCCACGGGTCTTGGTGTTGGCGGTGCCGGAGCGGCGGTTCGCGCGGTAGGCGGTGATGAGGTCATGGACGGCTTGGCGGCCTTTTTCCTCGCCGATGAGGACGAGGTTGGCTGCTTCTGCGTCTGCTGCTGTGAAGGCTTTGGCTGACATGGCGGAAAGTTTCGGTTAGATTGGGGATGGGGTGTGGGTGGGCGGATGGCTCACTTTTACGGACGGTTCACTTCTTTTTCGCGGAGCGAATCGTGAGGTAGGCGCCCTTGTGGCCTGGCACGGAGCCAGAAACGAGGATCACTCCGTCTTCCTCGCGCACGGCGATGACCTTGAGGTTCTGCACGGTTGACTTGGTGGTGCCCATGTGTCCGGGCATCTTCTGGTTTTTCCAGACGCGGCCTGGCGTGGAACCGGCAGCGATGGCGCCGGAGCGGCGGTGCATCATGTGGCCATGAGCCATCGGCTGTCCGCCGAACTTGTGGCGCTTGACCACACCCTGGAAGCCGCGGCCGATCGTGTTGCCGATGACATCGACGTATTGGCCGGCGGTGAAAAGGGCGAGGCCGGGATGCTCGGTGGGAACTTCAGTGCCGTTTTCGAAACGGAACTCCTTGACGATGCGCTTGGGCGCGGAGCCGGCTTTCTTGAAGCGGGCGAGATCCGGTTTGTTGACGCGGAACTCCTTCTGGTCATCGAAACCGACCTGAACGGCGGTGTAGCCGTCGGATTCGACGGTTTTCGATTGGAGAAGGGTGTTTCCGGAAACGTCGATGACGGTGACGGGAATGCTGGAGCCCGCTTCCTTATCGAAGATGCGGGTCATGCCGATTTTTTTGCCGAGGAGTCCGAGTGACATAGCTGGAAAGTGTTAAGAGTTAAAAGTTATACGTTAAACGAAGCACCTGTCAGATCTTGATGGTGATATCGACACCGGCGGGGAGATTGAGCTTCTTGAGCTCGTCCACGGTGCGGGCGGTGGGATCGACGATGTCGAGGAGGCGTTTGTGAGTGCGGATCTCGAATTGTTCGGCTGACTTCTTGTTCACGTGGACGGAACGGTTGACGCTGAATTTCTCGATGCGAGTCGGAAGCGGGATCGGGCCAGCAACACGTGCGCCGGTGCGCTTCGCGGTCTCCACGATTTCGAGGGCCGAGCGGTCGATGGCGCGGTGGTCGAAGGCACGCAGGCGGATGCGGATTTTCTGAGCTGACATTGGATTGGGGTCGTTGTTGTTTCTGTGAGTGCGGGGCGGTATCAGGCGACGCGATCGACGGCGATTTGCTCGACGATGTTGTTGGGAACCTGTTCGAAATGGGAAGGGGTCATCGCGTAGGACGCGCGGCCCGAGGAGAGAGTGCGGACGGCGGTGGAGTAGCCGAACATCTCCTTGAGGGGGACATTGGCGCGGACGATGGAGAACGTGCCTTTGGATTCCATGGATTGGATCTGGCCGCGGCGGCGGTTGAGGTCGCCCATCACATCGCCCTGGTAATCGTCGGGGGTGGAGACTTCCACCGCCATGATCGGCTCAAGGAGGACGGGGCCGGCCTTTTTCAGGCCATCGCGCATGGCGAAGATCGCGGCCATGGTGAAGGCGTTTTCGTTGGAATCCACCTCGTGGAAGGAGCCGTCCAGGATATCGACGTGGAGATCGATGACCGGATAGCCTGCGACGACGCCGTTGATGGTTGCCTCGCGGCAGCCTTTGATGACCGAGTTGATATATTCCTTGGGAATCGAGCCGCCGACGGTCTTGTTCTCGACGGTGATTCCCTTGCCACTCTCGTTGGGCTGCATGGAAAGGATGACGTGTCCGTATTGGCCGCGACCGCCGGATTGCTTGATGAGTTTTCCTTCGCCACCAGCGGGACGGGTGATCGTCTCGCGGTAGGAGATCTGGGGAGCGCCGGTGTTGGCGTCCACCTTGAACTCGCGCTTGATGCGGTTCACGATGATCTCGAGGTGAAGCTCGCCCATTCCGGAAATGATGGTCTGGCCGGTTTCCGCGTCGGTTTTCACCATGAAGGTCGGATCCTCCTCAGAAAGGCGGGCGAGCGCCATGGCGAGTTTTTCCTGATCCGCCTTGGTGCGGGGCTCGACGGCCATCGAGATGACCGGTTCCGGGAAAGTGGGTGGCTCGAGGACGACATCGTGGCCGTCTGCGGCGAGGGTGTCGCCGGTGGTGGCGTTTTTCAGGCCGACCATGGCGGCGATGTCACCGGCGAAGCAGGCGTCGATGTCCTTGTGCTCATCGGCCTGGATTCGGATCAGGCGGCCGACGCGCTCCGACTTGCGGGTGCGGGGGTTGTAAACCGTGTCGCCTTTGCGGACGACGCCGGAATAGACGCGGAAGAAAACGAGTTTCCCGACGAACTTGTCGGCCCAGAGCTTGAAGGCGAGGGCGGTGAACTTGGCGTGGTCGGTTGTTGGAACCTCGATGACCGTCTCGTGGTTTTCCGGATCCATGCCGGTGGCGAACGGGATATCAAGGGGCGAGGGAAGGTAGTCGATGACGGCGTCGAGGAGGCATTGGACGCCCTTGTTCTTGAAAGCGGAGCCGCCGGCGACGGGGACGAGCTTGTTGGCGATGGTGGCGCGGCGGATGGCCTGCTTGAGATCGTTGCGGGTGATCTCCTCCTCCATGAGGAATTTCTCGCCGAGGATCTCATCGCAATCGGAAACCGTGGAGACGAGTTCCGCGTAGGCGGCTTTCGCGACGGCGGCCTGAGCTTCGTCGAGATCGGCGATGGTGTAGGTGGAGCCGAACTTGTCGTCGTCCGAGTAATAGACGGCGACTTGGTTGACCACGTCGATCTGGCCTTTCAGATGATCTTCGCAGCCGATGGGGATCAGGATGCGGACAGCGTTCGCGCCGAGCTTTTCCTTGATCTCCTTGAAGACGTTTTCGAAATCGGCTCCCGTGCGATCCATCTTGTTTACGAACACGATGCGCGGAACCTTGTATTTCGTGGCCTGACGCCAGACCGTTTCGGTTTGCGGCTGGACACCGGCGACGCCGCAGAAGACGACGATGGCGCCATCAAGAACCCGGAGAGACCGTTCGACCTCGGCGGTGAAATCCACATGGCCGGGTGTGTCGATGATGTTAATGCGCTGTTTCTCGCCGCTGTAAAGCTTGGTGACGTTTTCCTCTTCGCGCTGGAACCATTCGGTAGTGACGGCGGCGGAGGTGATGGTGATGCCGCGCTCGCGCTCCTGCTCCATCCAGTCGGTGGTGGCGGCGCCGTCATGAACCTCGCCGATCTTGTGGATCATTCCAGTATAGAAGAGGATACGCTCGGTGAGCGTCGTCTTCCCGGCATCGATATGCGCCGCGATCCCGATGTTTCGGGTCCGCTCAAGCGTATAAGGCCGGTCTGGATGATTGGGGTTCAAATTTTAAACTCTAAACTTTAAATCTCAATGAAGAGGGAAAATCAGAAACGGAAGTGGGCGAAGGCGCGGTTGGCCTGGGCCATCTTGTGGACGTCGTCGCGCTTGCGGACAGTGGCTCCCTGGTTGTTGGCGGCGTCCTTGATCTCGTTGGAGAGGGCGACGTGCATCGGGGTGCCTTTGCGGTTGCGGGCGTAGTTGACGAGCCAGCGCATGGCGAGGGACTCGGAACGAGCCGGATCGACCTCAAGCGGCACTTGGTAGGTGGCTCCACCGACGCGGCGGGACTTGACCTCAACGCGTGGCTTGGAGTTCTCGACAGCGCGGGTGATGACCTCGAGCGGATCTACGGTGTCGGTGCCCTCGTTGGCGCGGTCGATGGCGGCATAGACGATGCGTTGGGCGAGCGAGCGCTTGCCGTCCTGCATGACCTTGGTGATCAGGTGGCCGACGACAGCGCTGTCGTAACGCGGATCGCGGCGATCCGGCTTGGTGAAAATTCTTTTGCGACGTGGCATGGCTTTGTGGGGTAAAGGTTGGGAAAATTACTTCTTCTTTTTCACGGGCGCGGCGACTGCGCCGGGCTTCGGACGCTTGGCTCCGTATTTGGAGCGGCTCTGGCGGCGCTTATCGATTCCAAGGGTGTCGAGCGAACCACGGACAATGTGGTAACGGACACCCGGAAGGTCTTTCACCCGACCACCGCGAACGAGGACGATGGAGTGTTCTTGGAGGTTGTGGCCTTCACCGCCGATGTAGGCGATGACTTCGAAACCGTTGGTGAGGCGCACCTTGGCCACTTTCCGGAGAGCGGAGTTGGGCTTCTTCGGCGTCCGGGTCATAACCTGGAGGCAAACGCCACGGCGTTGCGGGCAATTGACGAGCGCGGGTGATTTCGACTTCTCGACTGGGACGTGGCGTCCTTTGCGAACGAGCTGATTGATGGTCGGCATGATTTCCTTCGTGTTACTGGATTTGTCTTGAAAAGTTGTTGGGACAAACCGGCACGAAGACGGGGCTTTCAAAACCCGTGTTCGCTTTTCTCCGGAGCTGCACCCGATAATTTCCCTATTTGTGGCGGCCTCCGGTGTTTTCGGTCGACTCAGCCTCGCTGTGGGGGGCGGGACTTTATTCACCGCGCCCGATGTGACAAGACCTTTTTGAAACTTTTTTCAAAAAGGTCTTACCGCCTTATTCCGGAAGGAGCAGCGCCCGCTTTCTCCCCCCCGCCCCGCTTTTCGTCACTTTTCAGAACAATGTATTGACGACACAGAGGCGATTCATCAAGGGTATTGAAATGAAAAATATCATCTGTCTCCTCGCCTTGTTCGTCGTTTCGTTTTCCACGCTGCCAGTCTTTGCGGCAGATCCTGCGGAAAGCCCGGGGGTAGTCGCTGAAAAGTTTTTCGCAGGTTATCTGGCTCAAATGGAAGCCGACAAGGACACCCAGGCATGGGTGGCAAATTCAACGATGGCCTCCGAAGACTTCAAGAAGGCCTACAAAAAGGCGATGTCCGCCGAGGAGATCGAAGCGGACGCAGTGCTTCAGGCGCAGGACACTCCCACCTCGCCGTTCAAGGCTGGTGAGCCCGATATCAAGGATGCAAAGGCTACCGTGGCGCTCACCGCGAAGTTTGGCGACGACGCCCACAAGGTAAACGTGCAACTCGTCCTGCAGGAAGGTTCCTGGCTGATCCAGGGAATCACCCTAGCCGAATAGAAGAACTCCACGGTTCTTCAAACCATCCAGACGCAGATTCAGTCCATCACCTGAAGCCTGCCTGCCGTTGCGGGCGCACACTGAAGGCAGCAAGGATTACGATCTGATTGCAATCCTTGAAAATGCGGGGCTCCAGAACATCGCGCGTCTTGGAGCGCCGGATAGCACACCGATGGTCGTTGCAATTTTCTCATATTGGTTCGACGAGGCCTGTTGCCCACGCTCATGGCAAATGTGCGCGCGCGGCGGTTCGTTTCTGGCCACACTCGGTGAACTGAAGTCAATGAAACGGCGGCGCCAGAGCGGGAGAAACCCGATCACGTTGGAAATCTACAGCGGGTTTTAGCCCGGCTGGGCGGCGAGGCAGGTGCCATACGCCGGCACGGAGCCTACGGGGCGTCGGGTTGCTTGTTCCGGGGGATAATGTCCATGATGGGCGCGATGCCCAGGCGTCCGGTCTGGGGGTATTATCGCAAAACCATGGCTCTAGCATGAATAAGAGACGCGCAGATCCTCAGAAAAAATCCCTTATGGAATGTAGGCGCAAGCGGTTGGAAGCGGGATCGTGGTAGAAAAATATGAGGCCGCGGGAGACCTCGCTGATCGGCCATTTTGAGCTGAAGAACGGCCTAGCCTCGTCTTCCCTGCGAAAATAGAACATCGCGTGAAATGTGCGACCGTTATCGCCCGGCTTCGGCTTCACTATGATATGAGCGCCCGGCTTGATGGCGAATTTTTCACCCCCCGCTTCGCCTGCGATATCCACCTTCGAAGCGTTCATAAACAGGAATTTACTAGCTCCGAAATTCGCGACGTCATTCGCGATCGGAATGACTTCGAACCCCTCAGCGTCGGTCTTGCCCTTCCGCACAAGAAGAATCAGCTGCTTGGCGGTGGCCAATGCGGGGGCTTTGCCGTAAACGGCGAAGGTGGACTTGCCATCCTCCCCTGTGACGGTCTCTCCAACTGCCCAAACCGCTTGGCGTTTGACCTTGTAGCTGGGGGAAATTTCCGTGGTCGGTATGTTAACCTTCTCGGATTTTCCTTCGCCTAACAGAAGTTCTATGGGCTTGGTTTCGCCGGCCATCGGAAAAGAAAGGAACTGCAGAATGACATCATCCTGCGCCGCGCTAGGGAGCGTGAGAAACGCGAATGCGGAGGAGAGAACCAAGCAGGAGAAAAATTGCGGGAACATTGTGAGGTAAAGATAAGAAAAAAATCAAACTTCGGAAGAATTGAGCCAGCGAAAACTAATGATTTCAGACTTACGTCCGAAATTTTTATTGGTCGGCGATTGAAGATCGGATTGTTTGGCATGAGCCGCATCCAGTGGATCGATGTATACTGGAAGGCGTTGGACAACGGCTTCGCACCAAGCGCGAGCTGTCACGTTGCCGTCGGCGTCGAGCGAGTCACCATAGGCGCGAATGACGAAGGTGTCGCCGCGCGGGGTGAGCTGTGAGGAGAGATGACGCAGGATATCGGCTTGATCAATGTAGGCGGCGCTACCGTAGGAAGGGGAGCCATTCATCGCCGCAGGGAAAGCGGGGGACATTTGACCTTGTTCTGCGTTGCTAAACTCGCGTTCTTTGCTGCGGAAGCCCTCATTGATCGCAACCAGATTATCATCCAGAGCGGCTTGCAACGCGCCTTTGACTGCGAGTTCCGGGTTGCCTGCATCCAGCCTGCGGTTGACGAATTCGGAGAGAGAGAGGAATGGACCGCGCAGCTTGACCTGCTTGACCATCGCTATAGCAAGCTGGCCGATTTCATCATCAGAAAGTTCGCGCGCGCCCAACCACTGGCCGGGTTCCGAAGGATCCGCAGTACTGCCTTTGACAGGCTCACCATTTGGCAGGGTGAAGGAACCGACCAAGACGCCTTTGGGGGGCATCTCTGAAAGCTTTACCCCGTCGGTCATCGCCTTCTTGTGATCTAGGTATGTAACGGGTTTCCCCTTGAGGCTTGAGAAAAACACCTTCCAAGCCGCCACAGAGGTCGAGTTGACATTGAATGCTCCCTCCACCATCAGGCGGGCTGCGATCAGGTCGGCCAGACCGCCTGTGTAGTTTCCAGCGGCACTGAACATGCTGTCGATATCCGTCTTTTCCAAACCGGTCGTGTAGGGAGTCATGCGGCGGTTTGGCAAGGGGGTTTGACCGAAGAAAAATCCATTCGCGACATCTTTCGCGCTCAACTGCGAACTCTCGAAAACTTTCACAGCCGAGGGCTGGGGCGTAATCGAGGAAAAAAAGAACTCATCCCAGAGCGCTTTGTTGGCGAGATAGGAATGGTCGGCGACAGTTATGGGTCTGCCTCCTGGCTGCGCAGTATCGAATATGCGATTCCAGGTGGTGAAGGCTAGATCTGCAGGAATGTTGGGGTGAGCGTAGGAGTTACCGATCGCCTGCAGGGTGTGTGGGAACAACCCCGCCTGGCCGACCGCTGTGATGTTCTGGTTGGCATAGCCGTTTGCCTCCGCGTTGGCGAGGGTGTAGCCACCAAGGTGGGCATGGCTGAGCGCCGCGATCGACATCGGCGGCACCAAGGGGATTTCCTGCTGGACGACGTGGGTTGTGCCGGACTCCGGAGTGTAGCCGCCGCCATAATACCCTTGGTCATCTGCGCTCACCTGCACAGGAGCCTCGAAGACGTCATTTATCGGATCAACTGCCCAATTCCAGCCAACGTTATAGAGAGAGTTGCCGGTGTGGTCATCGAGGAAGGGAGCAGTGATGGGGCTGGAGTGGAGAAACGGACGGCTGGCGAATTTCCGACCGGCGGCGATGCCGCCGTTTGATGCTTCACTGGTCTCCACCCCCGCCTGAAGGGAGAACTGCATGAACGGCCAACCGTCTGCGGTGTTTGCACGGGCGATGATGTTCGTTCCCGTGCGGCTTGGGCCGACTATCAGACCGTTCTGACCCGGATATCCCTTAGAAAGAAGCCTTTGGTTGAAGCTATTGTGAGCGCCTCCCAAACTCGCGTTGCCGTTGCGAGAATTGAAGACATAATGCCGACGAGTCCATGTCCCCCCACCGGTGGCGTCCTGGTGGTTGGTCTGGTTGAACATGAAGGATATCGCACCTCCCGCCGTGATGTCGCCAGAACCCATCATCGGACTGTCGGCAGATATGTCGAACGAGATTGTGTCCGTGGTCTTGAACCTCAGGCGGTTGTTCACAACATGGGGCGCTGCACCCGTGGCAGACCTGTTCAGAAGCATGAAAGCTTGGGGTTCCCAGCCAGCAACAACTTCGTGCGGCTCGAAAAACTTGTCGGTCTTGAACCAAAAATTCGACTTGTTCATAGCTTGTCCCGCCGCTCCGCTCGCAGTAAACCCCACAGCGGTTTTCTTGCCGCTCAAGTCGCCGCTAAACGGCAGCGAAAAAACCTTAACTTCTCCCGGTTCAAAGCGGATGGGGCGCGTGCCGGAGAAGTAAAGATTCAAAAGCTCGGGTTTATTACCGTCCACAGTGCCGCGCAGCTGTGAGAGATTCTCATAGCTGCTTATGAATCCACCGTTATTTTTGTTGAACCTAACTCGGATCGGCAATGCGCCCGTACGGAGCAGCGTGGCGTTGATATTGGCCTGGCTGGCGTTGAAATTCATCACCATCGGCACGTTCCTGGGATTCCACAGAGTTACCGATGGAGTGATGCCCAGCAGCAGCTCGTGGGTATCCGGCGTTGGATTGGCTACCGTTGGCGGTGTGGGCGGGTTAACCGGGTTCGCGAACATACTCACGAGAAATTGAATCTTTATAGGAACCGGCTGGCGGTAGAGATTCGTGTATTCTCGAAAATATGCGGGATCGTTGGCCGCCTTAAGTCCATAGAAGGGGGAAACAACCTGGATGCCGTCGGCGAGAATGTTCGATGTATATTGAACACCCCTTTTCCATGTGGAATGATCGATATCGGTTTGTGCCGTCTGGTTCCCATCGTATAGCTGATAGTAGGCGGCGAGATCCTGGATCGGTACACATTCTTGGTTTGGCGTGCCTAACCACTGATCTTTGGTGGTGAACTTGTAGAGCATGAACTCGTTGGTGATCTCGGTGGTTGATATCGGGCGTTCCAACAGCGCCGAAAGGTCTCGCTTGAGACCGCCCTCACGCACATCGCAGAGGACATGGTTTGAAAATGGAGTGATGGAATGGAAGTCATTCGCAGGCTTACCGATCACATTCTTGACCAGATTGAGGGAGCTCAAGGAGGCCAAACCACTAAGTGGCTTGTCGTCTGTTAAATTCTCCAATCCAACTACAGCTGTGGTTCCGGTGGAATCAGGCGCCTGTTGGCGGAAAATCCTTTGCGCCATGGTAAGCGAGGTTTCAGCCTTATAGGAATCGTTCATGATCCGGGCTTTCTGGCTTTCATCGCCAACCCACCAGCCGTAGCGACCGCCGGCTGACGAACCGCGCATCACTGGCAGGAGCCTGGCGCTGACGAATTCCGTGGCCGTGGCGGCGGTGCCAAGCGAACCCGAACCGACGAGAAGGACGGCATCCGCAGTTTTGCCCGGCATGCGTTCGCCAGAGAGGGTGAGGGATTTCGGGGTGTTCGGGTTGA
The DNA here is from genome assembly GCA_043747935.1 of Akkermansiaceae bacterium. Classification (GTDB taxonomy): domain Bacteria; phylum Verrucomicrobiota; class Verrucomicrobiia; order Verrucomicrobiales; family Akkermansiaceae; genus Luteolibacter. The sequence continues at coordinate 17,160 of JAYTOE010000198.1, forward strand.
TCGCCTCCTCGGGCTTGAGGGAGAGCAGCCAAGAGCGGAAATGGTCGTTCTTGAGGGCGTAGCTGGACCGCATGGAATCATCCGGCTGAGTGCCGATCGTCTGGTGATGGCTTAGCGTGCTAGGATACCTTGGATTGCGAGTTTCCGGCAGGGGTCCAGCGATCCATGAATCCCAGACCCCCATCCACTGCGGATGATTGACCTGGGAGTCGGATAGGATGGCTCCGTTGGCGGAAACGCGCTGATCCGGGCCCATCTGTTTCTGCAACTCGCCGATGGCGACCATCAGCGCCATGCGGGCGTTCGCGCGGGCCTCGGCTTGGGCGGCTGATTGGCCGGAGTTGCGCAACGTGACTGCCGAAAGGCTCAGCAGCCCGACGGCGAGGATGGTCAGCAGCACCATCAGCGAGAGAGTGGCGACCAAGGCGAAACCGGATTTGCCAAGTTCTGCACGCTTGGGGGATGCCATCGGTTGATTTTTACGGGAGTTGCTCATGGCTGCGTATTTACTTGGTAAAGGTAATCACCTTTTCCGACCCCGCAAATCAAATTAGCAGTGGATTGATGACAACAATACGTTGATTTACGACAATTCAAACTACCGGGCGCGGTGAAGAAGCGCGATGGTGGAATGGTTTATTCCGCCCCCTCATTCGGATGGGGCAGGATCACGAAAGTCCCTATAAAAGTAGATTTTCGGCAATTTTCCGCCTGCATTCACGATGAACCCAAGATGCCTGCTTTTGGCATCGTGCCACCATTGTTGCTCGGTGATCGGCTCGAACGCGCCCTGATCCTGGATTTGATAGGTGAAACTCGCGCTGTAGTAGCCGCTGGTCGCAACGCCGTTTTCGCTGACCGGGGCATCCACGATTTTCGAGCTTTCAGGTTCGAGGGATAACGCTTGATCGCCCAGCTTCCCTTGGATGGTCTTGTCGGTGCGATTGCTCCATAGCGTCTGGCCGACCTTGAAATGGTCGCTCACCAGATTGACCGCTTCCATTTTGACGGGGGAAATCTTGTTGTCCGGATCACTCAAGACGAGCAGGAGGAAATCGGTGTAGCCGCTTGGAATGTCCACAGAAGGAGCGTCAGCAGGAACTTCTTTGGGATCCCCCACCTTGGAGATCAGGAGTTTGAGTTGAGTGACGTCCGGAGCGAGCTTGTACGACGGCGAGAGGTTCATGCTCGGGAGCTCGACTTCCTGAGAGGTAACTCCATCGAAAAGGTGGAGGGACTTGGGAGCGTTCTCGGGGCGATCCAGAAACACGATGCGGCAGGTGCGCCCAGCGGCTGCCTGTGCGGAATGGCTGGCCAACAACGTGACGAGAGCTAGGAGGATGAGGCATGGGGTTTTCATATGGATGCGGCAAAATCTACTCACCAACCTTGCTCTCCTCTTTATCGGCCTCTGGATCACGGAAGTCCCGATAAAAGTAGATTTTGGGCAATTTTCCCCCGGAATTGTACATGAATCCCAGGTGCCTGCTTTTGCTGTCATGCCACCAGCTTTGTTCCGTGATCGGCGCGAACGGGCCTTTCCCCTCCGCTTGGTAAACGAATCTGGCGATGTAATAGCCGCTGGCCGGAGCGGGGTCTTTAGAAATCGTCCGGCCCATGGGATCCACCTTCATATCAGCCCTGCCCAGTTTTGCAGCGATGCGATGCTCCGTGAAATTGTACCAAAGGGTTTCCCCCGCTTTGAGTTTGCCGCCGCCCGTGTCGACCAGGTTCATCTTGACCGGGATGTGTTTGTTGTCCGGATCAGGAGTGATCACGATGTAGAATTCCCTAACCGTCTCAGGGATCTTAAGCACGGGTGCTTGCGGGGACAGGAATTCGGGATCACTGACCGAACTGGTTGTCATCGCAATGGTGAGTTCGCCACTTGGCAACTCAACCACCTCGGACAAATTCATGCTTGGCAACGAGACGCTCTGGCTCTTGGAGCCATCAAACAGGTAAGCGATTTTCGGGGCGGCCTGCGGGCGCTCGGGGAAGACAAGGCGGCATGACCGCGGCTGGGCGTGAAGCGTGTTTGCAAAGAGGGAAAATCCGAGAGCGAAGGTGGCAATCGTGTGTGTAATGTTCATGGGTTCGGCTGATGGTTCAATGAAGTGGAGGATCTCATACTTCATCCGCATTCAACCACCTGAAAGAGATCACTTCATAGCGTCTTCCAAATGTCACATTGATGGGGTTCACGGGCGGATTGATCGAGTCGGCGGATTCCGATGTATCGGAAAAATCGCGGGTTCTTTTGACGACGGCCTCGCACCATGCCCTGGCGATGACATTGCCGTTTTGATCCGTGGAGTCGCCATAAGCCCGTATCGTGAACGTGTCATCCCTGACGCTTAGAATCGGCGCGATGGGGCGCAGGATGTCGGCCTGACGGATCCAGCCGGGCGCGCCGTAGGCGCTGGCACCTTCTGCGGCTTCCTTGAATTCATAGCCAACACCCGCGAGTTTGGGATCTGTTGGCAGCATGGTTTTATCCGACAACGAATTATTCGGATCACGGAGCTTTGCCATCGGATCCTCGGCAAGCATGTCGATTGCGCTCTGGATGGCGCCCGCCAAGGCAAGATTCTTATTGGAGCCGAGTTGGCGGTTTACGAATTCGGAAAGCGAGAGAAACGGGCCGCGCAGGCGCACCTGCTCTACCACTTTCTTGGCGAGATCATTAATTTGGTCATCACTCAGGGTTCTGAAACCGGTGTACTCCGAGGCATTTGCGAATTGGCCGCCAAAACCCGCACCTGTGCCCGCCTCAACATCCGTGGCCACAGCACCGCGCGTAACCGCATGCTTGCCCGAGGTGTTTGTCTCCACAATCCCGTCCGCGCCATGCATCGCGATCTTGTCGAGGCTTCTCGCATGCCCAAAGAGAGCCTTCCAAGCTTCGACCGAGGTGGAGTTCACATTGAACATTCCCTCCACTTCAAAACGGGACGCGACCTTGAGCCACCCGTCGTTGCTGGTGATCACTTCCCCGATGCGAGTGGTGGCCACCGCATCAGTCACCTTATTGTCCGCAGAGATGGGACGATAACTCCGATTCACCAATTCCCTCTCACCTTTGAGGAACTCCGTATAGATCGAATTGATATCCTGCGAGCTCATCGGCTCAGGCGCGATCGACGACAAAAACCAATCATCGAAGAGGAGATGGTTCGCGCAGTAGGCGTCGTCGTGCATGAGGTTGGTCTGAAGCGTATTTGGCGATAGGGTGGGCGGAACAACACCATCCACGGGAATCAGAGGCGTCGCATTGCTGTTACCGATCAGGTTACTCTGGAACGGAGGGTAAGGGTTGTTCCCCCTCGGATTCCATCCCTCCAGTTCCACTATCGACGCCATGGGGCGCAGAGGGATGTTGCACATGATCAGACGGGAGAGACCGTCGCCACTCTGATAACCCGTGGCAATGTAGCCTTTCGAAGTGCTTAAATTGGGTGTGATCGTAGAACCGATACTCATCGATTGATAAGTGATATCAAACGTGCCATTTGCCGGGTGAGCTTTTGGATCGCCGCTTAACGGATCAGCCATCGACATGGAGGCAAGTGGGTTGCTTTGTAAAACTCCTTTGGTCGGCCGGTTCTGTTTCGTGCCTGGGCCGGTACCGATGGTTGTTCGGGGACCCATGCTGACTGAAAAAATAGGAATCCAAGCACCGCTTGCGAGTTCTCCTATCGAGTAGCCCACTTCATCGACGCCGGTGGGCGGCCAATACAAAGAGCCTGCATCTGCAGGTGCCAGCATAGACATATAGTGGTATGGTTCTTGCACGGCCACATGTGAAGGGTGAGTCTGATAAAAAGCCCCCCTTGACTTACCGAACGTTATGTCGAAACCCATACCCGGACTCCTCCCTCTGTAAGGTCTTGTCACTCTGTCATTTTTCATGAGGAACCAATATCTTGCAGATGCAAGAAGATTGCCTGCACCCGCAAACTCGAAACCTAGAATATTGTTTTGGTTAAACCCTTCTCCTAGTCTAATGCTTCCAGACCAGTGTACATGACCTGGTAATCTAGGTGAGAATACTTTTGTTTCTCCCGGCTTGAATGCCAGCTTTCCAGGGGGGAAAGAAGCCCCGAAAGCGCGGAGGTCTAGGTAAGAACTCTTGGGATATCCCTTTGCCACGTTAGCCGCCAAATCAAAATCAATTCCATCAGCTCCCCAGTTGCCTGCAACGTCAACGTATTGCAAATTTCCTGGCGATAAATATCTATAGCTACTACTGGGAACCAAAGAAGGATTCGAAAACCAGGGAGCGGACGCCTGATTGACTACCGCCAAGTTTATCGGCATCGAGCGCCTCCATGAAATTAATAGTTCTTCATTTACGTCAGTAAGAGGGCCGTCGGTTAAACCAACATTATAGGGGTTCCATAGGGTAATTATCGGAACAAAAATAAGCCTCAAATTATATCTGGGTGGAACTGTCGCGGGAATGACTGGAACAGCCCTTGCATAAATAATACTCTGGAACCTAGCTATTTGAGGATGCAGACGTTGTACGTGTTTATAGTTGTAAAGATTTACAACCTTAGGGATACCAGGAACCATCCATGCAGCGACATTTCCTGTAACAACATCCCAAGCAAACGGGCTTTCCACGATGCCTGAATTGATAGAAAAATTTTTGTAAGAGGTTGCAAAACTAACCAATGACTGCCATGAAGCGGATGCTGCTTGATAAGTGTTAGGCTGTGTAATGGTATTTCCAGGGAGGATTAATGAATAATTGCTCCATGGATACAAATTCGATTGATTTGGAGTCGCCGCCGTTACTGCGGACGCGCCCCCGCCCGTATTACTCATGTCGAGCGTGGGAATCGGTCTGATCGGTTTGGGAACTAGTGATGTAGCTCCAGCCGCCGGCGTATAACGGAACAATGGCAGCTTCGCCCCCGGATAACTGCTGTAGATACTATCCCATCTCTCGGTGAGGATGGACATATCCTTGCGCCAGCCGCCGGTGGCGGTGTTTGTCAGGAGGCCGATGGAGTAGGCGGAAAGGTCGTGGAATTTTTTCTGTGGCTCCGTGGCGTTTCCGGCCTCGACCACGGCCATGGTCTGGCGGCTCGCCACCTTGCGGCTTGGTTTCGCGGCTGCGGTGCCTGGAAGATGGGGTTCGGGGTCGGTGAGCAGGGAGGGCAGCCCGAAGACCGCGGGATTGGCCACCGCGTGCGATTGTCCCAGTTCGACCAGACCCGCAGCGTCATTCGTTCTTGGTTTGTAGGGTTGGGATAGGACGGCCTTCTGGTTTTCCCCTGAGATCCACCATGCATAACGCCCGCTGTCCTTGACTATACTTGGAACCACGTGGATTTGCCGGGCGTCGCTCGATTGTAAGGAGCCGCCTGCCAGCAGGGGCACTGTTGCACTAATTGCGGAGTTACGAACCAAGGAGGGGGCGTGATCGATCTTGGGTTGCTTGTCCGATTCCTGATCGGAAACCGCATCCGCACTGGAGACTAGCCAATCGACGAAGCGGCCACCTTTGGCTTCGGATTCGTCCTTGTTGAAATCGTATCCGCCTGCGGGAACCCTGGGTCGGCCATCGGCCTCATGATCCGTTCCCTCCCAGCTGCGCCAAACCCCCAACACCTGGGGATAAGTCTCATCGACGATGTTTGCCGGGGCGGTAACCCGGGTATCCGAACCGGTGTGCCGTTGGAGTTCACCGATCGCCAGTATCAGCGCCACGCGGGCATTGGCGCGGGCTTCCGCTTGGGCGGCTCCCTGGCTGGAGCTGCGAAGGGATACGGCCGAGAGACTCAGCATACCCACGCAGAGGATGGCCAGCAGCACCATAAGTGAAAGCGTGGCGACTAAGGCAAAACCGGGGTTTTTCGGCGCGAATCGCATGCTGGTGGCAGTGAGATTCGTTTTTCGGGTCTGGCTCATAAAAAAGTATTTACTTGGTAAACATAGCAGTTCTTTCGGCTAGGGTAATCCAAAAATTCCTCGATTTGCGCAAATTTCACGTTGATTCACGACAAGGAAATGGCTGCCAGCCACTCCATTTTGGCGACTGGGGTCGCAGAGCTCCCTTTTTTCGAATCATCGGGGGCGCAGTGAATTGTCTTTTGCATCCTGCCGCGAAGGGCGCATCGTGGGGGCGTGACTGACGAAACGACGATCGCAATGAGAAACGCACACCCACCCAGCAATGAACGGATCCGCGGCATGAAGGCTGGCGGGCAGGCCGCAAATCTCTTGAGGAGATCCCTTCTGCTCGGAACATCCTATGTTTTCTGCCTCGCTCCGCTTGCTGCGGAGGAAAAGGCCGAACCAACGGTGCCGCCCGCTGAGGAGACCGATAAGACCCAGCCTGCCGATATCGCCGAAAAGATCCGCGCCATTTTCCCCGGCATCACGATCAACTCGAAAGAAAAATTCGTGGACATCCAGTCTGTGGTGTGTCTCGCCGAAGGCTATCTGGAAGTGATCGCCTGCGCGAAAGACAGCAGGGAGCACGAGTCCATCGTGATGGTGGAAGCGAAGCCGAGCCACATCCACGCCGCGCTGCTGTTGATCGGTGCCCAGCCGGGCAATCCCGCCATGCGCAAGCCGGTTGACGAGGAGGGCACACGCTGGGTCGATATCCCGCCGCGAGGTCAGGAGGTGAAGGTTTCCCTGCTCCTGACGGACGAAAAGGGTGAGATGAAAGAGCGCCCGATCAGCGATTTCGTTTCCCCGACCAAGGATGAATCGGGGATTCCGGAGGCTGCCGGAGCGGTCGAAAAAATTCCGGACACGTTCCTCTTTGCCGGCTCATTCACGCATCAGGAGGGCGAAACGAAAACCTACCTCGGCGATGTGAACGGCAACGTAATCTCCATTTCCACGTTCGGGGATGAGGTGCTGTGCTTGTCCGGTCACCATGCACAGGACAATCAAGCACTTTCGTGGCAGATCAAGCCCGACACCCTGCCGGAAATCGGCACCAAAGTGATCCTGCGGCTTCGCCCACTGGTAACGGAGGATAAACAAGAATAAGAGTTTCCTTTTTTTCCACACCTACATGAGAAATCCGACCCGACTCCTGCTCCTGTCCACCGCGCTTTTCCTCCATGGCATGGCCGGTGCCCAGCAACCCCCCGCTGCCTTTTACAAGGAGCCCGCCCTTTTCTCCACCGCACCGGGCGCTGAAAAATCGGTCCACACCATCGGACGCTTCGGCCCGGTCGGGATGTCGATCGAGCTTCACCAACCGGCTTTCACCATGTGGGTCGGCGGGATCGAGCCCGGCTCTCCCGCCGAGGCCACCGGCAAATTTAAAAAAGGCCAAATCATCGAGTCGATCAACGGCCAGACGCTCAAGGACATCGACCCCCGCATTCAACTTGGGCAGATCCTTGAAAAGGCCGAAGCCACCGATGGCGTGATGAAATTTGCGATCAAGGGTGAAGCGGCACCGGTCGAGGTGAAAATCCCCGTCCTCGGCTCTTACAGCAAGACCTGGCCGCTCGATTGCCCGAAGTCCGATAAGATCGTCCGCAACTTCGCCGAGCATCTCAAGCAGCCCGGCACACAGAAGGGCTTCGCCGACATCGGCATGTTGTTCCTCCTTTCCACCGGCGACGACACCGACCTCCCCGCCGTCCGCGAATGGGTGCACGGCCTGAAAGACAAGAATACTTCGGGTTACGCGTGGCACATCGGTTATGGCGGTCTCGCGCTCTGCGAATACTACCTGCGCACCGGCGATGCGGAGGCACTGCCCACGATCCAGAAATGGGTCGATGCCGCCGCCAAGGGCGAATACCTCGACGCCTGGGCCGGCCGCGGCGGAGTGGTTAAGCTCGGCTACGGCAACGGCCACCTCAACGCCGGCGGCACGCACGTCGTCACCTTCCTGCTGCTTGCGAAACAGTGCGGCGCGGACGTGAACGACAGCCTGCTGCACCGCACGCTCGTCCACTTTTTCCGCTACGCGGGACGCGGCATCAATCCCTACGGCGATGACCGCCCGGAGACTTCCTTCGTGGACAACGGCAAGAACGGCCTGCTCGCCTACGCGATGGCCGCCGCCGCCTCGCTCACGCCCGAGGGCGAGGAATCGATCTACGCCAGGGCGCGCGACCAGGCGGCGATGTCCAGTTTCTACACCACCACTTTCATGCTCCACGGCCACACCGGCGGCGGCATCGGCGAGATCTGGCGCAGCGCCGCCATGAACCTCCTGACGGATAAAAAACCGCTGCAATACCGCGAGTTCATGGATCACCGGAAATGGCATTACGACCTTTCCCGCCGGTTCGACAACTCCTTCGCCATCCTAGATGGAGCGGGCTACGATAATGAGGAGTGGGGAACCGGATATGCGCTGACCTACACCGTGCCTCGCAAAACACTCCGCATCACCGGTGCGCCTCCCGGGAAATTTTCGAAAAGCTACCAACTGCCGAAACACCCATGGGGCACCGAGGCGGACGATGTTTTCGTCTCGCTCGAACCCGCGGCCGACAAGGACGGCAAGCGCCAGGATGTCGCCGGCGAGATCCTGACCAAAGACTCCGCCAAGCCCTTGATCATCCGTCTCAACCAGAAGGAACTCAGCGACGACGAGATCCGCCGCTACGCCCGCCACCCGGATTATCTCATCCGCAACATGGTAACTTACAACGCGGCGGGACTGAGCTGCGACTACATGTTTCCGAAACCCGGCCAGAAAGTGCGCCCCGAGCTGCTTGAGGAACTCTGCGGCGACGCCGATCCGCGCGTGCGCAACGCCGGTTTCCGCGCCGCCGCCAAGGCCTTCGACCCCACCGCAGATTGGTCGAAGAGCCTCTTCGATCTCGCCATCGCGCGCCTCCAGGACGAAAAGGAATCATGGTTCATCAAGGACGCCTGCCTATCCCTCGTCGCGCTGGGCACGCCGGACATGATCGTGCCGCAGGTCGATGTGATCCTGCCTTTCCTGAAACACCAGGAGCAGTGGCTGCAACACGGCGCACTGATGGTTCTCGCCAAGGTCATCACCGACGAGCGTTGTTATGAAAAAGTTCTCCCACCCGTCGGCGAGTTGATCCAAACCACACCCCGCCAGAGCACCACCGGCGGCCCCATCTATGCGATCCGCCAGCAACTCCCCAACGCCACCCCCAAGGTGCGCGATCTCGCGCTGAAAGCTCTTGGCGGCGCCTACGAAAACTACAGCGGCGGCGACAGATGGGTCGGCGGACAGGACATGGTCGGCCACCGCGTCGAAACCCTCGGTGTTCTCGCCAGCGCCCTCGCCGACGTGCCCGGCGGTTTCGATGTCCTCTATCAGATTTCCAAGAAACAGTTCCCCGAAGACCCGCTTCCGCACGACGAGATTTTCCTCGCCGCCGATCCGGAAAAATTCGGCGCTGATCTCAAAAAAGTCATCGTGCCGCTCATCCGCGAGGAGCTCATCTACCACTACATCGGCACCAACCGCCGCACCATTTTCAACGACCTCAAGAACCCGCGGCAGGGCGGTGCGGTGACGAACTCCCTGGACGGCCTCGTGTCGCTCTACAACAAGATCGGGGTGCATGATTACGATTGGAAACCTTTCGGCTCCGACCTGAAAAACGAGCAGTGGAATTATTTCAGCTTCGATCCCAAGGAGCAGCAAAAGTATGACCTGACGCCTTGGCGCTACCGCACCGTCACCTATCCGGCGGGCATGGAGAACTGGTTCGCGAAGGATTTCGACACCGCCAAGGCCGGCTGGAAAAAAGGCCAGTTCCCGATCGGCCAGTTCGACGGCAAGCTCGGCGATATCAAAAGCCCCTTCAACCAATGGGACGCCACCCCGCGCTCGCTCTGGGAAAAGGAAGTCCTGCTCGTCAACGGCACCTTCGATCTCCCCGCCCTGAAACCCGACCACTCCTACCGCCTCCGCGTCCAGACCGGCCAGGGCGTCGGCGCGGGCGATGGCTTCCGCGTTTACCTCAACGGCAAACAGCTCGTCGAAAACAAGCTCGGCCTCGGTCGCCGCGAGGGCGACACGATACGCGGCGGCTGGATCACCGAGGAGTTCGCGGGGGAATTCGGCAAAGGCCCCATCAGCCTCGCCGCCACCTCCTTCCTCAAGTACGGAGACCGCGCCATCGTCACCATGCCGCCCGTTCCGCGCGGCATCTTCAGCATGTGGCTGGAGGAAAGGAAACTCCCGCCGCTCGACGACTCCGTCCTGCGCAAGGCCGCGACCTTCGTGCCGATGCTCTCCGCCGAGTGGCAGATGCAGAACGATCCGGAGAACGGCAAGGCTCCCTCCGACGATGACATGTTCCGCTACGACGGCAAGTTTGTCGCCAACCCCGCCGTCAACGGAACATGGACTACTATGGAAGTAGTAGCAACGGCCGACGCCTTCAAGACCGGCGGCAAGCCCAACCCCGGACGCGCGCCCCTGAAGGCGATTATCTTCGAAGGCGACGGCCTCACCAACGACTCCCGCTATATCTGGTCGGGCGAGACCCTCATGGACATCGAAAACAACGTCGCCATGCGCATCACACCGAAGGCCATCGACGGCGCCGATTACCTCTTTATCGAGACCGGCGGCTTCAGCCCGAGGAACCCAGCCGGGTGGACATCCCCGCTCATGGTTCTGAAGCGCAATTGACACCATGATCCGCGAGCTTGTCGCCCTCCCTTTCCTCGCCGCAGCCGCCCTGTCCGGAAGCTGCCTGGCGGAGGAGCGGGAACGTCCGCCCAACCTCATCCTGATCCTCGCGGACGACCTCGGTTTCCGCGACCTCGGCTGCCAGGGCCATCCCTCGATCCGCACACCCCACCTCGACAAGCTCGCGGCGGGCGGCCTGCACCTCACCGGATACCACGCCGGTGCCTCGGTCTGCACGCCTTCCCGGATGGCCATTCTAACAGGTGCGTATCCCGTCCGGCTCGGGTGGAGGGAGGGCGTCATCGGTTACTTGATGGGCATGCATGAGGGCATGTCCCCGGATGCGCTGACCCTCGCGGAGATTTTCCAAAGCGAAGGATACGCGACCTCGATTTCCGGGAAATGGCACCTCGGCGACCAACCCGATACCCGCCCGCCCGCGCAGGGTTTCACCAGCTCGTTCTACCTCACCCACAGCAACAACCAGGTGAAATCGCTCTCGCGCGGTGATGCGGCTGCGGAAGACCCATACGACAACCGCCTGCTCACCGAAAAATTCACGGACGAGGCGATCCGCTTCGTGAAAGCGCATCGCGACAAGCCCTTTTTCCTCTACCTTCCCTACACCGCCCCCCATTTCCCGGTCGAGGCGCATCCGGATTGGAAAGGCAAGTCCGCCTTCGGGGCATACGGAGATGTCGTCGAGGAAATGGACGCCCGCATCGGCGGGTTGATGGCCGTCCTTTCAGAACTCGGCATCGAGAAGGACACGCTTGTCGTTTTCACCTCCGACAACGGCCCCCAGAAAGGCGAGCAATCCAGCGCGCTGCCCTTCCGTGGAATGAAATGGAGCACCCTCGAAGGCGGCACCCGCGTACCCTGCATCGTCTCATGGCCCGGTGTAATCCCGCCCGCCCGCGAGAGCGACATGCTCATCGCCGCCATCGACCTTCTCCCCACCCTATCCAGCGCCTGCGGCATCGATTGGAAAACCAAAACCCAAGGCAAGCCCCCCATCGACGGCCTCGATCTCTGGGACTCCCTGCGGGGAAAGGAAAACGCCCCCCGGCGCACCGAACTCCTCCACTGGCACGGCATGAGCCCCGAACCGCAGGCCATCCGCTCCGGCGATTGGAAACTCGTGCTGCGCGAAGACCCGAAAAAGGAAACCCCGCCCGCCCTCTACAACCTCCGCGATGATCCCTCGGAGAGCAAAGACCTCTCCGCCGAGAACCCCGCACTGGCCGCCGACCTCGGTGCCTGCCTCAGGGAACTCCACGCGGAAATCAAAGCCGGCGGAATCCTCCCCATCTCAAAACCAAAGTAGGCAAAAAACGCCCGCTTCGGGTGAAGCGGGCGTCTTGGGAATCTTTATCTCTTCCTTAGAGTTTAAAGTTGAAGGTTTAAAGTTTCAGCGGCGGCGGCGCAGAAGCAGGATGCCTCCGAGCGCTCCGATCAGCGCGGCGACGTTCGGCTCGGGGACAGCGGAGTAGTTGAGGTAGATGTTGTTGGTGTCCTGGAAGAGGCTGAAGGCTGCACCGGCGCGGGCGGACGCCAGTGTATCCCCGTTTTCGTCCAGCCATGCGGCTGGCAAGTTCAAAGCAAGATTACCGAAGCCATCGAGTGATGTTGCGCCACTGTAAACCAACCATCCGCCGGTTCCGGTATAGCTGCTTGCCCAGAAAGCGTCACTCCATTCCACTGCGCTGGAACCGAACTGGAAGTTCAGGTTGAGCGTGGTGGAGCCGTTGAAGTCAAGCACTCCGCCCACGTTGATGCCATCGAAGTCAGTGCCACGCACCGTCGTGGCGTTCGCAACGAGCTCCCAGAGAACACTGGCACCCGCTTCGTAGGTGAGGTTCCCGCTGTGGGTGATGATGCCGGGTGAATTGCCGGGCGAGTGGGTGCCGCTGATGGTGGTGTTGCCTCCGACCGTGCCGCTGCCTCCGAGCGTGGCAACGCTATCTACAGTGACAATACTGGTGGAACTGGTGCTTCCGTTGATGAGCAGCGTGCCATCGGTGACATTGGTCGCGCCGGTATAGGTATTCGCTCCGGTGAGGGTGAGCTTGCCGGCACCCTGCTTCGTCAGGCCCATATTTCCGGTCAGCACGATCTGGTTGCCAACCGAGCCGAGTGTCGTGAAATCCGTAGAGTTGTTAACGGTCAGCACGGCGGCGTTGACAACATCGGCGTTGGTAATCGTCCGGGTTCCAGTGCCGAGGTTGTAGGTTATGCCCGCGACTGTTTGATTGAACCCGTTGATATCCAGAATGGGAGTTCTGGCCGCATTCTCTCCGAGTATCAATATGCTCGTTGACGGGAGAACCCCGGCCGCACCCATCCTCAAGGTGCCATTCGCGTGGAGCGTATTCACCCAGCTGTATGTCTTGCCGGAGGCTCCCACCAGCCAGGTTCCCGCGTCCGTCTTGGCTAAGTTCCCTCCGGTCAGGTTGACACTGCCCAGGAGACGGTTATTTGCGTTCGTGGAAGTGCCGCGGACAAAGAGGACGGCACTGTTGGTCAACGTTCCGGTGATGTCACCGGTGACAGTGATCGAGCCACCGTTGTTCGAGGAGGTGAACTGTGCGAGATTCGTGTCACTGCTGACATCAAATGCACCGCTCAGCGTGTGGTCGAATGCACCATTGTTAACCAGCGTGGCACGTCCGGTTGTGTTTCCAAACAAGTTGATGTTCTCGGCGATGGTCAGGCCTGAGGTGGCACTGCTCAAGCTGAGGGTGCTGTTGTTAGTCGTAGGCGTAGCACCGTTACCGTTCACGGTGGTGGCGCCGGCGGTGGTGCCCAGTGCGTCGTTATGGGTGATGGCCAGAATCCCTGCGTTCACGTTGATAGCGCCGGTGAAGCCCGTGTTTGCGCCGGAAAGGGTCAGGGTGTTGGTGTGATTGGTGTCCTTAACCAGATTAC
>JAYTOE010000199.1:0-12122 GCA_043747935.1 Akkermansiaceae bacterium
ACTCCAGTTGTGGTCGCGTGACTTCTTCGACGGGCTGGCTGGCCGGTTGGGAGAGGGATGATCGAGAAGATCTTCGCTACATGGGGCATCGCTCGGATACCTACGGATCTCTGAGAATCCATGCGTTGAGTTCGGCAGGGCGAATGTAATCCGCATTGCCAAACTTGCGGCGTGTGACTCCGCATTGACGAATCAGCAATTCGGTGAGTCCGCTTTCCTCGGATACCTTGGAAACAAGCACCCAGGGGGCGCTTTCGGCGACAAGTCGGATTTGTGGCGCTTTCGGTCGTTTAAGTGGTGCTTTTGCTTTCACCCCAACTTTATCCCGCAAAAAAATCCTCCCGATGGAAAAAAGTGAAGAATAGCGAAAAAAATTGGCTTGCTGGAATTGGATACTTTTTTGATACTCGCGTCGGCTCGTTTCGGAGCATTAAGCGCCGTTAAGAGCCGCTAAGAAGCAATTAAAATCAACATAAGGAGTTAAGAATCAAGGATTTAGATTGATTTGTAATCAGTAGGTCAACGGTTCGAGTCCGTTAGCCGACTCCATCTTTAAAACCAATGACTTAGGGAGCCGAAAGGCTCCCTTTTCAATTTTGTCAGAATACCGGCTCCGGCAGTTTTCGTTTGGACGACTGGAGCTGCATCAGCCTTTCCCTCCATCCAGTCTTCCTGCCGCGTAGGCTCCGAAGACTTTCGAAATTTCATCGCGCACGCGGCGGAAGACGGCGAACTGCTCTTCCTCGGTGCCGGTGGCGTGGGCGGGATCGTCGAAGGGCCAGTGGTGGCGGTTCATCTGGCCGGGGAACATCGGGCAGGCCTGATCGGCGTTGCCGCAGACGGTGATGACGGTTTCCACCTGGTCATCGAGGAAAAGGTTCATGTGCTTCGAGTGATGGCCGGTGGTGTCGATGCCGATTTCCTCCAGGGCGCGGATCGCGAGAGGGTGGACGTATCCGGCGGGGTTCGAGCCGGCGCTTTCGACGCGGAATTTTTCGCCGAGGGCTTTGCGAAGGATCGCTTCGGCGAGGTGGGAGCGGCAGGAATTGCCGGTGCATAGGATGAGGATGGCGGGTGGTTTCACGGATTCGTTTCTGGTTTGCGGGTGAGTTGGAAAAGCGGAATGGCGATGATCGCTCCCGCGATGGTGGCGACCGGGTAGAGCCAGATGTGCTGGAAATATCCGCTGATGAGTGCGGGGCCGAGCGAGCGGGCGGGGTTCATCGATGCGCCGCTGATCGGGCCGGCGAACATGGCCTCAAGTCCCACTACAGCTCCGATGGCGATCGCGGCGGTGATACCTTTTTCCTTCGCGCCGTGCGATACGCTCAGGATGGTGAGCATGAGGATGGCGGTGAGGATGATTTCCAGTAAAAAGCTCTGCGATACCGTGCCCGCCGGGAGCGTCATACCGAGCCTCCACGAATCCGGAAAAAGGAGTTTCAGCGAGCCACTCGCACTAAGCGCACCGAGCATTTGCGCAGTCAGATACGCGGGCAGATCGGCGGTAGGAAAACGTCCGGCCACTGCGAAGCTGATGGATACGGCGGGATTGAAATGCGCACCACTGACATCGCCGAAAGTGTAGATCATCGCCGCCACGACCAAGCCGAAGGTCAGCGCGATGCCGACGTGGCCGATTGCGCCGTCGGTGACCTCGTTCACGACCATCGCCCCCGTTCCTGCGAAGACGAGGATGAAGGTGCCGAGAAATTCCGCGAAAAATCGATGTTTCATAAGTCAGCAACCATTCGATCCGCAGCACGAGGTTTTCCCGCCAATAGCAGGCAGGCGGTTGATGGCGGGCAGTCCGCAAAGCTCGGGGGCGAGGCATTCCGTGTGCTTGTGGGCGAGGTTCAGGATCACCGCGTCGCCGGTGATCGCGTGGCCGCTGATCGTGTATTGGGAAATCACCCCATCCTCGTATTCGATCTCCACGGGGACGGAATCGTCGGGCAGCAGGGCTTTGCCCTTTTCGAGGATGCCCGCCATTTTCCCGGTCTCGATGCGGTGATCGTAATCCTCGCCGACCCAGACCTGGAGCTGGCAGGTATGGGTTTCGCGCCGCGTGCCGCCGCAATCGAAGAAGGTCTTGTGCACATGGCCGACCTCGGTGACGTGGAAGGAAAGCGGGATCGCGTCGCCGTCCGGCAGGCGGATGCGGAAATGGCGTTCCGGGTGTTCGGCGAGGAGGGATTTCAGTTCCTTGAGGTGCATGATGATTCGGCGAGTTTGATGGGACCCGGGCAGCAGCTGTTCTCGCGATCCTTGAGGCGGGCTTTCGCCTTTTTCAGGTCGGCTTTGTGTTCGGCGCTGTTCGGGAAGGTTTCGATGAGGCGGGTGAGCAGGGAAGAATGGTTGGGATGGCTGCGGAAATACGTCCATTTCCCGCAGCGCTCGCTCTCCAGCAGCCCGGCCTTGCGGATGATCTGCACGTGGCTGGAAACGGAGGACTGCGGCATGCCCAAAATATCGGCGAGCTCGCAGACGCAGAGCGCGCGATCCATCACCAGGCGCACGATGCGCCAGCGGGTCTCATCGCCGAGCGCGCGGAAGAAGGATGGAGCGGGGTTTCTCGTCACGCGAAATAACGTGACGATGAATTTCGTTACGTCAAGGGGTGATTTTATAAGGAGGGCTGCCTTCGGCTGCCCGGCTCGTTTGTGGACTCGCACTATCCAAGCTCCTTGATGAGGTGGTTTGGGACGAGTCGCTGTTCCTGCGCGTCCGGCCCGAAGTCATCGAGCTTCTGATCCGTTACATCCTCAACGCCGATAATGACAAAGCCGCCTTTGACCGTAGGGTTTCTTCAGTTTCTAATACTCAAATTCGAAGCGCAGCCATGACCATCGCCCAACAATACCGCCAGGAAGGAAGGCAAGAAGGACGCCAAGAAGGACGTCAGGAAGGATGCCAGGAAGGTCGTCAAGAAGGACGCCAGGAAGGTCGCCAAGAAGGTCGTCAAGAAGGACGCCAGGAAGGTCGGCTAGGCAGCCTTCAGGAAAACGTCATCGACGCATTGGAAATCCGCTTTGGCGAGATTCCACAGGGAATGCGGGAGGCCATCGCCGGAATCACCGCGGAGCCTTCCCTGCGCGCACTCCACCGTGCCGCCATCCAATCCTCCTCGCTCGAGGATTTCTCGAACTCCCTCTAGCGCCCGCGCCGCGCAAGGAGTGGCTGACGCCTGTCTGCCACGACCATCCGTCTTGAAAGGAAATGGGGGGATTTAAATTCCGAAGTAACAACCACGAAAAGCACAAAACACACGAAGTGAGATAGGAAGCCAGTCATTTTCCGTCATGCCGACCCCCGCCACCACTCGTTTTCGGGCATTTCTCACTCGTTGACGCAAAAAAGCGCTCGATTGTCGCATTCTTCAAGGTGTGTTTACAGAAAAAAATTTGACACCCTTGTCGGCGCGTTTCATTCTTTCGCCAGATCTGAACAGCAAAACGCCCCCCCCCCTGCGCTTCCCCATTCAAAAATCATCATTCATCAATCGTAATTCTCTCCCTCTTCCCAATCACGTCTAACGAATCACGTCGAACTCTCCAAATCCCCATGAAACCCAAATTCCGCCACCTCCGCTCCCTCGCTCTCGTTTCCAGCGTGATGCTCAGCATCTCCTCCGCAGACGCCGTCAACCTCTACTGGGACGGCAACTCCACCACCGCTGGTGCTGGTAACACAACTTTACTCCTCAACCAAGTCTGGGGCACCTTTACCGGTTGGAACACTGACTCGACCGGTGGCGCAGCGGGCACTCTCCAGATCGGCACCACCAATGCCGATGACCTCTTCTTCGTCGCCGGACCATCGGCCACCAGCGGCAACGTCGCCTACAACCCGACTGTCAGTGGTGCACAGGTCGCCAAAAGCCTGACCTTCCAAGCACCCGCTGCGACGACCATCTCCAGCGGCACCTCGATCACGCTCGGCAATGGCACCTCCGGAGTAGGCGGTATCACCATGAACCAGTTCGCCTTTGGTTCTACCGCGCAGGGAGCGGTCACCATCAGCACGGCCATCACTCTGGCCAATAGCCAGACCTGGACGAATAATTCGGCGGCCACGCTGACTACAGGTTCCATTGCCGCGGGCACCAACACCCTGACTTTTGCCGGATCGGGAAGCTACGCCTTTAATGGAAGTAGCACCTTTACCGGCACCACGGCTGGCATTAACTTCACCGGCTCTGGTTTTTTGAATTTACGTAATGTCACTGCCCCCACCACCAGCGGAACCTGGACTGTCAGCGGTGGTGGTCGGCTTTTACACGAGGGGAATTTAGGTACTGCCCAAAACATTTCGATCTCCAGCGGCTATATTGAAAGTTTTTTTAACACCAACTTCTCTCGTGCTATTGGAACAGGCGCGAACCAGATCCAGTTCACCGGTGGCGTCAGCGGCATCAGTGAGAACGGCGACGGCAGCACGGTGAACTTCGGCGGTGCTGGAGCCACGCTACAATGGGGAACCGCCACGTTCAGCCCGACTCAGTTCCTCCTGGGGGCCAGTACCATGCAGAGCAACAGCATCCGTAACACGAATTTAACTCTCACAAACGGAATTGACCTAAACAATGGTGCCCGGACGATCCGGCAGGATCAGGCGGACGGTCAAGCCGTCACAACCGCCCAGCGGGTCGCGCCCGGCTCGACCATTAACGGAAATATCATCGGCACAGGCGGGGGCAGCCTCACCAAGGAAGGTGTGGGTCGTCTGACTCTCGCGGGCACCAACACCTACAACGGCGGCACCACAATCACTAATGGCACGTTGCGGTTCACCAACTTGGTCTCCATGCCCGCCACCGGCGCAGTAGCCGTCGGCACTGGAACCACCATCGGCATCAGTGTTGGCAGCGCCGGACAGTGGACCACGGGCACCAGCGGAGTCGGCACTGTCGGCGGTCTTTTGTTAGGCAGCGGCGGACAAGGCAGCAGCACGGTCGGCTATACCGGCACCGTCGGCGTGGAACTGATCAACAGCACGAACCAGACTTACGCAGGCAACATTGCGAACGTTGGCACCACATTGAATTTCATCAAAAGCGGCGCCGGGATCTTGACCCTCAGCGGAGCCAACACCTACACCGGCACCACTAGGGTATTTGCGGGAACCTTGCAGTTTGCCACTCCTGGATCGCTTTATAACGGGACGACAGGCAGTTGGACGCCCGCCAACATCAATGTCCAGACCGGCGCCACGCTGGCCGTCAATGTAGGCGGCACCGGACAGTTCACCACGGGGAACATCAGCACCTTGTTGGCCGGCCTCAACACCACTTCCAGCCTCACCAACGGCTTGAACTCCGGTGCGGCCTTTGGCTTCGATACCACCAACGCCCCGGGAACCGTAGCTTACAGCACCACCATTGCCAACCCCACGGGGACCATGGCTGGCACTTTAGGCGTCACCAAGCTCGGCCTCGGTACTTTGACTCTCTCCGGCACGCAATCCTACACCGGCACCACGACGCTCAATGCTGGCACATTGAATATGTCGGGCACCTTCGGGAACCACCCCATCACCGTCAACGGCGGCTTGTTAAACTTCACGTCAAGCAGCGGCGGCAATGGTCTCGTCACAATCAATGGCGGCACTTTCCGCTATGCCGGAACGAAGACTGCGGGAAGCACCTCTATGACCGCCGGCACATTGCAAATCGGCACTGCTAACGCAGCTGGTCTTGGTGCAATCACACTTGTTGGCACCATTTCCTCTGACAGCACCACGGCCCGGACAGTCTCCAATCGGATAATATTTAACGGCGCTAACACTTTGGGCGACCCCTTGAACAACGGCAAACTGACGTTCACCGATGCTACTAACACTTCTACCGTCGGCTCTGCGGTACGCGTCGTCACGGTGCTTTCTGATGCGGAGTTCGCCGTAGGATTTGCTAACGGCGGCGGCGGCGGTATTACAAAACAAGGGTTCGGAACTCTGACCCTTTCCGGCGGCAACTCCCCTTATACAGGCACAACCATTGTCAATGCGGGTCTGTTCGCCCTTGGCAATGGCGGCAATCTCAACGGTGCCACCAACGTGACGGTCAACAGCACCGGCACTTTTGGCATCAGGCAGAACGCCAGCGGCACGACGAATACGGTCGGCGGCACCGCTTCCACCTTTACGCTCGCCACCAACTCCGCTTTGAGCATGGCGGACGGTTTCACCACCACTTTAAACTTGGCTGGTTCGGGTGCCGCCTCTCTCGCCCCGGCCTCCGGCGCGGGTGTAGTCTCGCCGGTGCTCACCTTTGATCTCGTTGGTGCCAGTAGAGACTTGCTGGCCATCACCGGCGTAGCCACAGCGGGGACGGCCGGGGCAAGAATCGCCATCAGCCCGTCGAGCACTCCCAATGCGGGCTCCAGTTACACTGTCATCACTGGCACTGGCGCCAGCGCACTGAGCACGAATATCTCACTGGCGAATGCCCTCCTGCCGACGGCCAGCGGGCTCATGAGTCTTTCACTGAGCACCTCAACCGGGACGGCCGCGATCGTATCTGTCGCCAACGATGCCAACGCCCTTTACTGGTCCGGCGCGACTGATGGCGACTGGAACACGGCGGGCAACTGGAATACCTCCGTCGCTGGTGGCGTTGTCTCCGGTTCCGCTCCTGGTGCTACGACGGACGTCGCCTTCAGCACCACCAACCCGGTCGCGGCGAACCTGAGCAACTCCCTCTCCGCCCCGCTCACGGTGAACAGCATCAACTTTCTGCCCGGCACCGGCGCGGTAACCATCGGCGGCTCTGCCATCACCGTTAGCACGAACATCAACGACAACAGCGCCACGAACCAGACGATCAACGCACCCCTCGCCGTCACTGGAAACCTGAACAAAACCGGTGCTGGCATCTTGGCACTCGCAGGCAGCAATACGATCTCTGGCAGCGTGAACCTCAACACCGGCACACTCCAGTTGGCGAACGCAAACGCCATCACCTCCACCAGCGGGATCACTAGCTCCACCACCTCCGCAGTAATCGTTACCAGCGGCACGACGATCCAGTTGAGAGCCAATGCCAATACGAGCTTCAATACCGGCCTAATCACACTACCTGGCGGCACAGTAAATATTGACGTCGCCAACAACGGCTCCGGCACCGGCAATACCCTGACACTCGGCACAGCCAACGTCGTCTTGACTGGCAGTGCGAATGGCGCCATCACTACGGTAACCTCCAGCAACACTACCCTGAATATCTCCGGCAGCAACGGCTACGGCCTCACTCTGGGAAGACTTCAGCAGCCGAGCGGTGCGGGCGGTAGCTCATTCATCGTCAATGCATCGGCTCCCGTGTCCATCACCCAGTTCCAGACAGGTTCCTTCGGCAGTAATTTCATTGCGGGTTCCGGCACCATTACCTTGGGTATCGGCGTCTCTGGGTTTACCCAAGGCTCGAACGGAAACAACTCTGTGACCGTAAACAACGGTGCCACATTAATCATGGCAACGGCAATAGGCAACTATAACACCCGCACTGGCGGTAACTACAGCACAGTCCTCAACTCAGGCGGTAGCTTGGTTCTCAACAACGCGGGATCACTGGCCAACAGCGGCGGTACGGCGGCTCCTACCTTAACGATCAACGGCGGCACGCTGGACTCCACCCAGTCCGGTGGCATCACGATCACCGCCGGCACTACTACCAGTCCGACGCAAACGTGGAACGGCGACTTCACCTTCACCGGCAGCCAAAACCTGAACCTCGGCAACGGAGCCGTCACCATGGTTGGCACCAGGCAGGTCACGGTCAGTGCCAACACCCTCACCATCGGGGGTGCAATCTCCGGCGCAGGCCTCACCAAGGCGGGTGCTGGTATCCTTGTTCTTGGTGGCGCCAACACCTACGACGGCTTGACCACGGTCAGCGCAGGCACCCTGCAGATCGGCAGCGGAGCCGCTGTCGGCACTCTTTCCCCCTCCAGTGCCATCACCAACAACGCCACTTTGGCTTTCAATCGCACCGGAACCATCACCCAGGGCACGGACTTCGCTAACGTCATCAGCGGTACCGGTGCAGTGAACCAGATCGGCAGCGGGACACTGGTTCTCTCTGGTCTCAACACCTACGCCGACTTGACCACCGTCAGCACCGGCGTGCTTCAGGCAAACCACAACTCGGCGCTTGGCACAACTGCAGGCGATACCACCGTCGCCAGCGGTGCCGAGTTGCAGCTTGGCAACGGCATCACCATCACGGGCGAAACCCTCAACATCGCGGGAGGCGGCCTCGCTGCCAACCTCATTGGCGCTCTTCGCACCGCAACCGGTGCCAATGCCGAATGGGCAGGCACGGTCAACCTCGGCGCATCGACTCGGCTTGGAGCCGCAGCCGGGACGACCCTCACGGTGAGCGGTGCCGTCAACGGCAGCCAACCTCTCCTTATCTCCGGCCAGTCTGGTACGGGCACCGTGCTCCTTACCAGCACTTCAAATGGCTACACGGGTGCGACCCAAATCATCCGCGGCCTTCTCAAGATTGGCGCGACCAATGCACTGCCCACCGGGACAATCCTGGACGTGGACTTCAGTACTGCTAGCGAAGTTTCCACGTTTGATCTGAACGGTTTCGACCAGACCGTCGCCGGTCTCCAGCGCACCGGCGCGGGCGGCACGGGCGGCAGCATCGTGACAAACAGCGGAGGAACCATCAATACGCTCGAGGTAAATCAAGCGACCACCACCAGCTTTAGCGGGAGTATCACCGGAAACCTCGCGCTAACCAAGTCTGGCGCCGGAGCACTGACCCTCACCGCCTCTAACACCTATACCGGGGCGACGGCTGTGAACGACGGCACGCTGCTGGTAAACAATACGACTGGCTCGGGAACAGGAACCAACACGGTCTCCGTCGCATCCGGTGCAACCCTCGGCGGAACCGGCACCATTGCCGGAGCGGTCAATGTCACCGGTGTCCTCTCACCCGGTGCATCCATCGAAACCCTCGGCACAGGTGCCTTGTCTTTCGCCAACGGCTCGACCTTGGCGCATGAACTGGATTCAAGCGTTGCCACCTCAATCGGGTCCGATCTCCTGAAAGTCACGGGTAATCTCAACCTCGTCGGGTCAGTGGGTCTTACCTTGGCGGATCTCGCAGTCACGGATGTGGCCTTCAATGTGAATGATGTATTCTCATTGATCAACTACACTGGCTCATTGACAGGCGGCGGCTTGCTTGCCTTTGGCGGCAACGATCTCGCAGAGGCGGAGGTGTTCACCTTCGGCCTGAATAGTTGGAGGATCAACTACACCGCCGCAGAGGGCGGCTTAAACTACACGGGCCAATTCGCGGGTGGTTCGGATTCCTTCGTAAACCTCACCGTCGTTCCCGAGCCCTCCTCGGTCGCGCTTCTCGGCACGCTGGGAGCCATGCTGCTGCTGCGCCGTCGCCGCTAGAACTGGAACTTTAAAATTTAAACTTTAAACCTCAATCCTTCTACGCTGCCTACTTCGCTGAAGCTACGAAGGCCAAGAAAGCTACGAAGGACAGGTGAAGAGGTAGAGTTTCCCAACCCACCGCCCGCGAGGTCGGTGGGTTTTTGCATGGCAGGGACGGGAATCCCTTCCCGTCCATATCTGACGGCCGGTAACCACGGGAAGGAACCGATGGGATGTACAGCACCGCCAGATATGGACTTTTAGGGATAAAAGTCCCTGCCCGTGCGGCTGCGCCTCATGAAGGAACCGGAATCCCTTCCCTACCGGAGCCGCGTTCTCCAGAACGCGAGTCTATCCCACGCGCTCTGGAGAGCGCGTCTCCGTTCCCCCTCTTCATTCGCGAACATTCGCGTCAATTCGCGGTTAAAAACGCACCGAAACCCCGTCTTCCTTTCGTGTAATTTCGTGCCCTTCGGGGTTCCAACTACTTCATCTTAAAACTCTTCATATCAGGACTACACCAGTTCCACCGTCGGCCTCACGCGCACGGGCGGCAATGGTCTCGCGTCCTCGCTGTAAATGGCTTCCCACTCATCAATGGCTTTCTGCAATTCTTTGGCCACCTTCAACGGGTCGTCACCATGGCATCCGCCATCGAACAAGTCCGGGCATCTCGGCTCCTTTTTGGCCGGATAAAGTCAAACCCGCGCCGCTTTCCGCATGCAGAAAATTGCGATGGCTGCCTTTTCCGCCGCGGTTGAGGAATCCCGCATTCTCAAGATCCGAAATGAGCTGGCGGATTTTACGAGGTACAGTGAAGATTAACACGCACCAATGAAATGGCAAGGTGATTGCCCTCTCTTATCCGTGTCCATCCGCGCAATCCGTGGTTAAAAACTCTTAAAAACTGTCAGCCTCTAGGCAAATTGAGCGATAGAGTTTCAATATGCAAATTTACCCGAGGGATTCGGCGAACGAAATCCGTGAGTTGACTTGGGATTGAATCATGTTGACGTCCAGAGTTCCACATGTAGAATTACATACATGAGCACCAAGACCATCGCTGTGGAGCACTCGGTTTATGAGCGGCTTGCCCGCGAGAAGCGGTCGTCCGAGTCCTTCACCAAGACGATCGAACGCCTGATCCATTCCGCCAACAGCGGCACTTGCGCCGCTGCGGTGGCCGATGCGGCGTCTGTCTGGCACGCCATCGGCAATGACGCCGATGCCGACCGGATGGAGCAGGTAATCGAGATGAACTGCAGCTCCACGAACTGGGAGGTTGAACGACCGGCATGATCTGCATCGACACCACGGTATTGATTGACGAATTCCGGGCGCGCGGTAACCCCGATGCTCCGGTGAACCGGGCTTTGCTGGCTCACGGTGCGCAAACCTTGATTGTCCCTTCGATCACGGCAGGGGAGTTTCTGGATGGGGCGGCCATGGTGTCCGGGCAGCGTTTTGACGAGTCCTTGGGAATCCTGAGGCGGCGCCGGGTGGTCAGCGCGGATCTGGAAACGGCGCAACATTATGGACGCATCGTCGCCTTCCTACGGAGCGAAAAGCGCCTTGCCGGAAGATCGCAAAACGATCTCTGGATCGCAGCCACCGCACGTTGCCATGGTGCGAAGGTATTGACCCGTAATGAGTCCGATTTCGAGGGAATTCCCGACCTTGAAGTCCTGGGTTATGGTGAAACATAGTGCAACTCGTCATCATGTTCAGGGTCAGTTCTTTCGGATTGATAATTCGACGCTGGCAGATCAAAAATTAATCCGAAAGGATCCCAATAAGAGAACATCGATTCACCCGTTGGGTGAAGAAGATATGTGGATTCATTTTTTACAGAAGGTAACGAAGTCAACGAAGGGGCTTCGCGTGCGGCCTTGGCTTTGCTTCCATGATTCTTTGGCAGGAGTTATGATGCTGAGGGGTTGGAACAGCCTTCGTTCACTTCGCTTCCTTCTGTAAAATTACCCCTGATTTAAAAAGCCATGCTTTTCTGCTGCTTCATCTGAAGCGGGTGTTTTCTTGGGGAGCACACGCGCCCCCGCGTGTCGCGGAGTGCGCCCTCGCTCTCCGCAGGCCGGAATGATCTTATGTCCCGCACAGCAGAAACAACGCCCGCCATGCCCTAGTTTCACTAAGATTCCAGAGACTGAAGCATTCAGGAAGAGGAACAGGAAGAACTACACGAAAATGGGGGGAAGGGTGCTTCTCGGCCCAGGGCGATCAAGCTAGGGAGTGAAAACCGGCTACTTTGGGATTTTACCACAGAGGACACGGAGACCACAGAGGCTCTCCTGACATATCTACAGGTTTCGAACCAAGACCTCCGTGTTCTCCGTGTCCTCCGTGGTTGATAATTCGACGCTGGCAAAAGACCTCCACGATGTCAACGCGTTGCGCTGCCGCAAGACCTCTCGCGAGCGTTACACACCCACCCAGGAGGAAATTTTTGCCATGCTCCATGAGCTTCGCGACACCCCTACCTATCGCGTGTGCCTTGCGGTTGGGCTACTTTACGGTTGCGGGCTGAGGGTCTCCGAGTGCTGCCAGCTACGCATCAAGGACATCGATTTCGCGCACGGTTCGCTGACAGTCTATGAGGGTAAGGGGGGCAAGGATAGGCAGGTTGCCATCCCGGAAATGCTGATCCCGGCGCTGGAACGGCAGATCGCCCGCGCCACCTCCCTAGCGGAAATCGACATTGCGGAGAA
>JAYTOE010000200.1:0-2808 GCA_043747935.1 Akkermansiaceae bacterium
TCGGTCAGCAGTTCCGCGCAGCGTTCCTCGGTGATCATCTCGCCGGAAACACGCATCCGCTCGCGGTAATCGATCAGGTGCGGCGAGGTGAAAAGCCCCGTCCGCTTCCCGCAGGCGCGGGCCACACGATCCATCATCGCGCAGGTGCTGCCCTTGCCATTCGTTCCTGCCACGTGCGCGACCTGCACACCGTGCTTCGGAAACGCCAGGAACTCCTTGAGCAAACGCCGCGGCCCGTCCAGCCCCAGCTTGATACCGAACTGCTGCGTCCCGAACAGCCAGTTGATCGCTTCCGCGTAATCCATGCGGTCACCTGTCATTTTCCTCAAGGTGATCGGCGAGGTTCTCGGGGGCGCTTTGCCTGAGGAAATGCTGACCGCCCGCGCTGAGATCCAAGATGATACCTAAAATCGTCTCCCTTGTGTATTCGCGAGGAAGGTTTCCACCCGTTTGCGAGCTGTCCTCGCATCGGACGATATCCGTCTCAAAAGTCGCCTTGCCGTGCGCTGCCAGCCGCCGAATCAAGGCCTTGCCCTTGATCTCCTCGACTTTCGTATCCGCTCCGGCCTTGCCCGATGTGCTGATCCGTTTGTAGATCGTGTAGGTGACCTCGATATCGGAAACGTCCTTTTTCACGTAGCTCTTCAGTTCGCCGGTGTAGTGGAATTCATCGATGGTCAGTTTTTTCACGATCTCGCTGACCACGTTTTGACCCGGCTGGACATTGCCTGTGCCGCCGGAACGGGTAACTTTCCGGTCGATGCGATCAGATTTCTTCGCGATCGCGAGCGTCACATCCATCGGCTTGAGCTTGTCCTTATTCTCCTTCCACCACTCCGCGATGTAGGTCTGGTCATCCGCCGAAAGGGATTTCAGGGGCACAGTCGCCGTGTTGGAATTGGAGAGTTTAAAAACGACCTTATCGTCAATCACCGAAACGATCTCCGCCTTCATGGTCTTGCCTTCGGCGTTCGTGAAGACGCGCGGTTCCGCAAACACCGCACCACCTCCCAGCAAACAGACCGCTACGATGATCGCCAAACGTTTCATGGGGAAACATTTCCGTATTCCGAACGGAAAGGCAAAAGGTAAATTCCACGGCGATCAAGCCAGAGAGGTGGCATCGCGACGTTTCCGCCTAAGCAGCGGCTTCACCACTCCTTTACACACGCCCGCATTTCGTCTCCTATGATACGCAGAGATGAACCCATCCGAGGAAGCGCCAGTGTGGGAGGAAATCAAGCGGTTGCGCGAGCAACTCGAAACCGCGAACGAACGCCACTCAGCGGCACTCGGGAATATCCGCGACAGGATCTCCTTGCTTGAACAGCGGCTGCAAAACCCTTCGCCGGAGAGCACCGCGACACCACCACCGCTGCCGAAAGCGGTGATTCCGCCTCCCCGGATTCTGATCGAGCCGTTGGTGGAAGAACCCGTTACCGTCCTTCCGGTGCCGGTGCCAGTGCCCATACCGATGGCGACGCCCAAGGACGACAGCTCCTTTGAGCTCGATTTCGGAAAGGTCTGGTTCGTCCGCATCGGCATCGTGATCCTGCTCACCGGTCTCGTCTTTCTCGGCAACTACGCCTACCAGAACTGGATTCGGGAAATGCCGAACGGTGTGCGCCTCGCCGCCCTTTTCGCCTGTGCCCTTAGCTTGGTGGAAACGGGCAGAAGGCTCGCCGCGAAGGAAAACCTGCACCGCTTCGGCGAGGTGCTGCTGGCCGGAGGCATGGCGTTTTTCTACTACTGCACCTTCGCCGCGTATCATGTGGGCAGGCTGAAAGTGATCGATAGCCCGGCGCTTGCCGCGGTGCTCCTTTTCGGTGCGGCGGGAGCGATCGCCGCCGTCTCATGGCTGCGCCAGGCGAAGGCCACCGCCACCCTCGGCATCGTGCTCGCGTCCTACGCCACCATGCTCCAACCCATCGGCTGGATGTCCTGCGTCTCGAACCTCCTGCTCGGGGCGATGGGGCTTTTCTTCATGCTGAAACCCGGCTGGGCGGGTCCCGGCTGGGCATCGATGCTCGGCAGCTACGGCGCGTTCTTCGGCTGGCAGTTCCTCGGTGCTTACGATGCCTCCGGTGGAAATATCCGCACGGAAGATCCCGCCACGCTCTGGTTCCTCCCGCCGGTTTGGGTCATGTTCGCCATCCCCGGCTCGCTCGACCGTTTCCGCGAAAGACTCTCCGACCGAGCCCGAGCCTGGTTCACCGCCCTGAACAACGCCTTTTTCTTCCTGCTCTTCTCCGGCGTCTGGCTGCCCCAGAACGGCGAGGAGGGTTATTGGAATGTGGCCGCAGTCTTCGGCGGCATGCTCACCGTCCTCGGCATCCTCGGTCGCCGCCAGAATGCCACCGCCGGAGGCGTGAATATCGGCCAAGGCATAGCCCTCGCCACCTTCGCCATCATATTGAAACTGGAAGGCCAGAATCTCGCGCTGGTGCTCGCCTTCGAGTCGCTCGCGCTGGCCATCGCCGCATGGAAATTCCGTGGGAAATGCGAATCTGTTTTCTCGCTCCTGTGCGGGCTCAGCGCGACGGGAATCATTCTCGCCTACAACGATTTTTTCCACTTTCTCTACGGCCACGAGCCCGTCCCGATCTGGAGCGCGGCATTTACTGCAACCCTAGTAGTAGCGACTTCCATAATCACCGCGAAGAGATCCGGCGATGGGTCGCCATTCGGGAAATTCATCCGTGTTTCCGCCTGCCTCCTCTTCCTAGCCGCCGCTATCATCGCCAGCCATCTCTGCGTGTTCCGGCTTGATGATCCGTGGCAACTCGTCACCGCGATTGTGCTCTCCGT
>JAYTOE010000201.1:0-6331 GCA_043747935.1 Akkermansiaceae bacterium
GATTCCAAAGTTTCCCCCGAGCTCCGCGAGCGCGATCCCGCCAACGCCCTCCACGCCCGCGGCCCCGCCCGCCGCCTCACCGCCGAGATGCTGCGCGACTCCGCCCTCGCCCTTTCCGGACTCCTCTCGGAAAGCGTCGGCGGCCCACCCGTGCATCCCTACCAGGCGCCCGGATCGATGTGGAAAGAGATCAACAATTTCCTGCCCGAGTATGTCCCTGACAAAGGCTCAGGCCTCTACCGCCGCTCGCTCTATACCTTCTGGCGCCGCACCACCACGCCGCCGAACATGACCTTGTTCGACACCACCACCCGCGAGGTCTGCTCGACGCGCCGCATGACCACCAACACCCCCCTTCAAGCCCTCGTCATGCTCAACGACCCGCAGTTCGTCGAAGCCGCCCGCAAGCTCGGCGAGCGCATCATGAAAGACGGCGGAGCCACCGATGAGACCCGCGCCAAATGGGCTTTCCGCCACGTGACCGGCGCCGAACTCAGTTCCGAGCAACTCCCCATCCTCCTCGAACTCATCACCGAGCAGCGCGGCTTCTTCGCCGCGAAATCCTCGGATGCCGAGGCCCTCCTCAAGGTCGGCGATTCCCCCGCCGATCCCGCCTTCGACAAAACCGAACTTGCCACCTTCGCCGTCCTAGCTCAAGCCCTTCTCAACCTCGATGCCAGCATTACTCTCCGCTGAGTAACTGCCCGGTCAACTCATCTCCTTTCCATAGAATTCCCCGATGACTCCTTCACCTAGATATCCCGCGCTCGCCTTTCTCATCCTCATTCCAGCAACCATCACCACGATCATGGCGGGCGATGCAGACAGCCCCGCCAGCGCCGCCTATCCTAGGCCGTTTTCACGTCCTCCCTCGATGGGAAATGAATACGACACTTGGCTTGATGCGAAAGGCTCGGACATCGGCGAGACTGACGTTGATATCAGCCGATTACCCTCGCGCGTCGATAACTCCACCCGCCCGCAGTTCCCTCCGATTTACAGACAGAAGGGGGGAGCCTGTGGTCAGTTCACTGCGATTGCTTCGATCTTCACCTATGAGTCGAACCTCCTGAATGGCACAGTGGCCAACTCAACAGCTACGCAATTTCCCGCCGATTTCTCCTGGAACATGTGCAATGCTGCCAAGAGCGATCAAGGATCAGAGGCGCATCATGGTTGGGAAACAGCCAAGCAAATCGGCATCCCCACGGTCAAAACCTACGGACGCGTGGAAGGAGACAAAGACAAGATCGGCCAGTGGGCGAACGGCTACGCCATCTGGCGCGAAGCGATGGAGTATCGCGTCGCCGGCTATCGCTACACCCCGACCGCCACCGTCTCACAGATCAACGAAGCACGCGGCTGGCTCTTCGACCGCAACCAACCCCAAGCAGGCAAAGAATCCATCGGAGGATTGCTGGCTCTGGACGGGCGCATGGGAGAGTTGGAAAAAGTCACCAGGATCATTCCCGAGGGCGAATATCTGGCGGGTGATGACCTCTGGATCCGTTGGGGACCCAGTGGTTACGGGCACGGCATCACTTGCGCGGGATACGACGATCAGGTCGGATTCGATGTGAATGGCGATGGGAAAATCACCAACGACATCGATATCAACAGTGATGGTAAAGTCACCCTCGCCGATTGGGAGCGCGGTGCCTTCATCGTCGTCAACTCATGGGGTGAGACGTGGTCGAAGGACGGCAGAATCTACCTGCTCTACAGCGCGATGGTCGATGCCTCCTGGGAACGCGGAAATTTCCTCGGACGTATCGAGGTTTCCCGGCATCTTCCGAAAACCACTCTGAAACTCAAGCTCGCCTGCAACAAGCGCTCCGACCTGCGGGTGACCATCGGTATCGCCCGCGATAAAAACGCCACGGCACCCGAACACGAACTCGCTCCGCAAGCCCTCAACGGTTGGCCTCTCTTCGGCAATGACCGTAAGAACAACGTCGGCGAAGTCCCGCTCGCTGGCCCGGGTGAGGATAGCCCGCTCGAAATCGGCATCGACCTCACCCCCTTGCTCGACAAATTGGGCGCCGAATCCACGGATGATTGCCGCCTTTTCCTAAACTTTGGCTGCGATGCTCAAAGCGATGCCACCGGCAAACTCCACGCCTGCGCCATCCGACAATACGATGACAAAGGCGCATTTGTCCGGGAATACGTCGTGGAAGCTCAAGACGGAATTTTCAGCAAAAAACCGCTCACGCTCGAAACCATCCTGCCCCAATAAGGCTCTTCACTGCTTGATGCTTCGCAATTCCGGCTGCGTGGTCGCCGTCTCGATGGCGCGGATGGTTTCCTCGATCGCGCCCACTCGGACAAGATTCAGGGAAGGAGGAAAATCGCCGCGTTCCGTATCGCGGTTGAAGTTTTCGATGACTTTCCTCAGCGCGGGGATCTGCGGTTTCCCGGCCTTGCCGTAGCTGGCGATGATTTTCATGATCTCGCCGGTGCGGTTCTCGCTGCCGTGGCCGCCTTGGGTGAACGCCAGGTCGGCGGCGGCGGGGAGGCATTCCTTGAAATGGTATTGGGCGAGCGCCTTCAATCCCGCCATGCGGATTTCGTTGTTGAACATGGTGTCCGCCGGGCTGGGGGTTTCGACGGCGGCGATGATGGCGGGCGCGAGGGCGATCACGTCCTCCTCGCTGAGCTGGTTTTCAAAAAAAATCCGGAGCGTGGCGCGCGCCATGCCATCGGGATTCGTCGTGATCGAGCGGATGGCTGCGTAGCGCAGCTTGGCGTCCATTTGGTTGACCTCATCCTTGAGCGGCCCGCTGAAGACGGCAGCGGCGAGTTGGCCATGAGCGAACTGGATGGGATCCTCCCAGTTGATCGGCCATAGCGGTTCGGCGGTGGAAACCAGCGCCTTGAGGATGTCTTCGAGAGCGGGCTTGGCGGTGCCGCCCATGTTGCGGATGGCTACTGCTGCCTTGTAGCGAACCCAGCGATCGGAATGAGAGAGTTGTTTCACCAATACCGGCAAGGCTTCCGGGGTGTTGAGTAAGCCCAGCGTTTCGCAGGCACCTTGGATCGGGAGCACGTCGCTGCCGTCGGCGAGCTTGATCAGCTCGGCGATCATGGTTTTGCTTTCCGGCCGTCTCGCCAGTTCGTCCGCCGCCCAGCTCCGGACGATGGGCGACCAGTCGCCGAATGCCGCCACCAGTTCTTGCGGGGACATTTCCCGCCGATCCAGATCGAAGCGCCCGGAAGCGATGACACGGGCGGCCTGTTCCTTGCTAAGCCAACCGGATGAATCCGCATCGCGGCCGGTGATGACCAGTTTGCGCAAGGGCAGCGAGTAGGTGAGGACATACGTGGCGGCGGGGCTCAGGCCGTTGTAGCTGCTGTTTCCGAAGTAGGTGTTATCATCCGTTTTTCCCGGGCTGTATTGCTCGCCGCCGTCGTAGGTGAACGCGCCGTCCGACCGCCGCACGAGATCGAAATGCCATGAGGTCTTGCGGAAAAATGCGGCAGCCGTTTCGGGCCCGCCGACAGCGGCACCGAGGGCGCTCCACAGGTAGCTGAAACCCTGGCCGGTGTGACCATACTCGCGGTTCGCATATCCGGCGGTGGCCATGCGTGCGAAAAATTCGGCCTCTTTGGGTTTGTCACCCATCGCTCCGAACATCAATGCGCACGCCGCGTTTTTGCCGTTGTTTTCATGATACGGCCATGGTTCGTGCTCGCCGTAGGGAATCGCTCCCTTGCCGGCAAAATAGCCGAAGAACCCGGCGGCTCGGACAATCGCTTGATCCACTTCAGGGCTTTTCACTCCGCACTTTTTCCCCAACACGATGGCTAGGTTCGCAGGCAGCCCGGCCATGTTCACCGGGCCGTAGGGAGGCACGGAGCCGTTGAAATTGCCGTCGTTGGTGAGCGAAGCGAAGCCGTGCCCGAAGGTGCCATACATGCTCTGGCCGCGGGCAAGCATGAGGGTGTTTTTGGTGATTGCCGGGACTACCTCGTTATCGCGGGTGACGAGGAAATACTCGCAGAGAAAGATGTTGCGGTTGCTCAAGGCCCAGGTTTCTCCCCAGACGAATCCTTCAGGCTTCTTATCGGGCTCCACTTCGATGGCGGCGAGTCTCCGTGCATACTCTTGCACTTTCGGCAGGTAATCGGGATTGCCCGTCGCAAGCAGGGCGAGCCCTTGGATCGGGCCGGCCCAATCTGCTTTCAGTTCTTCCTTTTCGAGAACCTTGCTGGCTGACTCAAGGATGCGCTTGGATTTCTCACAGTCCCATGGGGCGGTCTCGCTATAGGTTCCCATCACCGCAAGTTTGACGGATAGCTCCTGGACTGTTCCGCCGCGTGAGACGGTAAGATTCAGGACTCCGCCTTTGGCTTCCGTTTCCGCTGCCTGAATGGCCATCGCAATGCTTTTGCGCGCGTCGTCATTGAAGAGTTTGCCCTCCGCTCCGAGGATGATGTCATCCACTTTCACCACCCCATCCGCTGGTGACGCGGCACCGACATGAGTGACGAGAATTTGACGACTGGCCGTTGTCGTGCGGCCTTGCGCGGCATCGAGGTTGTCCGCCGCCTTCGTGTAAATCCAGCCACGCAGACCAGTTGCTCCGAGATTGTAAGTGAGTTCGCGATCAATCGATGCGGTGTCCTTGGTGAGATCGGGGACTTGTGAGAAAAGCGGGCTGGTGAGGGCCATCGCGAGTGCGGCCAGCAGGCCGATGGTTTTGGTCGATGTTTTCATGATGCAGGTTCTAACGTAAAAGGATTACTTCAACAGACTCTTCATTTTTTCACCGGCCGCGTCTCCGATCAGAAAGTAATTCTCCGCCGTTGCCAAGCTGGCTCACTACCACCGGCATGTTCGGCACATTGAATTCGCCCCTGCTTATTTCACCTGCTCCACCCCATCCGGCAGGGTGAGGGTGGATTTCACGCTGCCATCCGCTTGTTTTTCGTGGCGGACATGGATCGGCCCCTTGGGTGTCGGATAGGTGCCTTCCGCCCATGTGAGGCGGCCGAGTTGGGGCGAGATCCTCACCTTCGCGCAGCCGGGAGCCACCGGCTCCACTCCGAGGACGTTCTTGCTCAGCCAGGCGGTCGGCCCGCCGGCCCAGCCGTGGCAGAAGCTGTGGCGGAAGCCGACGTAGCAATGCGCGCCGAAATCGCCGTGCAGATCCTTTTTCCCGGGAGCGACCGGTTCATCGATCCTGCCCGCGTTCTCCGTCCATGCGAGATCGAAGTCCTCCCAGAAAGTGGTGGCTCCGAAGTCGATCATGCCGCCCCAGTATTGGCTGATGAAATCGAGGCCGGTATCGATGTCGCCGGATTTTGCCAAGGCGTTGAGCACATAGAAGCCGTAAAAGGTGCTGAGATCCTTCGGCCCGTCTTTCTTTAGAACCCTAGCCACCTCGGCGGGATCGCGGAGGCCGGCGAGCGAGAGCAGCGCGGCGGGGGATTTGCGACCGCTGGCCTCCGGCTGGTGCGTGCGCAGGAGCTTCGCGGTGTCGGTGCAAAGCTTGCCAGTCTCCTTGTCGCCGAGAATTTCGCACAGCCGCGCACCGCTTTCCATGGTCATGGTCATCATCGCTTGCAGGCCTTCGTGGACGGCGGTTTTGTTTTCAAAAGTCGGCCAATCGAGAAACCTCATGCCATCGAGTTTTTCCCGGCCGTCCGCTTCGACGTAAGTGCTCAGGCGTTTCAGTAGAGCTGTTAGATAGGGCTGCTGTTCCTTGAGGTAATCGAGGTTGCCATGATGCAGATACCATTCCTCATGGATCAGTATCCACCACATCGAGTAGGAGCTGATGCCGTTCATCCATGCGGTCACCGGCGTGACGCCGCGCGTCATGTCGAGGCTGGCGGGCACCACCGGGTTGTGGCCGAAGACGCTGTTGATCACGCTGACCTCCGGATGCATGTCGCCGAGCCAGACGAGGCGGTCGCGCTTGATGCCATCCCAGAGAAATTCCTGCATGTTGAGGTGCACGGTATAGGCGCCTGTCTGCCAGATTTGATTGAGCCGCTCGTCGGAGCATTGGAAGGAACCGATGTAGGGAACATCGCGGAGCGTGAGAATCGCGCGGACGTGGCTGAGCTCGACATTGATTTTCGGATCCACGTTGTCGATGCGTGCGAAACGGAAGCCGCTGGGGCCGACCGTGGTCTTGCCGAGCCACGGGAGTTTTACGACTTGGTCGCGCAGGGCATGGTCGTTCTGTGCGCCGCGCTCGCCGAGCTCCGCCATGGTTTCCGCCACGGATTCCCCGAAGCGGATGCGCACGGAGGGCATGTCCTTGCCTTTGGTCATGGGCGTGAAAAGTTCGACCGAACCGGTGATCTCCACCCCGAAATC
>JAYTOE010000202.1:0-4897 GCA_043747935.1 Akkermansiaceae bacterium
TTCGCGCCCGATGGATCGCTCTATGTGATCGACTGGCACAACGTCCTCATCGGCCACATGCAGCACAACGCCCGCGATCCGCTTCGTGACCACAAGCACGGACGTATTTACCGCATCACCTATCCATCGCGTCCGCTGGTGACTCCTGCCGCCGTGGACGGCGCACCGGTCGCCACGCTTTTGGAAAACCTCAAACTACCTGAATACCGCAGCCGTTACCGCAGCCGCCGCGAGCTTCGCGAGCATCCCGTCGCTGAGGTCATTCCTGCGGTGAAACAATGGGTCTCCAAGCTCGACGCAAACGATCCCAATAATGCCCGCCTGCAACTGGAGGCGCTGTGGGTCTCGTGGGGCATGAACGCGGTGGACACCGATCTGCTCCGCAACCTCATCGTCCATTCCGACTTCCACGTCCGCGCCGCCGCCACCCGCGTGCTTCGCTACAACTTCGACCGTTTCCCCGACTCCCTCGACCTGCTGAAAAAAGCAGCCGCGGATGAGCACGGCCGCGTGCGGCTTGAAGCGGTGGTCGCCGCGACATGGTATGACAAGCGCGAGGCGCTCGAGGTCGTGACCATCGCTCAGGCAAAAGGCACGGACGGATGGAGCAAAGCTCCCGCCGAAGCCGCCGCCGCGCGACTTCAGGGCAAAGCGCAGACAAATGAAGTGGAAAATCCGCTGCCGCCCATCCCGGATCACCTGACAGATGCCGAAAAAGAAGCCTTCAAAGCCGGCCACGAGGTCTATTTCCGCGAGGGTCACTGCGCCACCTGCCACCAGAAGGACGGCAAGGGACTCGATCCCGCCTTCCCGCCGCTGCATGACAGCATCTTCGTCCACGGCAATCCGGAGAGGCTCATCAAGCTGACTCTTCACGGGGTGATGGGACCATTCGAGCTTCACGGGAAAAAGTACGACGGCCAGGTGCCGATGACCCCGTTCGGCGGCATGATCAATGACAAGGAAATGGCGGCTGTCCTGACTTACGTCCGCAATTCCTATGGCAACAAGGCATCCGCCATCACGCCAGAGCAGGTCGCGAAAATCCGTGAGGCCACCAAGGATATGACGGGTTTCTATCAGATGGACGCGCTCTTGAAAGAGCATCCGCTCGAGAAATGATTCACCTACTGGCCGCTGGCGACGGCGGCCATGTAGATGTCCTCGCGGTACGGCATGAAATTTCCGGCACCCCTCATCGCTGTGGATATCCCCGGCCCGCCGCTTCATCGTGAGTGGGGCGTTTTTCAAGTTTCCCAGCGTCAGCCCAGCCTCGTCGAGGAGTCGTTCATCGGCCTTTGCGCAATGGCTTTCGCAAACATGGCGCGTTGATTACCCAAGGATGCCGCGAATCACATTTCCGCCGATGCATCTTGGAAACCGATGGTTCGTATCCCGTATCGGCTGCGCTCACCCACGCCCCGGGATTTCATCAGACCTGTTTACTCACCCTTCAGGGTAAAGCTCCTCGCCTTCGCTCCGCGCGACGATCACCGCCGCGCAGGAATCGCTAAACATGTTGACCGCCGTCCGGCTCATGTCCAGCAGCCTGTCCACGGAAAGCAAGGCCACCACGGCTGTTTCGGCGTTCGGTATCCCGGAGTTTTTCAGGATCAGCAGGATCGCCACCAAGCTCGCCGAGGGTATCCCGGCCATGCCCACGCTGGTGAGCAGCGCGGCGATTACGATGAATACCTGCTCCCCGATCCCCAGCCCGATTCCCATCACCTGCGCCACGAAGATGACCGCCACGCATTCGTAGAGCGCCGTGCCGTCCATGTTCAGGCTCGAACCGAGCGGCAGGCTGAAACCGGAAACGCGTTTTGATACACCTGAGTTCTCCTGCACGCAGCGCATGGTCACGGGAAGTGTTGCCGCAGAGGAGGCGGTGGAAAACGCGAGCAGCAGCGCTGGCCTCATCGCCTTGAAATGGGCTAACGGATTCACGCCCCCGACGTATTTCAGCGCCATGGGAAGGATCACGAAAAGATGGAAAGCGAGCCCGATCAGCACCGTGAAAAAGTACATTCCGAGCTGTTTGAAAAGATCCGCACCCGTCTCGTAAACCACGGGCAAGATCAGCGTATAGATCCCGATCGGAGCCAGCGCCATGATCCACTTCGTCACGGTGATCATCGCCTCGTTCGCCGCACCGAAGAAATCCCTCAAGCTGTCTCCGGTGTCGCCGGGCAGTCGTGTCACCGCGGCCGCGAAGAGGATACTGAACACGATCACGCCCAGCATCTGTCCGTTTTCGCTCGCTGCGCCCACCACGTTTTCGGGGATCAGTGCCTTGAAAAATCCGAGGAAATCCTTGCCTTCCCGTGTGCCCGCCACCGCCACTGTTTCCTTGTCGGAATCATTCGCCGCAGAGTCCCTTTGCTCGAACGCCACCCGGATCGCCTCGTTAGGCTGGCCATCGACCAAGCCGGGTTTCAGCGTGTTTACTAATACTAGACCCACAGTAATTGCGGCGAGGCTTGATGCTACGTAAAAGCTCACGCACTTGATTCCCAACCGCCCGAAGCCGCCCGCACCCTTCATTCCTGTGATGCCGGAAACGACCGCCGTCACCACCAGCGGCACGATCACCATCTTCAAGCCACGCATGAAGAGATCGCCCACGAAGCGGCACGTCTCCAGCGCCCCGTTCACGAATTTGGCCGCGTCCGATCCCTCCGCCGCTCCTTGGAAAAGACCGCGCAACGCGAGTGCCGTGAGCGTCGCCAGCACGAGTGCGACCAATATCTGCCAGTGACTTGCCAAACGCTTCATGCCCGAAACAACCCCATCATCGTCGCATTGGGAAGCTTCTCCGCCGTTTTCTTCCCCGTCATCATCCCGAATCTAAATTTTTATCTCCTTTTCAATGAGTGGGTTTCGTCAGATCGAAGCTACTTTCTTGGAGATATTACAGGTTTCCTAATAATTTTTTTCAAATTCTGATCGTGCCACCCTCTGGCTCATTTTCGCCGATTTATTTTTACCCCCCACGCCGCGTGCCATGTTTCTGTTAGATCCCCGTAAGTCCAAGAATTTCAATGGGCTTTACATTGTAAGTCTTCTTAGATACCACCATATCTAGTATTGTGAATAATTTGTGGATACTACATCTACAAAATCGGATTGACCCGGGTCGATCATTTCCCTCAGTCTCACCGACGCTAAACGCGACTTCAGCGCCACTTTTTACCACCAAAATCACCACTCCAAACACCCGACCATGTCCACCACCACCACCGTCACCCTCGGAGCCCGCACCTTCATTCTCGACAAGGCCAAGGCCGAGCTCGCCTACAACTCGAAGAAGGTCATCAACGGCAAGGCCACGATGTTCTTCAACATTCTCCCGCTCAAATACACCTGGGCTTACGACCTCTACAAGACGATGAAGAACAACCATTGGGAACCGGAGGACATCTCGATGCAGAAGGACGTCGAGCAATGGCGCTCCAACGAGATCTCCGATGTGGAGCGCTGGATCATCAAGATGGGCATCGGCTACTTCTCTGCCGCCGAGGGCATCGTCGGTGACAACGTCCTCCACGTCGTCCGCGAGGTCGTCACCGCGCCCGAACTGAAGCTCGTCCTCGGTCGCCACGCCCATGAGGAAAACATCCACGCCGACAGCCTCGTTTACATGATTTCCTCCCTCGGGATCAACCCGCACGAGTGCGAGGCGATGTTCGAGGACGTCCCCACCATCACCGCGAAAAACAACTTCGTCGTTTCCAACTCCCGCGCCCTCCGCCGCGATATCGACCTCACCGTCACCGCGAACAAGCAAGCGCTCGCCAAGAACATCTTCATGTTCGGCCAGATCATGGAAGGCACCCAGTTCTACGGCCTCTTTGGCATGATCCTCTCCCTCTACCGCCAGAACAAGTTCCCCGGCATCGGTCAGATGTTCCGCTACACCTTGCGCGATGAGTCAAACCACATCGAGGTCTTCCGCAACCTCCTCATGGATCTCATCGATGAAAACCCGGACATCTGGACGGAGGATTTCCGTGAGGATCTTCGCGACACCATGGCCGAGGGCATCCGCCTCGAAAAAGCCTTCATCCGCGATTGCCTCCCCGTCTCCGGACTCGGCCTCAACTCCACCGATTTCGAAACCTATATCGACTTCATCGCCGACCGCCGCCTCACCTCCTGCGGCCTAGCCCCCCTCAACGAATCCGTCTCTAACCCCTTCCCATGGCTCGCCGAAATGATGGACATCAAGAAAGAGCAGAACTTCTTCGAAGGCCGGGTGACTGAATATCAAAAGGCAGCAGCGCTCTCCGCTGTTGATGATGATGATCTGTGATCGGCCAGAGTTTGTTAGGTTTCAGTGTTCAGTTTTCAGGGAAGAGAAGAAATTATGATGACTACGTTTGAGGATCTTGAGGTGTGGCGGCGTGGATGCCAGCTTGCCGTGGACGTGTGCGTCGCCACAGGCGATTCGCGCGACTACGCGCTCAAGGATCAGATGCAGCGCAGCGCCATTTCCATTCCCTCCAACATCGCCGAAGGCTCCGAGCGCGACAGCGACAAGGACTTCATCCGTTT
This sequence comes from Akkermansiaceae bacterium, assembly GCA_043747935.1. Lineage (GTDB taxonomy): Bacteria > Verrucomicrobiota > Verrucomicrobiia > Verrucomicrobiales > Akkermansiaceae > Luteolibacter. The sequence continues at coordinate 4,555 of JAYTOE010000202.1, forward strand.
TCTCCGCTACAGCAAAGGCTCCTGCGGAGAACTCCGCACCCAGCTCTACATCAGCGAACGGGTAAGCAAGGAACTCGGCAAATCCGGTCTCCAAAACTCCCGCGAAATGATCTCCGAAACCCGCCAGCTCTCCGCCATGCTTCAGGGTCTCGTAAAAGCCATCCAATCCCGCCAACCCAAAAAAGACCCCAAGTAACCCTCAGCGTCCGCACAGGAACTCTTCCCTGAAACCTGAACACTGAAACCTAACATCCTCCCTTTCTTCCTCTTCCCTGAAACCTGAACACTGAAACCTAGCATCCTCCCTTTCTTCCTCTTCCCTGAAACCTGAACACTGAAACCT
>JAYTOE010000203.1:0-4510 GCA_043747935.1 Akkermansiaceae bacterium
CGGGGTTGAGATCGTGATCCGGCTTGAACTGGCACATCCGCAGCGTGACACCCCGATCCTTGATCGGGTGGCGCAAGACACCCAGCGTGCCATATTTCCGCATGTCCTTGCTGGAGGCGTTCGGATCCGCTTTTTCCAACAGTCCGGCCACAAGCGCCAGCAGCGCATCTTCTGTGGCCTGTGGGTGCAGTTTGGTGAATTTCTCCCATGCCTCCGGCTGGGTGTCCTTCACGTAGCCGATGACATCCTCCGGATAGAGCGCCCGCTCGCGGTCATAGTCAGCAGGGTTGCCCAGCAGCCAGCCATGGGCGGTGAGATGGGCGATGATCTCGTTCTGAAAGGCAAGTTCGGCGGCAGGGTCGGACATGTGGCTGCGGTGCTTCTATCGGATTTCGTGCAAGAAGGCATGCATAATCTTGCCGCCAACAGGAGGGTCGCCTCGCCATTGTTCTTAGCCACTCATCCCGCTCAGGTGATTCCGATAATTGAACTCCAGTCTGAGCCAGAAATCGGAAGGGATACTGAAAACCTTCTCCAGCGCATGCGCCATGTCATGATTCACAGGAGCGGTGCCCTCCATCACGCTGTGAATCGTTTCGGGACTGATGCCGGTGCGGGCCGCGAGGTCATTCTGATCCATGCCAATCGCCCTCATGGCATCACGGAGAGTTGCGCCGGGACAAGATGCAAAATCTTCAATCATCTTTGAAGCTGTGATCTGATTTCACCAATTGCGCCATCCCAATCCGCCATGTCGAAGGATTCTTCCACGAAGGTATCGGCCTCGATGTCGGTGGCGTAGAGTTCGAGACGATTCTCCGAGAAGTTGACTTCCAGTTCGACGCGGGCGGCGGGTATGATCCATTCCAGGCTCACGTTGCCTTCTTCGGTTGGAACCACCGCCGGATAACCAATGTCAGGCGGGAATTTCTCGACGAGGTCAGCCGAGAGACGTTCGAGGTCCAAGCGGCGCGGTGCCACTCCTCGCCCCTCCATCCAGCCGTCTTTCAGATTGCTGAGATCGTGGATGGCCTTGGCTAATGCTGGATCGAACATGAATTTGCCGTGCTTCTATTCAAATTTGCAGGACATCGCACGCAACATCTCGAATGTATTGCAATACATCACCCCGAATTCATCGCAAACATTCGGCATGGGAACCCTGGCCTTGGCGTCGCTGCGAACCTCATGCGTCACCAGCATGTGTCCGGTGTGCTTGGCTGTGGCGACGAGCCATCCGTCCGCATCGCCCGCAAATTTCGTTTTCGCCGACGTGTGGAAGTCGCGCGATTGAACCCACTGCATCATCGGGGCATACCCTTCCCAAACCGGTCATAGGTGCTGCCGCTCAGCCCCGTGAGCTGGTAGGCATCCCGATATGGGAGGCGACCCTCCTTCGCGGCGCTGTAAACCGCAGCGGGGAAACGGTGTCCTAGGCGATACCCCAGCGTGAGATAAAAATTGCCTCCGCCGGGGGTGCGGGCGCGGCGCTCTGCGACCGCCGCCTTGTGGGCGTTGTAGAAATCAAAGTAGTCGCTGCGGGTGATGAGGCTGAGATCGAGCGCCCGCCTTGCCACCACCACGGGGCTGACCTTGAAGAACCGTGCCAGCCGGTCAAAGGGCTTCTCGCTGCCGCTCACTTCCCGCCATGCCGGTTCCATTTCCACGGCGGGAACCAGAAACTCCGCCGCGACATGGTTGCAGAAGGTTTCGATCTCATTCTCCGCCGGAAGCAGCTCCTCGAAACCGGTGACTCCGCCCTGTCCCAGCCACAGGTGCGCCAGTTCATGCACAAGCGTGAACATCTGCGCCGCCTTGGCATCCGCCCCGTTGACGAAAATCACCGGCGCGTAAGTGTCGCACAGCACAAAGCCTCGGAATTCCTCCACGCTGAGCGGGCGGCTCGTGTTGTTCTCAACAATCCCGTTGATCATCACCATCACCCCGATGCCTTCGATGGTTCGCACCAGCAAGCGCAGCGCCTCCTCCCATGTCTCCAGCTTGCGGCTCCATCTGGGTTCGAGTCCCAGCCGCTTGCGGATGTGCAGCGCCACGGCCTGCGGCGTATCCCGCAACGAGCAACTTCCGATGAAATCGAGAGGTGCCTCGCCCTGCTCGATGAGGAACCCGCGCATCCATTCCTGGCGCAACTGCACCGCGTAGATCGTATCCAGCAAGTGGGGCGAAGGCTTGGCGACACGGCGGTTTGTGGTGGTTCGGAAGTCCGGGATCGGTAGGGGTTCCTCGGGCGGGCTGGTCAGGAAAAAATAGCCCAGCGGCGTGAACGTCCGCGTCGCCAGTTTCTCCAACTGCTTCATCGTCGGCTGCGCCTCACCCGCCTCCCACATGGGGAATGCCGGGAACGCCTTGGTCAATTCCTCCACGCTCCGTCCGGAACGCTCGCGCGCCCAGCGGATCAGCTCGGGTAGGATGGGAACTCGGACGGACATTCTCAGGGGACGGTAGTGGCTTTCCGGGGCGACTCAAGCATCCCGCACATCAATCTTCCGTCGTTTGGAATCAGGATCTCGCCTGCGAAACGGTCGGCCTCTTCCTCCCGCTTCATGTCCTCTGGTTGACGTATCCGGTAAAGGAAATTATTCAGATGCTTTAGCTTGGGTATTGCAAGCCTAGCCAAGCTCCCAGCGCTCCATCCTAGTCTGACACTCTTCTTGCGGAAGTCGTCGTTCATCCTGGAGAAGATGCCTCAGCTTCTGAGCCGCCACAGAAGGTTTGAGCAACTTCCGAGAGACCAGTTGATCAAACACCCACAGAGTTCCTTTCACTTCGACACCTCGCTTCTCTGCCGATCTTCGCAAGGCGTTATCTCCGGAGAGCAATGGAACTTTCATTTTCTCCGCGAGATAAAGAACACTGCAATCGTTGAATCCCGCCGCCTTGCTCACTTCCAGCATCAACGCATCCACAAGCATGATTTCATCGAAGTTGAATTCATGGCATACGACCTGCCCGCTATCAAAGTAAGCCAGTGCCTGCTCGTGCCCGCCCAAATCCAGTTCCTCCCGGATGAACACCGAGGTGTGCGTTTCAATGCCCATTTGGAACCAGAGGTCGAAAAGACCGGCGATTTCCAGATCGATGAAAACGTTGGCATCTTTGACGGCGATCTGCATATCCGTTCTCTGTTGTCAACCGAGCACGGCCATGGTGCGGTCGAAGTCTCGACCGGAAATCCCGAGCAAAGATGCCGCTTTCGAGCGGCTCACGATTTCTTCCGCTGCAGCCCGGTGCACCAACATGGAAAAACGGCTTGCCGTCTCGCTGCCACTCCATTCTCCGGGTTCGCCAGTCACGTGCCATTTGTATTTTGCACGATAAAGGAAATCGAAGCTCTGCCGCCGTGACTTGGTGATGATTTCGAGATCCTCGAAGCGCCGCATGATCGCCTGCAGGGACATCCCCCATTCCGCTTTCAGGGCTTTGAGTTCGCCGAGGGTCACGGACGTGCGCTTGGCTCCGAATTCGGATAGTGCGGCCGCAGGCATCAGGAATGAGCCAGCGAAGCGGTCGCAAATCCGCTCCTCTTCCTTCTTCGTCAAGGTCTCGGGCAATTGCAGCACCAGATGACCAAGCTCATGGGCGGCGGTGAATCGCTTTCGCGGCAGGTTGCCGTTCAGGTGTTTCGCTAGGACGATCACCGGGACATCCCCTGCCCAGCCCGAGAATCCATCGAAATCCGATTCGCTTTCCACCTCCTTCACCTTCACCCCGCCATGCTCGAGTTCCTCGTGCACGTTCTGGATCGGATTGATCCCGATCTTCCAGGATTTGCGAAGTGTGCTTGCGGCGCGCTCCGCACCTTTCAGCATGCCTGCCATATCCCCTTCATTACGGAGATCCACCCGTGGCAGCGGATGCGGTTTCAGGCCGAGAATCGCCTCGATTTCCAGGTAACGCTCGAAGAAATCACGCGCTTCCTCCCGAATCCGATCCACTTCCTTCCCCGTCACGCTGGTGCGCTTGCGAAAGCCGATTTTGGAAAGTGTGATGGTCGTCGGCCGAAAGAAAAATTCCGTATCCACCCCGAGCACCCGGCACAAGGCCAGCAGCACCCGGGAATCCGGCCCCATCTGGCCTTTCTCGTATTTGTTGAGAGCGTTGTGCGAAACTAAGCCATTGAGAGCATCGGAAAGCGCCCGCAGGCTCAGCCCGCGCATCATCCGCGCCCGCGCCAAACGCTGGCCGAAACGGGTTTTGAGATCTTGGGTTGCTGCGCTCATGGTTTACAAAACGTTTCATTCTTTTGATTTTTGTCAACCTGATTCAAAAGATTTGAACGCGGCAAGGGCGAACGAATACGGTGAATGGTCGTTGGGGTTTCATGCGCTCCTCACATCAATCTTTCCCGTCACGGCGGCGGAGATGAGGGCGCTGCGGCGCTCCTTGAGCAACTCGATGCCTCGCTCCGCCTTCGCCTTCAATTGGTCGATCTTCCCGCACTTCTCGTCCAGATGCGCGACGATGGCGCGTTGCTCGGCGAGGGGCGGGA
>JAYTOE010000204.1:0-3332 GCA_043747935.1 Akkermansiaceae bacterium
ATCGAACCCTCCGATCCGGCACGCTCCCCCATACCCAAAAACCAACATCTCAAAAAACCAAAAAAAACCACTTGATCCTCTCTGATACTCCTGTACCGACTCACACTCACGAATTTCCTGAATCGATTTCGTGAGTTTTCTGACCGATCGCTTGATAAAGCGCACCGCAGAGTTCTGTGATTGTTTCGCACCGTGCGGAAAAATCCGGGGAACCGGAAATTACGGGATGAGCTGCGATATGTTCAGAAAAATGATCCAGCCAGACCGACACTCGATCCAGGGCTTCGTGGCGATGAAAATCATCCAACGCACCCTCGTTCTCCTGTCTTACTAAAGTTCTGCTCATAAATTTGTCCTTTTGATACGCACCCCGTAAAAGTGATACGTTCATAGATGAGGGACTCTCGTATAAGGCCCGAGAAATCGCTCTCCGTTGAAATGAATCATGTGATCGGGTGCGTCGGCAATCCAGACTTCGGTTTCCCAAGCAATGGCGGTGAAGTAACGTCCGTATGTTTTTGAGTCGGGAAACGCGGAGACAAAGACCAACCCGGGCCGGGCACTGGATAAGAGATCGGACAGCTCGTTTTTGCGTTTCTGATCGACCGGACCGTGTGAGGTGACAGCCTCAACGACGATAAGCCAATCCCGCTTGCTGTCATGTATCAGGACGTCCGGGGCTTTCCCGCGTGGCGGCAGGACGATGCCGAGTTGAGCTAGGGCGCCGGAGTCGCTGATGATCTCCTTGTTCGCCGCGTCGCCGAGGAGGAGGACTTTCGCTCCGCGCACGAAACGGGGCGTGAATTCCTCTACGATTGCGCGGATTAGAGTGTTCTGGCCTCCTGCGGAAAGCTCGATGACCGCGCCATCCGGAAGGAGGACGGACTCGCGGGGAAGATCGCGGTGGCGGGCTTGGAGCGCTTTTGTGGCAGGGTTTTCCCGGAATCGCTTGAGGCGATTCTTGAATGAAGGCGTGCCGATGGATTGGAGCAGTTCAAGGGCTTGCGGCGATAGCTGATAGCACCACTTGGGGCTGTTGATCGGTCGATCTGGCTTGTCCGGGTTCTCGATTACCAAACCATGCTGGACGAATTGGTGAACCGTTTGGCGGCGAATCGTTTCGCGGGTATTTGGCGCGTAGCGGACTTCGTAGTGTTCGCGCATCCAATCCATCATCTCGGTGATGCGCCGGAGAGGTGTCTTGGCGGATTTCCATGCGGTGCGCGGCATGATGTCCGCGAGGGCTAGCAGAGTGAGCGCCGAGCGTTCGTTCTGCTGTTCGCGCGGGATGCCGACGGCGATGAGCACCTCAAGGGCTTCCTTCACTCGTCTGGCGGCGGCGGGTTTCATGATCATGCGAAGGAAGGTGCGCCAAGGATCTCGGACATGGCAAGGTCGATGGCGGCTTGCTTCCCATCATCAAGCGCCGCCTTGCCAAGCTTTTCCAAATGCTCGGCAGCGGGGTAGCGGAAGGCGCGCAGATCCGAGGCGTTCACCTGCGTATGGCCGTTGAACTGGCGGAAGTAGCGGTCGGCGAGAGTCGAGTTCAGGAAACGGCAGAGGCCACGGGCGAGCGGTGCGGAAAGGCCTCCCCGCTTGCGGTGGAAGAAGTTAAGATGGTTCTCGATTCCGATCAGGCCGTCGGGGAAATCAGCGGGATCTAGGACACCCGCCACGAGGCGGCGCTTCTCCTCCTTCGAGGAAAAGCGTTTGATCAGGACGAAGCGGGCGACCGGGATCAGCCACTTGCGGGTTTCCTCGTTCACCGCGATGGCGACTGGTTTTTTCCCGATCCGCGCATCGCCGTAAGCCGCCGCATCGGCCAAGGGCGGCGTGACACGACCCGCCTTCACGGCGTGCGGATAGAGCAGCGGCAAATCGTTTTTCCCAAACCGATGGGAAAGCGAATCCTTGAGCCGGAAATCCACCACCGGCCCGGTGGAAACCTCCAGCCCGAGTTCCTCAAGCCTGCATGGCAGCGCTTCCACGAAGTCACGCACCTCGTCGGCGTCCGTTTCGGTGGCGATGTGGATGACCTTGTCGGGATCGTCCCCGCACACGAAGCGATCCGCCGGGATGCTGGCCTCCACGGGGCATTCGAGACTTCCGGTTGAAACCGTGATCCTTCCCCTCTTGCCGCCGCCCTTGCTGAGGTGGAAAAGGATGTTCTCCTGGAGCACCTCGTCACGCCCGAAGGCTTCCGTGCGGGAATCGAACACATGAACCCGTTGGAATGCGGACTTCGCCACCAGATCCCGGCGAAACTCGCGGAAATACGGGCCGTTGCAGAAACTGCGAGGAGTGATCGCCGCCAGCTCACCGCCCTCGGCAAGCTGGCGGAGGGCAAGCCAGACGAAGGCGGCGTAGAGATTCGAGGTCTCCATGCCGAGGGATTTCAGTAGAACCCTCTCCGGAGAGCGCGTGGCGATCTTGCGATAAGGCGGATTCAGGATCGCGTGGGTGACGGATGGAAGGTCGTGCTCCACGAAAAGCCCGGAATCCAACACGTCCACGGCTCCCTCGATGTAACTGCCGTGCCGGATTTGGATCTCGCACCGGATGCCTGACTGTTGGAGTGCGTCGGCACAGGCGGAGAGATTCTTGCGCAGCGATGCCAGGAAGGCTGCGTCCATTTCCCATGCCTCCAGCGTGATCCTCTCCAGCAAAGGCACAAGACCTGCGGCACGAAGGGCGGTGATCCGCTCTACCACGGCGGCGGTGAGAACGCCACCACCCGCCCCGGGATCAAGCAAATGGATCGTCGGGCGATTAAAGCCCTCCTCACGAAACCATCCGGCCAAGCATCGCGCAATGGGAGCCGGAGTGAAAAACTGACCCGCATCGCTCCGATCTTTCTTCGACTTCCGCTCACATGCTTGCCAACCGGCTGTGTCAGCCGTGGCGAGGACTTGTAACGTGGCGGGCGGGATCATTAGTTCATTTGAACAATGCCTGATTCAGGTGTCAAACCTGTAGGTGGGAAAATTCCCGGGAAATAAAAGGGTGTGCACAGCCTCGTGATCTTCCTCTGCGGGGAGCGCATGCGCCATCGCGTGCTGTTTTTGGCGCCCTCGCCGGAAACACGGCGGGAAACCACGGCATGGTAATAACCCGGATCCCCACACGACACCGAACCTTGGTTCCAGCCGCCGGGCAGCGGGGGCGCAGCCCGGAACACGCGAGGGCGCGTGTGCTCCCCGTCCTTGATGGAACCGGGATGGAAATGCCCGGGTCCGTGGTTGGCGGTGTAGATCGCGGCCTTGCGCGGGCAGATGTCGTTGGCCCAGACAGGGGCGCAGGCGTGCTTCACGCCCTGCGTGACCAGGCCGCTG
>JAYTOE010000205.1:0-2869 GCA_043747935.1 Akkermansiaceae bacterium
TGGATGAGCGATGCAGTTCTCAAAATGGGAATATTAAGACATGGATGAGTTTGCACGCAGACCGCAAGAGGATCGCCTCGCCTTCATCAACGAAGCAGCTGCGCGGCGCGATGTAACGCCCATCATCATCGAGAAGGACTTCTGGGTCTGTTGGACACTGCGCGAACTTTTCGCCGATCCGGGCATCAGTGACCATCTCACCTTCAAGGGCGGCACCTCCCTCTCCAAGGCCTGGAAACTCATCCAGCGCTTCTCTGAGAACATCGACCTGATCATTGACAAAGAAATTCTCGGTTTCGGTGGTGATACAGCTCCCGACCGCGCTCCCAGCAAGAAACAACGAAAAGCCCGCCTAGAAGGTCTGATGGATGCCTGCCGGATCTGGGTTCAGCAAACTCTCCAGCCCGCGCTCGCCTCATGCATTGAAAGAGCTATCGGCTCCAACGGATGGAGACTCGAAGTCGATCCAGACATGGCCGACGGCCAGTGCCTGCTCTTCCACTATCCTACCGTCTTCCCATCCAGTGCGTCCGCCTACGTCCGCCCGGTCGTCAAAATCGAACTCGGGGCGCGCTCCGACGATTGGCCCCACGAGAACAAGTCCATCCAACCCTATGTGACCGAGCACTTCTCCGCACTCGACCCGTCTCCCCCCCTGCGTCGTCCGGGTGCTCGCGGTCGAGCGCACCTTTTGGGAAAAAGCCTGCCTGCTTCATGAAGAGACCTTCCGGCCAGCGGACAAACCGAGGAAGTATCGCATGGCCCGCCATTACTACGATCTTTGGTGTCTCCTCCGCGCTGGCATCGGCGAAAAAGCCATGGCCCAGACCGCTCTCTTCCAACGCGTCGCCGAGCATCGCGAACTCTTCTTCCGCTATTCTTGGGTGGACTACACCACCCACAAGCCCGGCACTTTCCGCCTCACGCCCGCGCCGGAGCACCTGGGAGATTGGAAGTCCGACTACGCCGCCATGCTCGGCCCCATGTTCTTTGGTGAAATTCCCGATTTTAACGAAATCCTCGCCCTCGCCAGCGACTTCGAAACCACTTTCAACGCCAGCGCAGGCCATCTGCCTTGACCAAAGACAGTCCGTCCATCGTGGTCCGGCGTTCCATCACAAAGTCGTAGTAGTCGCCGTTCATCAAAATGGCGGAGAGGCTGAATATTTCTTCGTCCACTGCAAAGTGTTCTTTGAAGCGGTCGAGTCCTTTCACCATGGCACACCTCCTAACAGCCCCAGGGCACCCCGCTTCGGCCTGATAATGTAGGTATTGCACATAAGGATAATTTGCCAAAGCCGAGGCATCGGGCAACGAGAATCAATGCTGCAGCTCGGTGGGAGCTGGTAGATGGTCGCTTAGCCTCCCGCACGACCCCGGCATCACCCCGCAGGCGTTTCTTGACGCAGTTGGTTGGAGGCTCGGTCGAGCTGGCGCAGCAAGTGCCACACGCCGGCCAGACCCAGCATCAGGCCACTGCCGAGTCCGAGTGTGAGAATGACTTCGGATCCTGAGATCAGCCAAACCAGTGAGGCAAGGCCAGCAACGGCACCACTCGCCGCCAGTAGGCCAAGGCAAATCAGCCAGCTTGTCGCTTCCAGCGTCCAACGCGCCTAGAGTTTCAGTCGATCGATCTTGATGGGTATCACAATGTTTTCTTTCATAGCGGACGAACCTTCGCACCCGAATGTGAAGGCATGATGAGGCTCTGATGAATCTTCGGTGAATTCGACCGAACGCATACGGCCCAGCAGATGCTTGTCACAAACCAAGTAGCGAATCCGGCAAATCCACCGGGCAGCGTTCATCTAACTTGCCCGGAAACCCACACCCCGCTACAACGTCAGCTCGCCCATGCCGCACCGCCTCCACATCCGGCCTGCCCGGAACTATGCGCCGCGTTCCTCGCGGAACGGTGTGCTGTATGCGGCGCTGGCGGTCGCCGTCGTAGCTGCCGGGCTGCTGTGGCGCTCCGGCCTCATTCCCCTGCCGCTGTGGCTGTCGAACTACGGCGGCGATGCCCTGTGGGCGCTGATGGTGTTCGTGGGCTTCGGATTCCTGTTACCCCGGGCATCGACGGGCATGATCGCGTTGCTGGCTCTCGCCTTCTCGTGGGGCATTGAGTTCTCGCAGCTTTACCACGCGCCGTGGATCGACGCGATCCGTGCCACGCTTCCGGGCAGGCTGGTGTTGGGCAATACCTTCAACTGGGCTGACCTTGTCGCATACGCGCTCGGTATCGCTGTGGGGGCGGTGGTAGAGAGGCGACTGCGGGATTGAGGATCAACCGCCATTCACAAGCTCCACTTTCCCCTTCACCCCCATGCGCTTGATCCTCATCTCCTCCTTGCTCGCCTCGGAGCGGCTGCCGATTTCCTTTCGATAGACGATCTTAAGCGGCAACCGTCCGCGCAGATATTTTGCTGACTTCGGCCCTTGCGATACGTGCTCCCCGAAACGCCTCTCCACATCGGTAGCGATCCCCGTGTAGAGCGAGCCGTCGCCACAGCGGATGATATAGACCGACCAACAGGATTCGTTCATGACAGTCGAATTTTCAGCCCCATCTCATCCCGCATGACCAAAATTGGGATTAGGGGAGTCGGGAGAGGAGATTCGCCTGGATCCAGTCGAAGGCTTCGGCAGGGTTGTATTGGATGCCGGGGCGGAGAAGCGGCGGCGTGTCGGATAGAAATCCTGCGTGCTCGACCCGGCCGACGAGATCCATGGGCACTGTTGCGACCATTCGGTGATGAAGGCGGGTGAGATCACAGGTCGGCCTCCGGTTGGGCGTTTTCCAGAATCCGCCAGCGGTTTCCGGTGATGGATCCGGTGCGCGGGGCACCGGGATCGAGGGCGGCTCTGGGCA
>JAYTOE010000206.1:0-30490 GCA_043747935.1 Akkermansiaceae bacterium
ATTTCGATCTGGAGAAAACGAGGCCGCTGGAGCGCCCCCTGTGTTCTTCTAAAGGTAATCAGAGCGGGATTTTTCGGCGCAATTTTGGACACCGTTGTGACACCTTGTTGACAGACACCTTGTTGACACCTGGTTGCTCTGTTAACTCCTCAAGCACATACTCGTGCGTTGGCTGGGTTGTAAAATTGCCGGAAGCCTAACCGGTCGCGCATCGTCCTCAGGCGGGATTGGGATTGGCGGCTTGAGGCACCGTCAATTTCCAAAGGCGCGGGCCGAGCATGACGCAGGCCACGAACAAGCCCACCGCGAGGCCGCACCAGACACCCACCGCGCCGAAATCGAATTTCACGGAAAGCAGCACCGCGATGGGCAGGCCGACCATCCAGTAGGCGAAAAATCCGATCAGCGCCGGCATCCTCGCATCGTGCAGGCCGCGCAGCATCGAGACCGATCCCACCTGCAGACTGTCGAAAAGCTGGAACACGCCGACCACCATCAGCAGCAACGCCGCGAGGCGGATCACCGGCTCCTCATCCGTGAAAAACGAGGCCATCCAACCGCCTAGCAGCGCGAACACCAGCGCGCCGATCAGCGAATACGCCGCCCCGATCCACCAACCCGAAACCGCGATGGGGCGCAGCCGCTCCCTTTCCCCCGCGCCCGCCGCCGTGCCGATCCTCACGCAAAGCGCCATCGACAGCCCGAGCGGGATCATGAACGCCGTGGCCGCGCACATCAGCGCCACCTGATGCGCTGCCATCGCCGTCGTACCGAAGCGCCCCATCATCAGCCCCGCCACCGAGAACGCGGAGACCTCGGTCAGCATCTGGATACTCGCGGGGAAACCGACGGCCAGGAATTTCCGGATCTCGGAAAACACCGGCCGCTTGAACCAGCGCTGGGGCATCCATTTCCGCAGATCCGCTTCGCCGTGCAGCCACACGATCATGCCGACGAGGATCGCTGTCCGCGCGATCAGGGTCGCCCATGCGCCGCCTTCCAGACCCAGCATCGGGCAGCCGAGCTTGCCGTAGATCATCACCCAGTTGAGGAACACGTTGAGCGCGACGCCACCCAGGAAAATCCAGAACGGCGGCCACGGTCTGTCGAGCGCATCGGCATGGTTTTTCAACGCGATGGACATCAGTGCGGGCACCATGGACGCCATGATGATGCGGAAATACGGCCCGGTCATCGCCTCCACCTCCGGCGGCTGACGGAACATCCCGAGGTTCAGGGAAATGGCATATGATACAGCGAACAGCAGCAGCCCGAGCGCCGTGGCGATATACATCCCGTGGCGGCAGCTCGCCCTTCCCGCCGCCTCGTTGCCGGAACCAGCCGCGCTTGAGGTAAAAACGGAGACCGCCGTGAGCACCCCGATGCCGAACACGAAGGGCACGTAGAAAAGCGAGTTCGCAAACGTCAGCACCGCCAGCTCCTTCACCCCGAGCTGCCCGATCATCACTGTATCCGCCACGCCCAACAGCATCTGGCTCACCTGCCCGATCACGAGCGGGAAAGCGAGTTTCAGCGTCAGCTTGGATTCGGTGAGCAGCGACATGGACACCCGCCAGTAGTCCCGCCCGGGCGCGTTGTCACCCGTTATGCCGGAGTGATTGCACGCATGGGATTTTGGAAATCAACCGCGGATGAACAGGATGGACGCAGATGAATGAGGAAATGAAGTCCGACGGAAGGTCTGTTCACCCAATTCCAAATCCGTCCAAGATACCGAACGGAAAGCCCGCATCTGGCTCATTGCGCCACACCGCGCCGCCTTTGCCGGAAGCCTTTCCAAACCGCGCGGATGGTACCGAAGGTTTTCCGGATGATCACCGCCGCGATGGCCAGAAGGATCACGAAAAAGAAGAACGCGATCACCGGAGCGAAAGCGGTCAGGTAAAGGTTAATCCCCGCCAAGGATGCGAGACCAAGCGCCGCACCAAGTTGTTCGAGCATGCCCATGGCGGGAAAGTATGCATCCGCAGCCCCGCTCCGCCATGAAAATCCCTCCCTCGGCGGGCGCGGGTCAGATCTTCATCCCCACCAGATCCCTGTCCGTGCGAGCCGCGTCCAGGAAGCTATCGTCCATGCCGATCGCGATGTCGAGGTGCCGCGTGGCGTTGTCCTTGTCTCCCAGCGTCCAGAGGTAGCAGGCCATGTTGTAGTGGAAAACCGGAAACTCATGCAGGACTTCCGGCCCGCTGAGCAAGCATTTCCTCGCCTCCTCCGTGCTACCCGCCTCGTGGAGGCAATAGGCCGCGCTCAAGAAAAAATCCGGCTCGTCCGCCGCCTGCGCGCAAAGCTCCAGCGCGGTCGCTGCGGCCTGCGGCCAATAGCCCTTCGCCATCTCCGCCGAGAGCTTCAGCTCCAGCACCCGCCGCTCGCTGCGATCCTCCCCCGTCAGTGCATCCAGCTCCTCCAGCGCGTCGTCGGGCATCCCCAGTTCCAACCATCCCGTCGCCGCCCTGATCACTTGCTTTGTTAACATCGCAGGACAATTAGCAGTTCCCGAACCACTCCGCAACCTAGCCTGAGAAGAATTTGAACCGCCAAGTCGCCAAGTGCGCCAAAGAAGATTCATCTGGGTGGCCTTGGAAACATTTCCCATCCTGCTCCCTCTTATTTAACCATCTGTCTAGCTTGGCGAACTTGGTGTCTTGGCGGTGAAATCCTCTTCGTTTCATTTCCGCAACTCTTCCCTTGAAACAACGAACGCTACGCCCGCAGACTCTTTCATGCGGAATGAGTTTTATGGAGCCTTCGACACCGAGAGGATGTCAGGGAAATCCGACGCCGGTGATTACCGCACGCCATTCCAAATCGACCGCGACCGGGTGCTGCACACGCCCACCTTCCGCCGGCTCCAGAACAAGACTCAGGTCTTCTGGTCCGGAGAATACGATTTCTACCGCACCCGCCTCACGCACTCCCTGGAGGTCGCGCAAATCGGGAAATCCATCTCCGCATGGCTGCTACGCCAGCCCGGCTCGCTGCTTTTCGAAAGCTTCCACATCGACCCCGACCTGATCGAGGCCATCTGCCTTTCCCATGATCTCGGCCACCCGCCCTTCGGCCACGCCGGCGAGCGCACCCTGAACCACCTGCTGGCCGGGAACGGCGGTTTCGAAGGCAACGCCCAGACCCTGCGCTTACTTACCGAGCGCATCTTTTCCGCGAAGCACACGGGCATGGATCCCTCGCGCGCGTTCCTCGATGGCGTCCTGAAATACAAGACCCTCTGGAGTGAACTGAAGGCCGGCGGCGCGCCTCCGAAAAACCATTTCATCTACGACTCGCAGGCCGGATTCCTCGATTGGGCACTCGCGGGAAATGATTTCCCTGCGGAGCTGACACCCGGCAAGACGCGCGACTCATTCAAGTCCATCGAGTGCCAGATCATGGATTGGGCGGACGACACCGCCTACTCGCTCAACGACCTCTCCGACAGCGTCCGCGCCGGCTTCCTGCATGTGGAGAAAATCGAAAGCTGGGCGGAGGCGAACGGCACGGATAGCGGCGAAGGCACACCCTTGGGCGACCTCATCCGCGCGATCCGCCGCCGCCGCGTGGATCCTTTCGTGGGGAAACGCATCGGCTCCTACATCCGCGCCACCGCGCTGGAGCAGGACGCGAATTTCCTCTCTGCCGCCTCGAACCGCTACAAATACCGCCTCACCGTGGATCCCGCCGTGCGCGCTGAGAGCGAGCTTTTCAAGAAACTCGCCTTCGACCTCGTCTTCCTCTCCCCGCAGCTCAAGCAGCTCGAGCACAAGGGCTCCCGCATGCTGCGCCAGCTCTGGGAAACGCTCGATACACGTTACGTGAAAGGCGAGCGCATCGACGGCCAGGACTTCCAGCTCCTCCCGGCGGATACGGTCAGGGAAATCGAGCAAGCCCCCGATGCCGAAGCCCGGGCCCGCCTCGTCTGTGATTACCTCGCCGGCATGACCGACGGCTACGCCGCGAGAACCTACAAGCGCCTCTTCTCACCCGACTTCGGCTCGATCAATGATCTGTGAGCTGGGGTGTGGTAGCCTTACTAGGACTCGAACCTAGAATGACGGAATCAAAATCCGGAGTGTTACCATTACACTATAAGGCTTTTCCACGAAGCTTACGCCCCGGGCGCGGGAAAATAAGCGGGCAGTACCGGTATTGGCAACCCGGAAATCCAGAAGCACCTAAAATTTCACCAAAAGAATGAGCCGCTCCCGTGTCGCGCGGCGACCGGATACAAGCGCGAACGGCCGACTTTAAAGTCTGGAAAAATTCTCCCGCCTCCCGAAGAATACGTCCGCAACCTGTAAAAATGCTTATGAAACAATTCAGCAAACTCACCCTCCTCGCCCTCGCTTTGGCATCCTCGCTCCACGCCGAGCCCATCCCCGAATCCCTGCGCCAGAACGGCTGGTTCATCGGTGCGCAGGCCTATACCTTCAAGGAATTCACCACCTTCGAGGCGATCGCGAAAACCAAGGAAGCGGGCGGTAACATGATCGAGATCTATCCGGGCCAGAAGATGAAGCCGGACTCCGATGTGAAAGTCCACCACACCATGTCGGAGGAGGCCATCGTCGAGCTGCTCGCAGAATGCGAGCGCCAGGGCATCCATGCGGTGAACTACGGTGTTGTCGGCGCGCAGAACGCCGAGGAGGTCAACAAGATCATGGCCTTCGCCAAACGCCTTGGTTTGTATGCCATCTGCACCGAATCGACCGAGCAGATCGCGGCATGGGAAGCGGCTGCCAAGGAAACCGAAGTGAAGGTCGCCTTCCATGAACACGGCGGCTCGATGAGCGACCCGAAATACAAGGTCTGGAATCCGCTCTACATCCTCGGAGTTGTCGAAAGCCGCGACAAGCGCGTCGGTGCCTGCGCGGATCTCGGCCACTGGTGCACCTCGAACCTGAAGCCCGTCGAATGCCTACGCATCCTCGATGGCCGCATCATCAGCGTCCACCTCAAGGATAAGGAGAAGTTCGGCCAAGCCCCCGTGGTCACCGTCGGAACCGGCGTGGTCGATGTCGCCGCCTGCCTGGACGAGTTGAAGAAACAGAAATTCGACGGCCACATCTCCATCGAGCACGAGAACCATTGGAAGGAAAGCGTGCCCCATGTGAAAGCGGCCATCGACTACGTGAAGGCGAACCCGAAGTAATCCGCCCGGTTTTCACCAGACTCCCAGCTCCCTAAGCTGCCTTTCCGCGACCTCGGCCCAGCCACGGTTCGCGGCGGGCGAGGCGGGAGAGGGATGAAGGATCCTGCCGGTAGCCGCATCGCTGCCGATTGCTTCCTTAGCTGCGATCAACTGATTCTCGGCATAGCCACCGACGCCAATCAGGATTTCGGGCTGTAGGATATCGATTAGGCACCGCAAATGCTTCTGGCATGCAGCATCCACTGCTACCATCTCCGCCGCCCGGATCTTGTCCGGCGTGAGGTTCGCGCCCGTATCCTTCATCCAGACCAGCGGGCAGAAATTGATGACGAGATGGTCTTTGAAAAAGTCATCTACTTTCGGGAATTTCTCCGAAAACAATCCCCACAACCTCCGACCGCTCACCTCGGATTTCGGGCAATCCATCCCGAGAATTTTTCGCTTCGGATGTTCATCCGCCGGTTTGCCGATCTCCGGACACAGCCCCATCCAATCCCGCACCGCCGCCACCTCGCCGAAGGGGACTCCCGTTTGCGCCATGCCGTATGGCCCGGGATTCATGCCGAGAAATAAGACCCGTTTCCGCGATGCTCCGAACTTCTCCAGATACGCCTCATGTCCCGCCGCCGCGTAATCGATCGTAAGGTAAGTATGGGTGACGGGATCTGAAAAGTGGAGTGGGCGGAGATCATCGGCTAGAACCCTCCCAGCCCGGATCAGTTCAACACTTGTGCTCATGCCTTGAGAAAAATCCCGATTCCTCCACAGCCCTAGCTCCGCGTCCCTTCGCGACCTCTGCTCCTCTGCGGTGAAAATCCGAAGAACCGATCAATCCAGTTCCTTGATGCGGAGATTGCGGAACTTGTAGGTCTGCCCTTTCTCCCCATGATGCTGGATGCCGATCACACCACTCGCGTCCATGCCGTCCTCTGCGTCCGTGGTGACCACGCCGTTCACCTCGATGGTGATCTTGTTGCCCTTGCAGGTGATCCGGTAGGTGTTCCACTCGTCGCGCTTGAAGGTGTCACCCGCCCGTTTTTTGAAAGCCGCCTCGCTCGCCTTGTCGCCCCTGATCGGGCTGATGAACCACTGCCTGCGCCCCTCGTCATAGAAACCACCGGACCAGCCGCGCTTCGGATCTCCGTCCACCTCGGATTGGTATCCGAAGACCTTACCCGGCTCGGCGTGCGCCCGGAACATGAAGCCGCTGTTCGCCTGTCCCTTGGGAAGATGCACCTCACCCTCGAACACGAAATTAGCGTAGGTCTTTTCGGTCACGAGGAAGAATTTCTGATTGGCAATCAGGTGGATCTCGCCGTCCACCACCTTGGCCTCGCCGTGCTTGTAGGGATTCTTCCAACCCTCCAGCGTCTTGCCGTCAAAGAGGGGCTTGAAGCCGTCATCGGCTTTCGTCTCATTTGCCATTGCGACGGGAAGACTGAGGCAGAACAGGGTTGCGATTAGAAGTTTTGGAGTTTTCATGGTGGTGATTCGGACGGTGCGTGCTTGGAGTTAATTCGACCTGATCCTATACCGATCAGAAAGGAAAATATTTCAGCACCCCCCATTCTTCGCTCCTTCTTACTGCACTAGGAATTGCAAGCATCCGATGGCGCGAGAATGATCAATTCAGGCCAGCGCTCTCGGATAGTGGCCATGTCCTTTTCATACCTTGTGACGAGAAAAGCCCTCTCTTCCTCCGTCCAGGGCGTGTAGCTTTCGAACCCCTTGCTTTTGGAAAACTTTTTACCCACTCTTTTGACATCTGCTGGGCCTGTTGGCATACCTCTGGCTTCTAGATTTTCTAACCGTTTCATCGCCTGCACGGTAAGACTCTGCAGGGGATTTCTATCGATGAGCTCTACGCAGCTCACATTTTCCGAACCAACGAATAAGGAAATGATCTCATCATGCATTTTGATAAAATCCTCGTAGCACCAAACTCGCAATTTTGACCCTCGGGGAAGCAGCCGAATGACATCATCAATGACGTCCACCCAACCACGCGGGATGGCGAGCAGGCGCGCTTTGGCTTGTTCATCCATTTTGTGGTAGCCATTTTGCCGGATGAACTGACTCCACATCCCGGACATCCAGCTATCATAAGATCGCACAGCCAACAAAACAGTCACCGGATGCCCATCCAAACCTTTGAAAACCGGGGGCAATTTTTTATCCAAATCAGGATACGGCAAACCCGATTGAACCATATGGTGAATGCCACCTAATATATTTTCCTCGGAAATGATAAGCCGACGACATCCTGCCCTTTCGGCTTCCTCTAAATTTTTCCGAAATATCCCAGCCATACGCCAATCCCGGGTTACGGGAAAAAAATTCAGAAGACTCCGTTCATTTCGAACACGGTAGATTGTATCTCTCAGATCCCCGCGCGGAACGAACAAAACTTTCCTTTCCAGGAGCGGGACGACGCTGCGAGCAAGGCGGGTCTGTAGATAAGTGGTAGCCGTCTTGTGCACACCCAGATGAAGCACTACCTCAATTTGTGATTTGCTTTGAAATTTTCGAGACAACTTATTGAATCCAAATAGTGGCATAGAAAAAAAATGAATGATGAACTGATTAGCTTTTTGGGTATCCGATAAATCCTGTTTTCTAATCGCTGCGGCCAGTTCACGGTTCGATCGGGGATTCTAGCAACGAGTGGCAATGTGACAGCCATTTCTCCGTGTAGGGGCTTATTAAGTGCTGGTGTAGCTTTTCCATGTCTTCCACGAGAGCTTCGGCAAGTTGACTGGCGATGTTACGAGGAATCTCGGGATAGTCGCCGCCATAGATTTTTTCCGTGGATCGATCGGATATATATTCGTCCGAGTCAGAAACACCAAGAAACTGAAAAATTTCAGCAAGCAAGCGACTAGGGGCGTTTGCGATTTCGTCAAAATAACTTACAAATATTTGATCCTTTGGGAAATGATTTTCCCAGCGTGACAGATTTTCGAAAGACCTCGCATGTGCCAATTGGCTCGGCTTGAGTAAGAACTCTAGAATTGCCCCCTCATCCATGGCACCAATTCCCTGGTGGTTGTATTTTTTGCTGAAATGCATGGCTGCATGCGACCACATTCTGTCGATTGGGTTGCGAAGCAGGTAAATCATTTTCATGTTCGATGCGAGCGTATTGACCCTGGCAATATCCCGATCACTCATCACTGCATAATGGGGAGTCACATCCCCGGCAACCTGACCTGCATCTGGCGAAAAAAGCGTGCTATACCAGGAGTCTGTGCGTGGCAGCAAACAGTAACGCAGATACCAATCGAGTTTTTTAGAATCGGCTCTGGCTCCCCGGTAAGCCCTTTTAAACCGATTCCTGACCCAGAGCCGAAAATCTTTTCTCGAAGAGAATAGGAATAATGTAAAAGGTAAGTTTTTCGGTAAATTAAAATAATGTATTTCCTTCTCCGGGGGCAGCCAAATTTCAGGGTGCATCCTGAGGTTCCTGTCCAGCCATGTCGTGCCAGACTTATGTGTGCCAATAACAAGAAAATGCGGGATCATCGTAACGCGAATACTACAAATTTAGTTTTGTTCTGACTAGGAAATGGCGGGGAGAGAATGGGGCGTGCGCTGTAAAGGGGAACGGAAGAAGTATCCGGGTAGTTCTTTCACCGCCGCCACGCAATCAGCAGCACCGTGAGCGCGGCGGGCAGATAGAGCAGGGTGGAGAAAAACAGGAATCGGCAGGATTTCCGCTCGCCATCCATGATGAAACGGAACGCCAGCGCCATGATCGTCAGCCCGAAGAGGGGGCCGCCGACAAGCCACAGCACGCTGGTGAAACCCCAGATCCCTGGCAGCAGCGAGAATGCGGCGAGAACCAGCGCGAACACCGCGCAGAGAACCCCGCTTTTCTTGCCGCTCAAATCTCCGTTCGACCACATCTTGTAACCGGCTTCCTCGTATTCCGCCCGGCACAGCCAGTTGATCGCGACGAAGTGCGGGAGCTGCCAGAAAAACAGGATGCCGAACAGGAACCACGCCTCGGGCGCGAAAATCCCTCCGCCGCCGCCGACCCAACCGATCATCGGCGGGATCGCGCCGGGGATGGCACCGACCAGGGTGTTCATCGAACTCATGCGCTTCATCGGCGTGTAAACGAACACGTAGATCGCGACGGTCGCCGCCGTGAGATAGGCAGCTGGGCCGTTCACCATCACCGCCAGATGGATGATCCCCACCGCCGACAACATCCAGCCCACTGCGAACGCCGTCACCGGACTCATCCGCCGCGAGGGCAGCGGCCTGTCAGCCGTCCGCTTCATCAAGGCGTCGAGGTCGATCTCCATCAACTGATTGAAAGCCGCCGAGCCGAACGCCGCCGCCGCCGTGCCGATGAGCGTGTGGAAAAGGGTCGGCCACTCCATCGGCATCCCTTTCCGAGCGAGCAGGTATCCAAACAGCGCCGTCACCAGCACGAAGAAATTCAGCCGCACTTTCATCAGCACGCTGAGATCCTGTCCCAGCGTCGGCGCTTCGATGATTTTCTCTTCGGTTTCCGGCACGGCGCGAACTTGGAGCATGAGGACAGCGTAGTCCAGCGGGGATCAAGCGATCACTTCGAGCTTCAGACCCTTGATCTCCCTGAAATGCCGCTGGTTTCTTGTCACCAGAGGAAGATTGTGGCTGATGGCCACCGCAGCGATCCAGAGATCATTCTGGCCGATATCCCTGTAATGGCCCGTATCTTGAAGCTGAGCACATATCCGCGCATAGGATTCAACAGCCGAGCCAGCATCCAAGATCGGAACACCGATCCCAAGGAAATCCTCCACACGCGCGGTGTCATGTCCGGCACGAATCGCACCGTGCCAGAACTCGCCAAGCACGCACCACGGGATGCCGAGGCTTTTGGCAGAGTGCCGACGTGCAAAGGAAACCGCCCAAGGTTGATTCCTCCACAAACCGATCAGAAATGTCGTGTCTGTGATCAGATCCACGGATCCTCCTTTACTGCGGAACGCTCGTTGATCGACTCCTCCATCAGGGCGTCCTTCTCCTGATCATGGTTTCCCGCCGCCTGCACATGGCTCAAAAACGCCCCCAAAGTGCCGGGGGCTGGAATCACACGCTTCACCACGCTGGAAAAGGACTCCCGCGAACCCTTCTTCCAAGCCTTCAAGCGCTCATACGCCGCTTCGTCTAATGTGATCGTTTTCATTTGGTTCGTGTATGCACGAATAGAAACACAAACCATGATAAAATCAAGCGATTTCCTTCAATCGAAGATGCCCATCACCTTCATTTGGAACCAAATCTCATCCTTGAGATTTAAAATTTAGAATTTGAGGTTTCTACCGCACCACCCTCGCCCCGCCGCCGGAGATCTGCTTCTCCACTTCCTTGCGGGTCGCCATCGAGGTGTCCCCGGGCGTGGTCGATGCCAGTGCGCCGTGAGCAGCTCCGTATTCCACGGCCTTCTGCGCGTCGTTGAACTCTAGGAAACCGAACTGCACGCCGGATGCGAATGAGTCGCCGCCGCCGACGCGGTCGAGGATCTCCAGATCGTCATATTTCCGCGACTCATGGAATTTCCCTTCGTGCCACAGGATCGCCGACCAATCGTTGATCGTCGCCGTTTTTACGCCGCGCAGAGTAGTCGCGGCCACCTTGAAGTTCGGAAACTCCTTCACCGCCGTCTCGATCATCGCCTTGAACGCGTCGAGCTCGATGGTCGAGAGGTTGTGATCCACGCCCTCGACCTCGAAGCCGAGCGACGCCGTGAAGTCCTCCTCGTTGCCGATCATCACATCGACGTATTTCGCGATCTCGCGGTTCACCTCGCGCGCCTTGTCGAGGCCGCCGATGGTTTTCCAGAGCGACGGGCGGTAGTTCAGGTCGTAGGAAACGATGGTGCCGTATTTGTTCGCTGCCTTCACCGCCTCGACGGTGACGTCTGCCGTGCGCTCGGAAAGAGCCGCATAGATACCGCCGGTGTGGAACCAACGAACGCCGAGTTTTCCAAAAATGTGATCCCAATCGACATCGCCGGGTTTGATTTGTGAAGCCGCCGTGTTGCCGCGATCCGGATTTCCCACCGCACCGCGGATACCGAACCCGCGTTCCGTGAAATTGAGCCCGTTGCGCACCGAGCGGCCGATCCCGTCATCCTCGCGCCATTGGATGAAATCCGTCGCCACCCCGCCCTGCATGATGAAATCCTCGATGAGGTGACCCACCTCGTTGTCCACGAAGGCCGTCACCACCGCTGTCTTGTAGCCGAAGCATTTCCGCAGGCCCCGCGAGGTGTTGTATTCCCCACCGCCCTCCCATGCGGCAAATTGGCGCGCGGTGCGGATACGTCCCTCGCCGGGATCGAGGCGCAGCATCACCTCGCCGAGCGAGATCTGGTCAAAGGCACATTCGGATTTGGGTTTGATGGTCAAAGACATGGTGCGGGAATTCAACGACTCTCACCCCGACCTGTAAAGAGGTTTGGAGAAGCCAGTTACCTCCAGCTTTTCCACTTCCCCCTTCCAGCCTTTCCAGCAAGCCTAACGACATGCGAAAAGGAACATCCCTTCCTCCCTCCTAGGCCATGGCGATACTCTCTGGATTCAGAAAAGCACTCAAACGCACGGCCTCGCTTCTTCCCCTGATGCCGAAGCCCAGCCCGATGTATCGCGGCAATCCCGCAATCACCATTCTCAGGATGTTTCTCTGGCTGATGCCCGCTTTCTTCGTCATGGCGGTGATTTTTCTAAGTGCTGCTCTCAGTAACTACCTGCCCCTATCAGCCTGCATCAGTTTGTCACTCCTGCTGTTCGTCGCCGCCACTGCAGGGGTCGGCCTGTTCGAGCAATTTCTTACATTTCAGGAAGCGAGAACGCCCCCGCCCTTCCCGAAAGCAGAGCTTGTGCGTTTGACGATCATTTTCGTTTTGGTGCAGATCGTCCTCGCGCCGATGATTTTGGCCGTCACGTTAGGCTTCTTAGGAGCCGTCGCCAGATCTTTTGCTTTCATATAAAAATTCCGGATTCCCTTTCTCTAAAATCCGGATTTTCCACAGGGCGAACCATAAGGGCGGCACGCATAAGATTCCAAACGAACAATCAATCATCCTCCACCAAAAAGGGATTCCGCGGATGGGGCCGCAAATGTGGGCGAGAGGGATCACCAATAGGGACATCACCACCCCGATGTGCAGAACACCCACGTAGCGCACGGGGTCACGCCACGGCAGGATGAAAAACAACGCGATCATCAAGTGCGCGAACGCCAACCAATCCGTGCCATAAGCGATGAATGGGAATTGATCGTAGGTTACTTCCAACCCTTCGCGAACGGTCAGAATCCATTTCACAAACCCCTCATGCAACGCCGGATCCTTCGATTCCCCGGCGATCATGTTTGAAATCCAGTTCATTTCATGGAGAAGCGGAAAGGCGGTCACGCCGCTCAATACCAGCCCAAGAATCACAATCAGTATCGATAGCCGGATTTGCCTCAAGGTCGTCACAGGAGAGATCCTTGATCCCAAATGGGGATGGATCGATCAAAATTGCGGGGAGATTCCGCGCAGCGCAAAATAGAGGGAGTTCGAGAAATCCTCGAGCAGCGGAAAAGCTTGGCTTTCTATCTCATTACACCTCGTCATGCGTTCCCGCTGCTTCGAGCAAAGAGATTCCTTGCCTGCGTGTTTCACGATTTGGAACACGACCCGCAGGTCGTATCCAGCAGAACATGCCCAAGACTTCGCTAGCTTTCCTTTCAACTTATAAGTCCGGAGGGAGGGATGAAAGGCATCCTCTGCGAGAAGTTCTAGGACTGCCTGCAAATCTGCGGCGGCCGACGAGTCCCGCTTCGTCAAGCGCTTGGCCGTCCGGATGAACGCTTTGCTGGTAAGCAGAACGCGTTTCATGCCTTGATCATTTTCATGATGGCAGAGGGACTCGCGGCCTTGGTTTTTCCTGCTGCAAACTCAGTCCGCGCCTCTTTGACCGCACCGATCAATTCAGCGCGTCGCTTCTCAGCAACCCGGCGGCGTAGCGTTGCCGAGAGTTCTTCCTGTTCGTCCAGGGTCAGTTGTTCGGCCAAATCCAAAGTGCTCGCGAAAATATCCATGTCTAGACAATCGCTCGCCCTCCTTTTCGTTTCAAGGGCTGTACTTCGTTTGTTTTGTTTTTTCGTGGTTGCTACTTCGGAATTTAAATCCCCCCATTTCCTTTCAAGACGGATGGTCGTGGCAGACAGGCGTCAGCCACTCCTTGCGCGGCGCGGGCGCTAGAGGGAGCGGGGAAAATTCAGAGCGAGGAGGCTTGGGAGGGATCGGGGATCGGGGCATGGAGGGGCGGATCAGAATCCGCCGATGACCATGGAGAAACGATGCTGGGTGCGTTCGCGTTTCCCATCGTCACCTCATGGGCGAGGGCGGATTCTGATCCGCCCCAATCTCCAATCTCCAATCTCCAATCTCTCCCCCCCCCCACACTCTTCATTCATTCTCAGAATTCGATTTCACTGCCACCCACCGCAGCCATCCGATATACATGTTCCCTGACTTTTTGCGCCCATTCCACATGGTTGCACGAGGAGTCGAATCTTTGCCAAGGGATGGGTTTCCCTATGGTGAAGCGCACGGTTTTGTTTTGTTTATTGAACATTTCACGCGGCAGGAGGGCGAGTTCGAGATTCAATTGAATGCCAAAGATCCTGCGCAACCAGTTTATGCCGTAGAATAAATTCGAATTCCCCCCATGAAAATAAAAAGGGACGACATCTCTCTGGCAGGAAATAGCACGGGTGATGAAACTTTTCTTCCAAGCCGAATCCAACACTTTGCCCCTATGGCGGCGGGAAACATTTCCCGATGGAAAATGGGTGATGGCCATGTCCGACTGGTAAACCTTCTCCAACTCGGCCACGTAATCCTTCGAACTCATTCCATAAGGATTCACGAGCGCGAGATACGGGCGCAGGTTCGGCACGAAATAAAACGAATGGTTCCCGATCGCTCGTATGTCCCCGTATTTTTCGATGATTGTCTTGGTGAGGATCAAACCATCGATCACGCCGAACGGATGATTCGACACGAAGAAACATTTTCTTTTTTCGGGCAGATTTTCAAGCCCATCGACATCCAATGTGATATTGAATTCCTTGATGATTGCCCGGTGAAAATCGGCTCCCTCGCAATCAATGTATCTATCAAGAATTGCGTTCATTTCCTTCTGTTTGATGACATTTTCCAGCCATCGAACAAAAAACGCCGGGAATTTCTTCAGGAAATCCGAGTTACTTTCCTTAATGGAATTCGATAAATCAATATGCTTCATAACCATTCTCAAAAACACATTCAGCTTAAGATATCAGTGAATATTCATTAATTTCAAACAAACGGCTCCAGAAACGCGCGGAGTTCGGCGTTGTCGCGCACGTCTCCATAGCCTTTATCAAACGAGGCCTTCAGCAGCCTGGGATTGCGGGTAACCGGCGGGGCCGGGTTTTTATCGGGGCCCAGGCGGAGAATTTTCACGCCATGAGAATCATGCTTGGGTTTCTTGCCGCCAAGATGAGAAACAATTTTACCGGCAAGCGATTGGAAACCGGTATGGTTGCGGGAGTTGATCTCGAGAACCAGGATGTGGGTGGCACCCAGTTCGAGGGCTTTTGAAACGCCATGCTCCTTGGTGATTATGAAAGCGGAGTCGGTAAAAAACTCATCGCCGATTTTCACCTTTCTCCCGTAAAAAAACGGCAAAGCCTTCGCGGCGCGGAGAACTTCGTGGATATCCAGTTGTTCGCGGCAGGAAATGTAACGACCTTTTCCCGTAGCAGCATTTTTAACACCGATAAAAAAACGGGTATGGACGCCTGCGAGCTTATCGAGATCCAACGGTTCTGTTTTTCGAATGATCGTGTCCACGAGGTAGTCGATATCCATCATCTTGCGCATGCGCCTGAAGGAGAGGAACCGAGGTGAACAGATATGCTGTGTCCAGGTTCGGTGAATGCATTCGTATTGGCCGGTCAGGTAATACAAGGCCGATCCGGCGCTTCCCGATGCGGCGATCATGAAGTCCGGTCGCACCAAGCCTTGCTCCTGGGCTAGGGCGGAGAGAGCCCCTCCCGAATAGGAGCAACTGGTGCCTCCCCCCGCACAAACGATGGCGAGCTTCGGTGTTTCATGCTGAATCATCATTGGACGGAGCAACAACCGTTTATCAGACCTTGTCGGGTGAAGGCACTTCGAACTGTGCCCGGTATGTCCGCGTCAACAAAGCTGCGGCGGCCGGATCGTTGACGATGGGCTCTCCTTCGTCGCTGAGCTTGAGTATGCGGCCGAGGATCATCGGATCACAAAGTCCGTTATCGACCAGATTGGCTCTATGGGCCGCAAACCGCTCGAGAACCAGCGGTGGCACCGACAGCGACTTAAGGCACTTTTCTATCTCGGCATCGGCCGCCTCCGCACCGGTTCGGTAGGAAATGTTTCCGAAGTGGCAGAGATCGCTGGAGATGATGCCCTCCTTCAAGTCGCCGCGCATAGCGCCGCTTTCGTTGTTCCGTATCGCATCGAGGAAATTCTGAAAGTGGTCGAGTTGTTTGCCCGGAAAGCGTCGGATTAGCGCGCCGTCGAGATCGTGCAGTGTCGCATAACCGGACTTGTAAATGATGTTTGCCTTGCTGCCGTAGAAGATGATGCCGTTCTCGATGCCCATGAAGGCCTTGGGGGCGAGACCGAGGATGTCCTGCAACACCCAGATTTTCCCATAACGATGGAGAGTGAGCATGTTGTTGGGAGTTTCCCCGCTATCAGGGGGGCCGAAGCGACCGCCGCAACTGAGCACGAGATCGCCATAGCCCTTGAGATCGAGAGCGATACGGGCTGCATCGATGCGATGGATGCCGTTGTTACCGAGCGCGCCGTTGCCGAATTCCCAGAGCCAGTGCCAATGATAGTGGAATTTGCTACGCGTGACCTCGGATTTTTCGGCCGGGCCACACCATAGATCGAAGTCCACGGTCGCAGGGATCTTGCTCTCACTGGATCTCGGCACCGCCGGACGATCCTTGTGGGTGAGGCAATGGACTAGTTCGATATCGCCGATGCCGCCACCGCGCATGAAACTGCCGGCCGCCGCTAGGGAGGTGTTCGATCGCAGTTGGGTTCCGGATTGGACTACCTTGCCGTATTTGTGCGCTGCCGCGAGCACACTCGCCCCTTCGGAATAGGTGTGGGAGATCGGTTTCTCCAAATATACATGCTTGCCGGCGCGCAAGGCCCAGATGGCGGCAAGGGCATGCCAGTGGTGCGGCGTCGCGATTGCCACGCAGTCCACCGCAGGAACCTTCAATAAAGCGCGGATGTCCTGCACAAAAGCCGGCTTGCAGCCACTCACCTTGTGGATATGTGCGACCGCAGCCATGCCCATTTTGGTATCCACGTCACAAACATGGGAAATCGTGCAATCGTTCAGCTTCATGAACGATTCAATGTGATTCTTGCCATGACCGCCTACGCCGACAATGGCCACGTTGAGCGGCGTATCGGTGGTCAGCATCGCGACTTTCTTCTTGAGCGAGGAGATTTCCACCAGAATCTTACCCAGCTTGGCCTCCATTTCCAGGAGCTTACGGGATGCCACGGAGACTTTGGGTTTGCGGGCTTTTGGCCGGAGCCTGCTCAGGATGAACCTGAGCGGATTGCTTTTTTTCATGGTTGAATATGTATGGCGGAGAATCAGTCCTGTGGCGCTGAAGTATCCTAAATCGGGTGCCTGCTTAAAAGAGCCGCGATCCAAACTGTCAAGCCGAATGGGTTCCGCTGTATGGGTTCCGCGCGGCGCTGGCATGCTTCGTCAGGCGGGAAGCCCCCGGCTCGCTCAAGCTGTCCGCGCCCAATTGGCACTTAAAATGCTTTGACATACATGGTAAAGGCGATTGTAAATCATCGAGCTGAGCAGAACGACATGACCTTCCGAAACATAGCGATCATTGGAGGTGGAGCCATGGGCACGGCCCTGGCCATCAATCTTTCAAAAAAATCGGCAGTTACCCTGCTTTTTCGATCCGAAGCAGAGGCTGATGATGTCCGGGAAAGCCGGATCAACCGACGCTATCTGCCCGATGCGACGATTCCCGAGGAAGTCTTGGTCAGCACGGACAGGGCGGAGGCATTGGAGATTGCGGATTTGGTGCTGATCGCCTCACCGGTGAGTGCCTTCGAGGAGGTTCTCGGCAGTGTGGCAGAAGCGCAAAGGGAGATTCCGGTCATTTGGGGTTGCAAGGGTCTTTGTCCTTTCACGGGCGAGCTATTATCCGTTTCGGCGGAAAGGTTGCTGGGATCGAAGGCGTGTTTCGGAGTTTTATCGGGTCCGAGTTTTGCCCAGAGTCTCGCGGACAACGACCCGACCGCCGTGGTGGTGTCCGCCAACAAGGATCACCAAACGGTTCTGAGAATTGCCGCCGGATTGTCGAACAAGACGCTCAGGGTCTATGCGAACTCGGATCTGGTGGGTGTTCAGATCTGCGGAGCCATCAAGAACGTCTATGCGATTGCGGCAGGAGTGATTGACGGATGCGGTTGGCGGGAAAACACCCGTGCGGCGATGATCACGCGGGCTGTTGCGGAGGCGAAGCGTTACCTGAAGGCGCATCGAGCGAAACGCTCCACGCTGATGGGTCTCTCTGGTTTTGGTGACATTTACCTGACCTGCGGCAGCCGAA
This sequence comes from Akkermansiaceae bacterium, assembly GCA_043747935.1. Lineage (GTDB taxonomy): Bacteria > Verrucomicrobiota > Verrucomicrobiia > Verrucomicrobiales > Akkermansiaceae > Luteolibacter. The sequence goes on from JAYTOE010000206.1 coordinate 17,855, forward strand.
GCTCGCGCAATTATCAGGTGGGAATGGCCTTGGCGGCGGGCAAGTCGCTGTCAGAAGCGCTGTCCAGCATCGGGCATGTGGCCGAGGGCACGAACACCGCGCGCCTGATGCTTAAGCGTGCTGAGATTCTCGGAGTGGAAATGCCGCTGATCCGGGCGGTAAATGACATTCTGGACGGCAGCAAAACCCCCCACGAATGCGCGGCGGCCTTGATGTCGCGCGAAACCCGCCACGAAAAGGCGAGCATCCGCAAAACTGTGGCTTGAATTCGCCGGGTTTAAAGTCATTACTGATCCCGCCACATATGCGTACCGTTATCACCTACGGAACATTCGATCTTCTACACATCGGACACATCAATCTGCTGAAGCGTGCCAGCGCCCTCGGGGATCGACTTATCGTTGCGCTATCGACCGATGAGTTCAACCTGAGGGAGAAGAACAAGACCTGCACCAACTCCTATTCGGATCGCAAGGTGATACTTGAGTCCCTGCGCTTCGTCGATCAGGTCATCCCGGAGGAGAACTGGGAGCAAAAAACCACCGATGTCGCAAAACACGGGGTGGATGTCTTCGTGATCGGTGACGATTGGCAAGGCCATTTCGATTTTCTCAAAGACCAGTGCGAGGTCGTGTATCTGACGCGCACCTCGGATATCTCTACGACCGCAATCAAGAAGATGATTCTGACCGGATCGTAAACATGAATGGGTAATCTTCTCATGGATAAAGGAGTAAACGGGAGCCCCGGGGTGCGGGAGGTGTTTGGCACTCTGCCCGAACTGTTCCGGGAAGGTGGGTTACGCCTAGTAAAGATCTGGTTCCGCAAATTGTTCTGCAACCCGATGGGATATCGGCCTTGGCTCTGGATGATGGCGCTGCGCGCGGAATTTCTCTGGTCGAGCGGCAGCCATGAGGAACTCCGGGCGATCGCGACGCACCTGGCCAAGGATCATTGCTGGACACTCGGCTATTTCCAACTGGCTCAATGCGCTCATGTGCAAGGGGATCTCGATGAGGCGGTCAGCTGGCTCGGTGAGCTACTCAAGTTGAATCCCGAACATACGGACGCAATTCATATGCTCGCCTTATGCCATCAAGAGCAGGGGAATCGAGAGCAGTCCTGGCAGATCCTCCTCACCCAAGCGCTCCGCCGCCCGCGGATGAAGACCTGGCAATATCTAGCCAATCTGGTGGAGAGCAGCGAGGATTTCCGGAGGCTATCGGCCTGCCATGGCGATGCGGTGGCCAGCGGAGTGATCCCGGCCGGACGCTGGGAAATCCTCAGCCACCTCTCGCTGGGGGCGATGCGCGCCGGCGATTATGAGGCGGCCAAAACCCTATGGCGCGACATCATCCGTAAACGGCTGGGCTCTTCGATCCGCTCGAAACCCCGCAAATCCGTCATCGCCAGATACTCGCGCGGCCGTGCGGAACGTGCCCTTCTCGATATGAACAGGGTTCTCAAGGATGCGGATATCGACATGTTTCTGGTGAGCGGCACCCTGTTGGGCTTCGTGCGGGAGGGACGGCTGCTCGGACACGACAAGGATATCGACGTGGGGATTTGGGAGGACGTGCCGCGCGACCGGCTGACCGCTGTTGTAAAAGCCAGCGGCTTGTTCAACTTCATCACATCCCGCTGTGCGGACATCATCCGGCTTCGGCATGTGAATGGAATCCCGGTCGATTTGTTTTATCATTATCGGGAAGCCGGGACTTGCTGGCATGGTGGAGTCAAGATGCGCTGGTATAACACGCCCTTCACGCTGGCAGAGGTGGATTTTCTCGGAGTCTCGTTCAAGGTGCCAGCGGATCACCGCCGTTATTTTGTCGAGAATTACGGCGATGACTGGGAAGTCTCAAAACCGAATTTCGATTCCACCTTTGACACGCCGAATGGCAAACGAAAATGCGTGGATGAGGTGATCATGTATTCCTTCCGGCAGCTTTTTGCAAACATCAACAAGGGCAGCGAAAAAAAGATTGATTACTATTTGTCCAAATTGGAGCAACTCGGAGAGAGCGAGTTGGCCCGGGAAGTTAGAAACACCCCTTGTAGATCGGGCACGGTCTCTGGCGGAATCGGCTCCGCCTTATCCGGAAACTAATGGTAACCATGAAAAAGCCGCGCCAGATAGCGAGCCCTAGTGCCCATGAGAATCACATCAAGCGCTGCTGGATCCATATCGGAATGCACAAGACCGACTGCAGCTCGATCCAGACGAGCCTGTCAGGCGTAAAGAGACCGCAGGGCTGGTGCTACCTCAAGGTGGGCAGCAGTGCCAAGATGGGCACATCGTTGCAGGCGATGTTCGGCAGCAATGCCGAGAATTTCCACTTTTATTCCAAGCGCGGGGTGACCGCCGAAGAGCTTGCAAAGAAACGCGAGCTGCTGCGTCGGCAACTCGAACTCATCATCCGCAACACTGAGGCGCAGAATCTGATCCTCTCGGCGGAAACCCTCTCTGCCATGGCTCCTGCCGACATCCAAGCCCTGAGGGATTTTCTCCTGCCGCTGGTGGACGAGATCCGGGTCATTGGGTATGTCAGGCCTCATGATGGCTTCAGGATCTCCATGTTCGAGCATTTGGTGAAACTCGGCAAAGCCGATTTCAATATCGACAAGGTCAAACCCGGCTACCGCAAACGTTTCGCGAAATTCGACAGGATTTTCGGTCGCAAGAACGTGAAGCTCCGGCTGTTCGATACCTCGGAGTTCGCCAATGGCTGCATCGTGGCGGACTTCTGCACCCAGACCGGTATCAAACCGCTAAAACCGGAGCAGGTCACCCATCTCAACGAGAGTCTCACCAGGGAGGCCTGTGGCATGCTTTACGCGTATCGCAAGTTCGGGCCGGGCTACGGGTTGGGCAAAACAGTCCTGATCGAGAACAAGCAGCTCATCGAGCCGATGCAGGCGATGAAAGGAACCGGTTTTCACCTGGCGGATTCGTTGCTGGCACCCGGCCGCGTGAATGCCGCGAAGGACATCGAATGGATGGAAAAACGGCTGAAATGCAGCCTCGAAGAACCATGGAAATCCGACGACAGCGAGGTCAGCAGCGAGGAGGAATTGTTGCAGATCCGCAGGAGCTCATGCGCGGAGTATCTTGAAAAATTCACGGAGATCCACGGCATCGAAGTCCCGGATGACATCCTACCCGCCGGCGACTCGATCAAGCCGGTCGAAGTGGCCGACATGCTCGAACATTGCCGCGAACTGCTGCGCAGGAGAATGGAGGCCGATCTGTCGCTGAAGAATGATCGCACGACGGAAAAACTCGGCGACAAACCCTTCAAGCGCTGCTGGATTCATGTCGGCATGCACAAGACCGGCAGCACCTCCATTCAGGCGAATCTTGGACGCCACAAGCACCCGGTGGGCTGGCGCTATCTCAAGATGAGTGGCAGTGTGATCTTGGGGCAGTCACTCTATGCCATGTTCGGCAACAATCCGCAGGATTTCCATATGTATGCCAAGCGCGGCCTTACTCCCGAACAGCTTGCCAAGAAGCGCGGATTGCTGCTACGGCAGTTCGAGCGGATGATCCGCAAGAGCAAGGAGGAAACCCTGATCCTTTCGTCCGAATTGCTTTCGGTCATGGACAAGTCCGAGATCCAAACCCTGCGGGATTTCCTCGCTCCCTTGGTGGATGACATCCGGGTCGTCGCCTACGTCAGATCGTCACCGGGATTCAGAACCTCCTGGTTCCAACAGTTGGTGAAACACGGCAGGGGTCATTTCAATATCAAGAAAATCCGGCCCAACTATCGCAAGCGTCTTGAGAAGTTCGACGAGGTCTTCGGTAGGAAAAACGTGAAACTCTGCCTCTTCAACCCCGCAGCGCTCGCCAAGGGGTGCATCGTGACAGATTTTTGTGGTCAAATCGGAATCACCCCGCCGGCACCGGAGCAGATCACCCGTGCCAATGAGAGCCTCACGAAGGAAGCCTGCGGCATACTTTACGCCTATCGGAAATTCGGCTCCGGTTTTGGTGTCGGCGACAAGGTGCTGTCCGAGAACAGATGGTTGATCCAGCCGATGTTTACAATGACAGGAGTGAAGTTCCGCCTGTCTGATTCGTTGTTAGCCCCGGGTTCTTCCAAGGACGCCAAAGATCTTGCATGGATGGAAAATCGTTTGGGCATCAGCCTGAAAGAGGAATGGCAAATGAACGGCACCGAGGTCGCCAGCGAGGAGGAATTGCTGCAGATCAGCCGGAGTTCATGCGCAGAGTATCTCGAAAAGTTCACGGAAATTCACGACATCAAAATTCCGGATGACATCCTACCTACCGGCGACCCGATCCATCCGGTCGAAGTGGCCGACATGATCGAACGCTGCCGCGATTTGATCCGGGCGCAAATGAATCATAGCCCGCAGGCGGTCATCTATCGTATCAAGCGCTATGTGAAACGCAAACGCCGTCAGGTGACTTCCTTGATTGACATATCCCCTCAGATTCCCGGCAAGGACGACGCCGTCAGCAGTGCAGGAATCAGCGGGCGGAAGCCCTGATCCATTAAACTGAAGCACAACCAATCTACCATGAAATCGCCCAGTCTTATCTATTACACATCCTTTATGGCCGAGAAGGCCGGACTCTCGAAGCTGGCGGCCAACGGCTACCGGCTGGCCGGAAAACTCGATGATCCCGAAGCCTGGTTCCGGATGGGACGAAATGCCTTCCGCAAGAAGGATTGGGGCGAAGCGATCCGGTGCTTCACAGAGGCGGTGCGCATCCGCCCGAATCACGCGGAAAGCCATTTCAAGTTGGGATTCAGCCTACTGAAGTCTTCCCGTTGGAAGGAGGCCGAGTCCGCCCTCTCGAAAGCCTTGAAGCTCGATCCCTCACAATCCAAGTGGCGAGTGCAACACCGCATCGCCTTGGAAAAAACCAAATCGAAAGCCAAATCTGCGACCGCCACTCAAGCGAAGAAAGTCGCCGCGTTGAATCATATCTCCGGATTCCCGGGAGCCCTGAAGATGCTCGCGCTGGCGGAACGGTTTGAAGAATTCGATACGCTGCTTGCTCTGGTTTCATCGACCTACGGCAGGAAAATTCCAGACCTAGATTCACAAATGGCGGTTATGGCAGCGGAACGATACGCTGCACAAGGCAATCACGCGCGATTGCTGGCGCTGGGTCTGGAAATGGATCCCGCAAAGCTCAGGACGTCGCATATCAAGGCTTGCGCGGTGTTCGCCGAGGGTCGCTACACGGAGTGCATGGACATCCTTGGCAGTCACCTCGACACACTGGCGAGCAACCAGCCAGCGGCGCGATTGTATGCCCGTGCGGCGAGACAGGCCGGCCTGCAAAACATGGCCTTGCAAGTTTTGAGCGGGATCATTGACAAAGCCGGCGATTCGCTGACTTGGAAGGAGGCCTCCCTGCTGGTGCGCGACAGCGAAGATTTCAACACGTTTTTCGAGGCATGGCTGAAGTTTAAAAAGTCCAGGAAGGTGTCTGCCTACTTCATGAAGGTGGCTCGCCATGTGGCGAGCGCCGCCTTTACCACGGGCAATCAGGAAGAGGCGGAGCGGATCCAAAGGGAAAGCGTGATCGCATTCGGCAAGAACAGGGCGACGCGTCCGCCCGAATTCTTCGATGCCGCGGTCCACCCCGAATACCGCAACCTGCCGCACATGGCCTTTTCGCTGAAAGATATCGCGCTGGCCTCGATCGAGTCCACCGGCGAGCGGTCCGCGACGGCCTTGTGCTCCTTGGCCGGACTGCTGGAACACGCGGGAGTCCCCTATTGTGCGATCCGCAGGACGCTGCTCCACCTTACCCGCCGGGACATCGTCCCGGATCTGGACGACAGCCTAGACGTCGCGGTGCTGGGCGGCGATTCCCTGGCGGAGGTGGAGGGGCTGTTGCGGGAAGTCACGGATTTCCATGCCGCGGAAGGACTCTCGGACGAGGGCGGACTGCTGCGGATCCAGCATGTAAACGGCATCTCGATAAGGATCTTCCTGCACCGCGAGCGGGATGGCGGATGGATCCATGGATGCGGCGGGCTGGAGTGGAAGAACAAGCCCTTCGCACTCGGCCGGGTGAAGGTGCGCGACCAGGAGGTGGCGGTGCCGGAAGATGCCGCTGCCTACTTCGCCGATTTCACCCAAAATCCCACCGCGGATTTCCGTGAAACGGATTACCTGATCTCCGCCGGGAACGGCACGGTGGTGGACGAAAAAACCTATCTCTTCACCCTGCGCGACCACTTGATGGAACGGATGATCGCAGGCGACGAGAGCGGCATGCTGCGCTGCTTACACCGACTTTCCGACGCGGGAGACAGTGAATTCGCACGCATCTTTCACAGCGCGTATGGCAAATTCACGGATGCGAGTCTGCCTCAAATGCTGGACACCGGATTCACGGAAACCCTGAAGGTGCTCACGCTGGCGGAACGGTTCGAAGAATTCGACAAGCTGTTTGCTCTCATTTTATCGGCCTACGGCAGTGAAATGCCGGTCATGGATTCGCAGATGGCTGTCCTGGCAGCGGAACGATACGCCGCGCAAGGCAATCACGCGCGGTTGCTGGCGCTGGGGCTGGAAATGAACCCCTCAAAGCTCAGGACATCGCATATCAAGGCTTTCGCGCTGTTCGCCGAAGGTCGCTACACGGAATGCATGGACATCATTGGTGGTCACCTCGACACACTGGCGAGCAACCAGCCGGCGGCGAGGTTGTATGCCCGTGCGGCGAGACAAACCGGCCAGCTAAGCATGGCTCTGCAAGTCTTGGGCGGAATCATCGGCAAAGCAGGCGATTCGCTGACTTGGAAGGAGGCCTCCCTGCTGGTGCGCGACCGCGAGGATTTCAACACGTTTTTCAAGGCCTGGCTGACGTTCAAGACATCCAGGAAGATGTCGACCTACTACATGAAGGTGGCTCGCCATGTGGCGAGCGCCGCCTTGACGGCGGGAAATCAGGTAGAGGCGGAGCGGATCCAAAAGGAAAGCGTGCTCGCATTCGGCAAGAATAGGGCGGCGTGTCCTCCCGAAATCTTCGATAACGCAGTCCACCCCGAATACCGCAATATGCCGCACATGGCCTTTGCGCTGAAAAACATCACGCTGGCCTCGATCGAGTCCGCCGGCGAGCGATCCGCGACAGCCTTGTGCGCCCTGGCCGGACTGCTGGAACACGCGGGAGTCCCCTATTGCGCGATCCGCAGGACGCTGCTCCACCTTACCCGCCGGGACATCGTCCCGGGTCTGGATGACAGCGTGGACGTCGCGGTGCTGGGCGGCGATTCCCTGGCGGAGGTGGAGGAGCTGTTGCGGGAAGCCACGGATTTCCATGCCGCGGAAGGGCTCTCGGACGAGGGCGGACTGCTGCGTTTCAAGCACGCAAACGGCATCGCGATAAGGATCTTCCTGCACCGTGAGCGGGATGGCGGATGGATCCATGGATGCGGCGGGCTGGAGTGGAAGAACAAGCCCTTCGCACTCGGCCGGGTGAAGGTGCGCGACCGGGAGGTGGCGGTGCCGGGACATGCCGCTGCCTACTTCGCCGATTTCACCCAAAATCCCGCCGCGGGTTTGCTTGAGACGGATTACCTGATCTCCGCCGAGAATGCCACGGTGGTGAACGAAAAAACCTATCTCTTCACCCTGCGCGACCACCTGATGGAACGGATGATCGCAGGCGACGAGAGCGGCGTGCTGCGCTGCTTGCACCGACTCTCCGACGCGGGCGAGAAGGAATTCGCACGCGGCTTCCACGGCGCGTATCGCAATTACACGGATGCGAATCTGCCTCAACTGATGGAGGATAGGCCGCAGTTGGTGATTTATATATCAGGACTCGAAGATGTAGCCTACCAGTGCAACATGTGGATTCCGGTGCTGGAAAAACTCGACGCCCGCTGTGCCATAGTGATCCGAGAGCGGCGTATCGCGGCGGGACTGCTGCCGACATCGATGCCGGTATATTTTTTCGAATCGATGCGGGATCTTGAGTTTCTGGAAAAATGCGGAGTGCGCACGATTCTCTATCCCGCCAACACCCAGAAGAACACGAATTCGCTGAGGTTCTTCAAGATGAACCACTTCTTCATCAACCATGGCGAAAGCGACAAGGTGGTGAACCAGAGCAAGTTCCTCATGGCATACGATAAGCTTCTGGTGGCTGGCCCCTTGGCGGAACGCCGCCTTAGGGACGCAGGGCTGCCGGTTCGTAACGAACAGGTCGTCCACGTCGGCAGACCTCAGACGGAACTGCTGCTGTCACGCAAGGACAAGCCTGCATCCGCCGTGCGAACGATCCTGTTTGCACCCACTTGGGAGGGTTTCGTCGAGGAGGCCAACTATGCTTCGATCAACGAATACGGCATGCAACTCCTGCAAGCCCTCGCAGAACGCAGTGATTTCAAAGTGCTATTCAAGCCGCATCCCTATACGGGAACGGCCAAACCCAACGAGACCGGCATCTACCTGAAACGCATGCTCGAGCTCGCCGAACGAAGCCAAAATATCGAGGTGATCGCCGCCACGCGGCCGATTTTCGACTGCATGAACGAATCGGATCTGATGATCACGGATGTTTCGAGCGTTCTGAACGATTATTTATACACGCTCAAGCCGATGATCCTGACCAATCCGAAGCTCGAAACGCACGATCATCTGCGAGCGGAATTCCCCTCCAGTGCCGCGACCTATATCCTCGACCGTGGCGAGGATATCACCTCGCTAATCGGCGAGATTATCCAAGACGATCGCATGTTCGACCAGCGGAAGCTCGTTTGCGCGGATTCGCTCGGGGAATTCCCGGAAGGGTCGCTCGCCCGCTTCGCCAGCGTGATTTATGAAAGCATCCGGGAAAACGATTGAGCCGGCTCCGTTGCGCATCGCTCACCGTGGCGGCGGTGGCTGGCGGCCTGAAAACACGCTGGCCGCCTTCCGCCATGCCATCGAGACGGGATGCGACGGCGCGGAACTCGACGTGCAACTGTCAAGCGACGGCCGCATCGTGGCTTACCACAATGCCCGACTGAATCACCACCTTTGCCGCAGTGCTGACGGCACCTGGCTGCAACCGGACGATATCATTCCCATTGGCTCGACCGCTTTCGACGAACTCCGGAGTTATGAAGTGGGCATGCCCAATCCAGGCACCGACTATCATTTGCGGTTCAACCGCCTGGTCGCCGTCCCTGGGGAAAGGATTCCCACGCTGGATGAGGTGATCGCGCTGGCGCAAGCCCGCTCCGAAACATTCCGGCTGATCATCGAGATCAAGAGTGACGTGTCCGCCGCAGCCTCGCAGCCGTGGCTGCCGCTGGTCGAACGGGTTGTCGCCTTGGTAAAGGCAACGGGCTTCGCGAAAAGAACGATCTTCTGCGCATTCGACTGGGGCGCGATGATCCACGCGAAGTCGCTTCTGCCGGAAGTTCCCGTCTGGTTCACCAGCCACACCCTGGAAAATCAAGGGCATGCGCGGCTGCTAAACCGCTTGCAGCAGGAAGGGGTGGTCAAATGGTTGCCAGCCCGGAAACGAATCTGGTTCGACGCGAAAACTCCGGCGCGGATCCGGGATCTGGGCGGAGACGGCTGGTTTGTTCATCACTCGAACTGCACGCGACGCCTAGTGCAGCGCATCCGGTCGGCGGGACTGACCTCGGCGGCATGGTCCGTCAATCTAACTGACGAACGCGAGGTGGCGCGAGTCCTCTCCTCCGGAGTGAATGCCATCTGCTCGGACTATCCTTGACGACGGCTGGGAATCCTCTCGTATCCGCTTCCCAGGAAATTATCGGCGATCCGTGCCGGGCATTTTTTTATCAGTAGAGCAGGGAAATGGGAAATGTTAAGGTCGCAAGACGGCCACACGTGATCGCAGCGCAGGCGGCTGGTTGGACTGCCCGAACCACTACTTCACGGCAGCGGGATCTTCCTTAGACCAGCGGTTCAGTATCGCCACAAGCGCATCCTCACGGTGCTCTTGTTGGGAAATGCCCTCCGCCATCGAAAGCGCCTCTACTGGTTCCGATTCCATCAGGGAAAGCGATGCGACACCACGCAGCATATCGGCGGCCTCCCCCGGTGGTTGCTGCCCGACCCAAGATTGCAGGCTGTCGGGAGAAACCGCTGACCATGTGCGAACCGCGCCGTCGAGCGCTTCCGCCTGTTCCGGGGAATCGGGTAGGCTGAGCGCCCAAGCCACGGCCATTTCAGGCTCAGAACCTGCCCAGCGTGCGGCGATGGTGGGAATCGCCTCATTGCGGGTTTCACCTGCGGGAAAACTTGCCGCCCAGGCGGCAGCGGACTGAGGATCAACCCCTGACCAAAGCGACAGCAGATTGGCGGCCGCCACAACCTGGGTATCGCCTTGCAACTTGCCGACCCATTCGGCGGCAGCGCCAGGATCTTGGGCTCCCCAGACGCCGATGAGAGCGCCGGAAAGATCTCGCGCCTCGGGTGTGTCCAACCGCGACTCGACCCACTTGGCAGCATCGGCGGGTGACTGGCGGCACCACTCCGAGGTGAGAACCGAGAGAGCCTCTGCACGGCGCGACGGATCGCGGGTGGTGTCGATCCAGCGCACGGCAGATTCCGGGTCACGCGAGACCCAGTTACCGATCAGCACGCGGGTGGCACCATCCGCCAGAACCCCGTTGGGCAGACCCGCCACCCACTCCGCGGCCGCGGCCGGATCACTCTCGGACCAGACCCCGGCAATGGTCGCAAATGACTCCCCGGCCACCGGGCCAGTCAGGTTTTCACGAGCCCATTTGGCGGCCTCGGCCGGTTGCTCCGTGGCCCAACCATACAAGGCGGAGGTCACCGCCTCCGATCTCAGCATGCCGGCCGGCAAATCCCGCGCAGAATTCAAGGCCGCAGCCGGATCCTGCATCGCCCATTCCTTCATGAGTGCGGAAACCGCTGCGGAACGCTCGGAAAAATTCCGAATCTCGAGCACTCCCCACCATGCCTCCTCCGGATCGATCCCCACCTTGAGCATATGCCCGCCTGCGGCGGCTCCCGGGGACGGGGATGTCAGCTTTGCACGGTCACGAGAAGGACGGAACCCCGTATCTTGATCCGCCGTGCTGCCAAGCCTTCGGGAATCCAGCCCATGCATCAAAAGGCCACCCACGATCAAGCCGATGAACAGCATGACCCACGGTGAGCCTGACAAGATCTTCATCATGGGGTTGTTGTTTCAAAAAAACGGGACTCCCGCAATGCAGGAGTCCCGTTGTGAATTGAATGGGTCACCGGACTTTGAATGCATGACCGCAATACGATGGATCAGGGGTCTCAGTCATCAGTCTCGTCGGCATCATCGGCATCGTCGATGCCATCACCGTCGTCGTCGTCGTCTTCATCGTCACCGCTACCATCGCCGTCATCATCGTCATCATCGGCACCGCCCTTGCCATCGCCGTCGGCATCGTCGTCATCATCGTCACTGCTGCCATCACCGTCGATGTCGTCCTCAGCCGCGTCATCGTCATTTCGGCCGTCCCCGTCGATATCTTCCTCATCCGCAGCATCGTCATTACGGCCGTCGCCATCGATATCTACTTCCGCAGGATTAACATCAGAGCGATCATCGCCGTCGATATTGTTTTCATCGGCGCTATCATCGTCAAGGGTATCACCGTCGATGTTGGTTTCATCTAGGGAATCATCTTCCAATCCATCACCGTCGATGTCCTCTTCGGCAAGCGAGTCATCACTCAATCCGTCGCCATCGATGTCCTTTTCGTCCAGAGCGATGTCAGAAAGACCGTCGCCATCGGTATCAGCTTCCTTGATATCATTATCGACAAGGCTGTCACCGTCGATGTTATCCTCAGCAAGATTATCGTCGTCGAAGGCATCACCGTCTATGTTCTTTTCAGAGAGGGAATCATCATCCAATCCATCACCGTCGATATCTTCTTCGACAAGCGAGCCATCAGTCAATCCGTCGCCATCGATGTCACCTTCCAGAGGATTACCGTCTGAGAGATCATCGCCGTCGATATTAACTTCCTCAGTGCTCCCGTCGCTGAGGCCATCGCCATCGATGTCTGTCTCTAGCGCGGAATCATCAGCGAATCCGTCGCCGTCGATATTCTTTTCAGCAAGTGAACTATCACTCAATCCGTCGCCATCCATATCCTTTTCGGCGAAGGATCTGTCACTGAGTCCGTCTGCGTCGATGTCGAGCTCGAGTGGATCGCCATTCGGAAGGCGGTCGCCGATGTATTTGTCCTTTAGCGAGCCGCTGACGCATACGCCACCGTCCACATTGAGGTCGGCACCATTCAGGGAACCGTCACCATCAACATCCGGATCGGAGATATTCTCGATGCCGTCGGCGTCCAGGTCACGTGTTACGGTTTGGGCTTGGCTGACGCCCAAGGAGGACGCTGCTACGGCGATAAGGGCGAAGCCCCTAAGGGAACGGAACTTTTTTGGTTTCATTGGTGGGTAGTGTTGTTTTGTTGGTTGTTTTAAACAATATTTGGAATTGCTTACGATTAGGAACAAAGATTTCTTTTCTCTATCTGTCAAAGCGTTAAAAAGAAAGGCTCTTCAGCAAAATCTGTGGGTGAATTTTGGTTCGGGAAGTTTTCCAAGTGTATGGAATAGAGTGATTTGCAGCAATTCAAAGCTGCGGTAGCC